>NZ_CP121659.1:2460000-2767500 GCF_029714365.1 Sinorhizobium terangae
TCCCCATCCTGGATGGAGCACCAGATGTTCCATGTCGGCAACCCTGAGGAGATCGAGCCGGACATGTCGCTCTTCGTGCACATGATCATCATGGATTCCGACAGCGGAACAGCCATGACCCTCGGCCAGACCTACCTCACGACACCCGAGAAGCCACGCGCGCTCTCACGTTACGGGCTGGACTTCATTTCTGCGTAAGGAAATCCGCCTATGATTTCCGACCGAGACGGAAGGCAGCTTCCTGGAGCATCCCTTGTGCGTTCATTTCAACGCACGGCGCTCTAGAAGCTGTCGGGAAGCGGAACGGGATCAGGGCGTGCGAAGCTCCCCTCCCGCTCCGACTGTTAGAGTCGAGACGGACGGACGGTGGGAACGATGCGCAAGCTGATCATGCCTATCGCAAGCCTTGGTCTTGCAACTGCACTTACAGGCTGCAACAGCACGGATGTGCTGATACCGCAGGTGGATGTGGGCGCCGGGAACTTCCGTTCCCCGCCCGTGACGCAGTCCGATCTCGACACCATGTCGACGCAAACGGCCATCGTTCCGGTGCAAACCGTGCCACCAAGCAGCACGGCCGCCTTCTCGGCGCAGCCGAACATCTCCAGCCCGCCGACGCAATATGCCACGGGCGATGCCACCTATACGGATCCTGCCGGCACGCTCGACGCCCAGGCAAACCGCCTTGCCGAAGGCACGGTGCCGATCCAGTCAAGGCAGGCCCAGACCGTACAAGACGAGGCCGAACAAGGCGAGACGGGCCCAGACGAGACTGGACAAGACGAGGTCGGGCAAGTTGAGGTAAGGAAGGTCCAGACCACGCGCATACAAAGCCCCGCCCCTCAGCAGGAGCCGGCCCCGCAGCAATCCGCGACGGAACCAGCAGCCAGCGCGCCCCAACAAGAAGTAGACCAGACCGCCGCCCTGCCAGCGGCAAGCGGCTCGGGCGGCATTCGCTTCCTGCCGATCATCGGTGCACCGGTCGAGGCGGTGACCCCGCTTTCGAAACAACTCGGCGCCGACGCCCGCGCGCAGGGGCTGGCGATCAAGGGCTCTGCGGACAAGACGAGCGAGCATATCCTCAAGGGCTATTTTTCGGCGCTCAACGACGGCGGCAAGACGACGGTCGTCTATGTCTGGGACATTCTCGACGGCAGCGGCAACCGCCTGCACCGCATCCAGGGCCAGGACACCGTGGGCAGCACGGCCGCCGAGCCCTGGAGCGCGGTCCCGCCGGAAACAATGCAGGCGATCGCCACCAAGACGATCAAAGCCTACCTCGATTGGCGTCAGTCGAGAGCAGGATGAGAAAAAGCGTGCGGTTTTCCGCCCGTATGCTCGCGACCCAAATCGTCGTGAACTTGGCCAGCTGACGCAAAGTTTTTAGGGTAATGGCCTTTGCGCCGCAGCATTCCCCCTTGCATTCAGGTTCAGGGACGCTAAAAAGCGGCCGATCAGCTCTGAACAGCGGCCATCCGTAAAGATTGCCCGCGATCGGAATGGCTCACGGATTTTGCGCGGAGAAAACCGCCCCGGACTGCACCCGGACGGAGGCCGCGCCAGCTCAAGGCGGACCGTCAATGAAGGTTTTCGCAGGCAATTCGAACCGGCTGCTTGCCGAAGCGATCTGCAACTATCTCAACCTGCCCCTCGGCAAAGCTACAGTAAGGCGGTTCGCCGACCAGGAAATCTTCGTTGAAATCGGCGAAAACGTGCGCGGCGAGGACGTTTTCATCGTCCAGTCCACCTCGTTTCCGACCAACGATCATCTGATGGAACTGCTCATCATGATCGATGCGGTGCGTCGATCTTCCGCCCGCCGCATCACCGCCGTCCTTCCTTATTTCGGCTATGCCCGACAGGACCGAAAGCCCGGTCCGCGCACGCCGATCTCCGCCAAGCTGGTCGCCAACCTCATCACCGAAGCTGGCGCCGACCGCGTTCTCACCCTCGATCTTCACGCCGGCCAGATCCAGGGCTTCTTCGACATTCCGACCGACAACCTCTATGCGGTTCCGATCCTGGCGCGCGACGTCAAGGAGCACTATGACCTGAAGAACGTCATGGTCGTCTCGCCGGACGTCGGCGGCGTCGTGCGCGCCCGTGCCCTTGCAAAACGCCTCGACTGTCTGCTGGCGATCGTCGACAAGCGCCGCGATCGCCCGGGCGAATCGGAAGTTATGAACGTCATCGGCGATGTGAGCGGCAAGGATTGCATCCTGATCGACGACATCGTCGATTCCGGTGGCACGCTTTGCAACGCCGCCGAGGCACTTTTGAAGAATGGCGCCACCAGCGTCACCGCCTACATCACCCACGGCGTCCTTTCCGGCGGCGCGGTGACCCGCGTCGCCTCCTCCATGCTGAAGGAACTGGTTATCACCGATTCCATCCAGCCGACGACAGCCGTCCAGTCGGCGCACAATATCCGCGTCATCTCGACCGCCGCCCTGATCGGTGAAGCGATCAGCCGCACCAGCCAGGAAGAGTCGGTTTCGAGCCTCTTCGACTGAAGTCGTTCGGTTCGACGAAGGTCACTGCAGCAGGAATGTGTTAACGCCGGCGCCCTAGCGCCGGCGTTCTTCTTAGAGCTTATCGACCTTTACCCAGGACCTGCGCCACCGGCTGGTCGGCTAGATTGTCGATGAACCAGTTCGGATAGACCGGCGCCGGCACGGTCTCTGCATCGAGCGCCGAAATTTCACCTTCCGTCAGGGTGAGCTCCGCAGCTCCGAGGTTGTCTGCCAACTGGTGCGGCTTGGAGGCCCCGAGCAACACGCTTGTTACTGCCTTCTTGGCGAGCAACCAGGCGATCGCTACTTGTGCCACGCTCGCCCCATGCGCGTCGGCGATGGTGCGCATGCGTTCCACGAGCCGGAACCCCTGTTCCTTGTCGAACGGCAGGATGTCGAAGCCCGAATAGCGGTTGTCCGGATCGCCGAGATTCTCGCGAGTGTATTTGCCGGAAAGGAAGCCCGAGGCGAGCGGGCTCCAGACGGTGAGCCCTAGCCCATAACGCTGTATCATCGGGATGACATCTCGCTCCACGTCGCGGCCAAGCAACGAATAATGCATCTGGCCATGGGTGAAGGGCGCAAGGCCATTGGCCTTCTGTATTTCGAGCGCCGCCGCGACCTTCCACGCCGACCAGTTCGAGAAGCCGATATAGCGCGCCTTGCCGGAGCGGATGACCTCGTCGAGCGCCGACAGCGTCTCTTCCAGCGGCGTGTAGGGATCCTCCTTGTGGACGATGTAGACGTCGATCCAGTCGGTGCCGAGCCGTTTCAGGCTCTGGTCCACGGACCAGAGAATGTGGCGGCGGGAGAGACCGGCCTGCGTCAGCGGCGTCCCGGTGCGAAAACCGACCTTCGTGGCGATCACCACCTCGTCGCGACGCGTCCTCAGCGCCTCGCCGAGAATGCGCTCCGACTGACCGGATGCGTATGCGTCGGCCGTATCGAAAAAATTGATGCCGGCATCCAGCGCTTTCCCGACGAGGGCGGCCGCCGCCTCGGCATCCGTCTTGTAGACTGCACCGATGCTGCGGTCGCCGGCCGTGAAGGTCATGGCGCCGAAAGCAAGACGCGAAACCACGAGACCGGTATTGCCGAGTGTTGTGTACTGCATGTTTTCCTCCGTTCTGCCCGATGGGCCACATTAGCGGTTGGCGGCGATCATGCCAAAACGGATTATTGTGAAAAATAGGATGTCTCTGTAAAGGTTATGAAGAATAACTTCATAATGGCGCGACAGTGGCAACCGACCCCTTCAGCGGATTGATGGAATTCCTGGCGGTGGCGGAGCATCGCAGCTTCACCGCCGCCGCAGCCACGCTCGGCGTTACGCCGAATGCCGTCAGCCAGACGATCAAGGCGCTCGAGACTCGGCTTGGCGTTCAGCTCTTCGTCCGCACCACGCGCCGCGTGGCCTTGACGGAAGCTGGTAGCGCATTGCTGCTGCGCGCGCGCCCGGCGGCATCCGAGATCGCTGAGGCCTATGATCTGCTTGGCGGCTTTCGCGACCGTCCGATCGGCAACCTCCGGCTAACCGTCCCGCGCATGGCGATCCCGCTCGTTCTGACCCCGCTGCTGCCGCGCTTTCGGCAGGCCTATTCGGACGTGTCCGTGGAAGTCTCGATCGATGACGCGGCCATCGATATCACCGAACGCGGCTTCGACGCCGGCATCCGCATCGGCGAGGCCGTCGAAAAGGATATGGTCGCTGTCAGGCTGACGCCCGACATTGGCTGGGCAGTCGTCGGCGCACCCGCCTATTTCGCCCGACGCGGCCGACCGGCGACGCCAGAGGAACTGACCCGGCACGAATCGATCCGCTATCGCTATCCCACTTCCGGCACGATCTATCGCTGGGAGTTCGAGCGGGAGGGGCGCGATTTCTCCGTCGACGCTCCGGGCGGGTTGACCGTCAACGACTTCCTGCTGCTCATCGAACTGGCGCAAGCGGGGATGGGACTCGCCTATCTGCCGGAGCCGTCGGTGCGCGAGGCTGTCGCAGCCGGGCGTCTCGAACGCGTGCTCCACGCCTATCTGCCGACATCGCCGGGCCTCTTCATCTATTTTCCTGCCAAGGCCCAGACGCAGCCCAAACTGCGGGCGTTTCTCGATCTGACAACGAGGATCGGACGCGAGAAAACATCGGCAACGGGACACTGACTGCGGCAAAGCGTGCGCCTACGCGGCGAATGGCTTTGCCAGTTCGTCCGGCTTTGGCTGACTGTTTTCGAGAAGGGCCGACACGGGTTCCGCACCATCGAGTACCAGAACTTTCACGACTTGCGACAACGCATTCAGCTTGACGGCTGCGGGATCTGGGGACACTTTTGCGGCAGCGATTTCCGCGTCAAACGCAGCCTGCTTTTCCGCAATCTGCTCTTTGAAGATTTCGCCCTTCATCGCAGCCACAGACGGAATGGTCGTCGTGATCGATGCTCCATCCGGCAGATCGGTGTGTATCGTGAACTCTTCTGGCGGAAAGCTCTGGCGATGCTTAATGATCAAATCGGCGAGCGCAATGTGCTTGGCGTTGTCTGGGTGGATTCCGCCCAGCGTCGCGCCGCGTTTCATCGCGGCATCATAAGAATCCAAAAACTCTTTCTGAAAGTCGCTATTTCCCGCAATGGCATTGAAAATAGCTGCTGCAACCGCATCCGAGCTGGCCTTGAACACTGATGAGAGGAGGAAATCGACAGCCGACACGCCGGCCCGCGAACCGGATCGCAGGATGGCCAGAGCAGCAGAATTGCCCACGGACGAAATCGTTGTCATGAAACTGCTCCCTCGCAAATTTCAACGCCCGCATCGGCATCGAAATCAATCAGCATCTGCGGCTTCATGCCTGGCAACAAAAGAGTGGAAAAACTGCAGCAACTACTATAAATTGCAAACGTTTAAGAAGGCCTAACGCGACCGGCGCAGCCGGCACTAACTGCCGCCACAAGCCAGGGGTTGTACCGTGCAAACCTCGCCTCCACCGAACAGACGCGACCGCGTCAAAAAACGCTTCTCCCGACCATTATCGAGCGAGAACATCCCGCCCCTTCCCGGAACGACATCGATGATCAGTTGCGTGTGCTTCCAGACTTCAAACTGGCTGGCGCTGATATAGACCGGCACGCCGTCGATCTCGCCGAGCCTCACGTCATTGTCGCCGACGATGTAGTCATCCGCCGGATAGCACATCGGCGACGAGCCGTCGCAGCAGCCGCCCGACTGATGAAAGAGAATGTCCGGATGATCGCGCCGGATCTCGCGGATGAGTTCGATTGCCGCATCGGTCGCAAGCACCCGCGGCTCGCTATTTGTTTCCGTCATGATTTTCTCCCTTCCCGCACGACCGACAGGCCCCCGATGAAATACCGGAAGCCCGCCGGGAGGATCACTGGCGGATCGCCGCCGGGATCGAACTGTGAGGATCAGAAGAAGCCGAGCGCCTTCGGGCTGTAGCTCACCAGCATGTTCTTGGTCTGCTGGTAATGGTCGAGCATCATCTTGTGCGTCTCGCGGCCGATGCCGGACTGCTTGTAGCCACCGAAAGCGGCATGCGCCGGATAGGCGTGGTAGCAATTGGTCCAGACGCGGCCGGCCTGGATGGCACGGCCGAAGTGGTAGCACCGGTTGGCATCCCGGCTCCACACACCGGCACCGAGGCCATAGAGCGTGTCGTTGGCAATCTCCAGCGCCTCGGCCTCGGTCTTGAAGGTCGTCACCGAAACGACGGGCCCAAAAATCTCCTCCTGGAAGATGCGCATCCTGTTGTGGCCGCGGAAGACCGTCGGCTTGACGTAGTAGCCGCCGGAGAGCTCGCCTTCGAGCACGTTGCGCCCGCCGCCGGTCAGCACCTCGGCCCCTTCCTCCTTGCCGATCTCGATATAGGCGAGGATCTTTTCGAGCTGCTCGCTCGACGCCTGTGCGCCGATCATCGTCGCCTGGTCGAGCGGGTTGCCCTGACGGATCGCTTCGACTCGCTTCAGCGCCCGCTCCATAAAACGGTCATAGATGCTCTCCTGGACCAGCGCGCGGCTTGGGCAAGTGCAGACCTCGCCTTGGTTGAGCGCGAACATCGCAAAGCCCTCAAGTGCCTTGTCGAAATAGTCGTCGTCCTCGCTCACCACATCGGCGAAGAAAATATTCGGCGATTTGCCGCCGAGTTCGAGCGTAACCGGTATAAGGTTCTGGCTGGCATATTGCATGATCAGCCGCCCGGTCGTCGTCTCGCCGGTGAATGCGATCTTGGCGATGCGGGGGCTGGTGGCGAGCGGCTTGCCCGCTTCAAGGCCGAAGCCGTTGACGATGTTCAAGACGCCCGGCGGCAGGAGGTCGCCTACGAGTTCTGCCCAGACGAGAATGGAGGCCGGCGTCTGCTCGGCCGGCTTCAGCACGACGCAGTTTCCGGCGGCGAGCGCCGGCGCCAACTTCCACGCGGCCATCAGGATCGGGAAGTTCCAGGGGATGATCTGGCCGACGACCCCGAGAGGCTCATGGAAGTGATAGGCCACCGTGTCGTGGTCGATCTCGCCGATCGAGCCCTCCTGAGCGCGGATGCAAGCGGCGAAATAACGGAAATGATCGATCGCCAGCGGAATGTCGGCAGCCATGGTCTCGCGGATCGGCTTGCCGTTGTCGAAGGTTTCCGCCCGCGCCAGAAGCTCCAGATTGGCTTCCATGCGGTCAGCGATCTTCATCAGAATGTTGGAGCGCTCCGTCGTCGACGTCCGCCCCCATTTTTCTCGCGCCGCATGCGCAGCATCGAGCGCGGCCTCGATATCGGCCGCATCGGAACGGGCGACCTGGCAAAGCGTGCCACCGGTGACCGGCGTCGTATTGTCGAAATAGCGGCCCGCAACCGGCTCCCGCCATTCGCCGCCAATGAAGTTTCCATATTTCTGCTTGTACGGGGTCTCGACAATCTTCTGGTGCAGCATGGCTTCCTCCCTTCGAACAGCAGTCCTTTGCTGTGCGAAGAAGGGTGAGGCCGAATATCGAACTGCGATAGAGAGGCACAGCACTCGACAGTGCCATCTGTTTCAGAATTGAGACAGGCAGGACCGGCTCGGCGTGCTGCAGCGCAGCAATCGCTCAGTTCAGCGAAAGCCGCTTCATCTTGCGGTAAAGCGTGGCGCGGCTGATTCCGAGAAGGTCGGCGGCCATCGAGACGTTGCCGTTCGCACGCGACAGAACGCGGCGAAGTGCAGCTCGCTCAGCATCCGGCAGTTCCCCTCCGTCGCCGGGCGGCTCTTCCTGGAGCAGGTCGGAAGCGGGAACGCCCGCTGCAATCCGCCTGTCGTCGAGGCCGAGCCGCTGGCGCGCGGCGCGGGTTGCACCAAGGACGAGGTCGTCGCGGTCGACCGCAAGTAAGGCCGGCCCTGCCCTGTCTACCTGTACGAGCACGATGCGCGCCCCAGCGCAGGCCCGCCGGAAAAGATTGGCCTCGATGCGGTAGGCGGCGTCGCGCACGGCCTGGGAGAGGATCGACACCGTTGCCTCGGACGCGTCGTCGCGGCAGGTGGAAATGTCAATCGCCCCCGCAAGGTGTCCCGCCTCGTCCCGGATCGGCGCCGTCGCGCAACTCAGTCCGATATTGCGGCTCAGGAAATGCTGGTCACGCTGGATGACGACAGCGCGCTCGTCGGCGATGGCAGTGCCAATGCCATTTGTGCCGACGCTTGCCTCGCTCCACACGGTTCCCGACCACAGGCCGACATCGCGAAATTCGGCATCATCTCCGACCGCGCCGCGGCGTTCGAGCGCGACGCCCTTGTCGTCGGTCAACAGAAGGCAGCAGCCGGCCTTGCCGATGACTGCGAACAGCCGATCGAGTTCTCCGGCCGCCTCGGCAACCAATACGCCGGAACGCTCGTGCGCCTGCCTGAATTCGTTGTCCGTGAGCCGTAAGGGCGAACGGGCCTCCTCCGGTGTCAATCCATGCAAGGTCATGCAGCGGCGCCACGATGCCGCAACCGGCGAACTCGCCGCAGCCGACGATTGATGCGCGATCCTGTAGACGTGTTCGGAATGATCCCTGACGGCAGGCATCCGCTCCCTCCCTGAAAGCGTCCTTCGGCGCGAACAGGTCCGCCGATCTCCCGCTCGGCATACCCACGCCGCAGCACTATAGGCATCGATTGCGCGGCCGGTCCAGCCAGACGAAGGTCGCGCAATCAATCGCCTTCGTGGATATATCAAGTGACACAGTGCACCGAGCCGCGTGTTTTCAGACGCGCAACGGACAGTGTAGCGCTTTGAATTGCCGGATGTTTTTATCCTTAAATTGGGCATTGGGATATGCTACTCGATGCCGTCATTTCACGCCCCGCTCCCGCAACATCCGGTTGTTCGCCATGCTTCGCGACTTTTCCCTTCAAAGCCTGTTCATGGGCCTGCTGATCGCCTTTGTCGGCTTTGCAAGCTCATTCGCCGTCATCCTGAACGGCCTTGCCGGCGTGGGCGCAACGGACGCCCAGGCCGCCTCCGGCCTGATGGCGCTGTCGATTTCGATGGGGGTATGCGCAATCGTCATCAGCACAGTCACGCGGCTGCCAATCAGCATCGCGTGGTCGACCCCTGGCGCCGCATTGCTCGCAAGCTCGACCGCCGTCGCAGGCGGCTTCAATGCCGCGGTCGGCGCCTTTCTCGTTTGCGGCCTGCTGATCGTCATCGCCGGGCTTTGGAAACCGCTCGGCAAGATGGTTTCCTCGATCCCCTCGGCCTTGGCGAACGCAATGCTCGCCGGCGTGCTCATCGGCCTGTGCTTCGCGCCGGTCAAGGCAATCGCCTTCAACCCCCTCTTCGGCCTGCCTATCGTTCTCGCCTGGGCGCTGGTCGGCAGCATCAACAAGCTCTATGCCGTCCCGGCCGCCCTCCTCGCCTTCGTCCTCGTCATCGCCTTCGGCATCGAAATGCCTGACGGCATCTTGGCAAGGCTCAGCTCGGCGCTGATACCCCAAGCCGAATTCGTCTTCCCCGTATTCAACACTGCGGCCTTGGTTAGCATCGCCCTGCCGCTCTTCATCGTGACGATGGCGTCGCAGAACATTCCCGGCATCGCCGTTCTGAAGGTCAACGACTACCACCCGAATCCGGGCCCACTCTTTGCAACCACGGGTCTCTTCTCGATGCTGAGCGCGCCGTTCGGCGGCCATGCGGTCAATCTGGCAGCAATCACCGCGGCCATGTGCGCCGGCGTCGATTCCCATCCCGACCGCGCCCGCCGCTACTGGTCGGCAATTAACGCCGGCATTGCCTACATCCTCTTTGGTCTGCTCGCCGGCGCCGTTACCACCTTCGTCAGTCTCGCACCTCCGGTGCTGATCGAGGCCGTCGCCGGGCTTGCGCTTGTTGGCGCCTTTGCAAGCTCGGCCTTGGCCGCCTTCAGCGAAAGTCAGACGCGGGAAGCCGCCGCCATCACCTTTTTGGTAACCGCATCAGGCGTCAGCTTCGGCGGCGTTTCCGGCGCCTTCTGGGGTCTGATCGCCGGCGGCCTCATGCTCGCACTCGCCCGCTTGACCAAGCGGAGGGCGTGAACCATAGCGCCGCGCCTTGCATTTCCGCCCGATCTCCGCTATGGACCGCGCGTCCGCGCAGACACCCTTGGAGGCAACGCGGATGAAGCTGCCCGTCAGCTTCAGGTTTTTCCGCTTCTTTGACGGACGAACTCTCCAAATAACCAGAAAGGTCTACCCATGAGCCAGACTTACGAGCTCAAGGCCGAGACGCGCGAACGGGTTGGTAAGGGGTCCTCCCGTGAACTTCGCCGCAACGGTCTTATCCCGGCTGTCATCTATGGTGACAAGCAGGCCCCCCTTTCCATCGCGCTCTCCACCAAGGAAGTGACGATGAAGATCCACGCCGGCGGTTTCATGACCACCGTCGCGATCATCAACGTCAACGGCGAGAAGATTCGTGTCCTGCCGAAGGACTATCAGCTCGACCCGGTCCGCGATTTCACGATGCATGTCGACTTCCTGCGCGTCTCGAAGGACAGCCAGGTTTCCGTCCAGGTCCCGGTTCACTTCGAGAACGAAGAGAAGTCTCCGGGTCTCAAGCGCGGCGGCGCCCTGAACATCGTTCGCCATGAAGTCGAGCTGAACGTTTCGGCCGACAACATTCCGGAGTTCCTGACCGTTGACCTCACCGGCCTGAACATCGGCGACACCGTCCACATCTCGGACATCAAGCTTCCGGCAGGCGCGACCCCGGTTATCGCTGATCGCGACTTCACGGTCGCCACGATCGCCGGCCGCGTGATGGAAGCCGAAGAAGAAGCAGCAGAAGAGGCTGAGGGCGAAGCAGAAGAATAATCTGCATTTCGCATCTCGCCAGCCCGCTCAAGGCTGACAAGACAAACCCGCTCCATGTCGCATGGGGCGGGTTTTTCGTTTCCGGACGGGCGTGAGGCCGCCCGGGCTTGGCTTTTGCCAAGCATCATCATCCGCTAATGCAAGCACAGCGTCTCGGCTTCGCCCCCATGAAATCTCGGCGTGCAACTTCAGCAACATTTAAGGTTTGGATGATGTTCTGCCGGCGGGAGACGTCGGTGGCAATCCAAGAGAACCAGCAATGATTAAAGTGGCAGCAACTGCCGAGGGGAGCGCGCGATGATGCACTCGGTGGAAAACCGGTTTGTTGCGATCATCTGCGGCGCGATGTTTGTATTCGTCGCCCCATTGCTCGCACTCTTCCTCACCATATCGAGCGAACGTGTCGCACGCGAGCGCCTGCAGAATATCGAGCTTCTGATGGAAGCTAGCGGCGAAGCGCTCGGCAAGCCGATCTGGGATTTCGACCAGCAAGGCATCGAACGGATCGCCCGCTCCCTGATGAACGCCACCGATATTCGGGCCGTCGCCATTCACGATGCGGGTGGAAATATCCTTGCACAATTGCCGAAGGGTATTGGCGGCACGGCCGCCAGCCGCTCGCTGAAGACCGCGATCGCCTTTGATAGCGTCGAGGGCATCAAACAGGTCGGGACGCTCGAAGTCGTCGTCCCGACGCCCGGCATCCTTTCACGCTTCAGCAAGGACGAATGGACCGTCCTCGCCATTCTGCTTTTTGCGGTCGCGATCGTCTTCGCGGCCGCCCTCGTCGGCAATCGCTTCACGGTGATCCGCCCGCTGATGCGGCTGACCGCCGCGATCGAGGCGACACGCCGGCTGGGATCCCGCCACCGGGTCGACTGGATTTCGGACGACGAGATGGGCACGCTCGCCGCAAACTTCAACGAGATGCAGGATCGCCTGGAACGCGAGGAAACCGAACTCAAGATCGCGCACGAGCGCGCAACCGAGACCTATAACCTGACTCCGGCCATGCTCTTCTCGCTCGACGCGGCAAACAGGCTGAGCGCCGTCAGTGATTACTGGCTGCTTGCAACCGGCTATGCCCGCGAAGACGTCATCGGCCGCAACTTCACCGATTTCATTGATCCCGTGTGGCACGAAGCCTATCGCCTTCGCGCAAAGACGACCGCGGTCGACAACGACAACATCAGCGAAGTGACACTGCCCTTCCGCAAGGCCGACGGCGAATTCATGACCGTCCTGATCCTGGAATCGGAAATGGCTCATGGCGGCGATCTCTCGCTATCCGTCATGACCGATGTCACCGCGCTCAAGCAGGCAGAGAGTCGCAACCATGCCCAGGCGATCACCGATCACCTGACCGGACTGCTCAATCGCCAGGGCTTCGAAAGCGCCCTCGACGACGCAATCCGCAACGCCGACGCGTGCGGCATGCAGCTTGCCTGCCTGTTCATCGACCTCGACCGGTTCAAGTGGATCAACGACAGCTTCGGCCACGCCGCCGGCGACGCCGTCCTGCGCCGTACCGTCGAACTGGTCCGCGCAACGCTTGCCGCGGATGACGTAATGTCGAGGCTCGGCGGCGACGAGTTCGCCATTCTCGTTGCGGCAACGGATGTCGCCGCACTCGCCGCCGAGATTGGCGAGTGCATCTGCGCCGCACTGCGCGAGCCGATGCCGATTGCCGGCAACGAACTGTCGGTCAGCGCCAGCGTCGGCGTTTCCGTCTACCCGACGCATGCGACAAGCGCTTCAGACCTTCTGCTGAAGGCGGACATGGCGATGTATGCGCGCAAGCGCGACGGCAAGAACGGCCTGCGGATTTTCGACGCGAGCATGCTCGACACCGCGCGCGAGCGCCACGAGATCGAGCAATGCATCGAAACCGGCCTGAAGGAGGATTGGTTTGAAGCCTGGCTGCAGCCTATCGTCGGACTCGGCGACGGCCAGATCGTCGGTTTCGAAGCGCTGATGCGCCTCGATCATCCGGAAAAGGGACTGATGCCGCCCGGCAAGATCATCGGCATTGCCGAGGAGACAGGCACGATCGGCCGTATCGGCGACCGCGTGCTCGAGAAGGCGATCCGCCACCTCGCCGCGATCTCCGCGCTCGATGGAACGCAGAATACCTATCTGGCAGTCAACTTCTCGCCGCTGCAGTTCGAGTTGACACTGCCCCACAAGCTGGCTGCGCTGCTCCTCAAGCACCACATTTCGCCGCAGAGGATCGTCATCGAGATCACCGAGGCGGTGCTGATGCTGGACAATCCCGAAGTTCACGCCGTCCTCAAACAACTCAACGAGTTCGGCTGCCGCATCGCGCTCGACGATTTCGGCACCGGCTACTCGTCGCTCAGCTATCTCAATCGGTTCCCTGTCGACATCGTCAAGGTCGACCAGTCCTTCACCCGGTCGCTGAGCTCCGGTACAGCCGACGTCAGGCGCAAGAGTCGCATGCTCATCAAGGGTATTCGCACCATTTCGCATCAGATGGGATGCACGGTCGTCGCCGAAGGCATCGAAACGAAGGAGCAGTGGCAGCTTCTGCGCAAGCTCGGCGTGGATAATGGCCAGGGTTATCTCTTCAGCCGGCCCATGCCGATCGACGGTATGCTGGCCCTCCTGGAGAACGAATCCGAAGCCAAGGCGGCCAATCCGGCATAGCGCACATCGAAAAGGAGAAATGGGCGTGAAGCATCTGATCCTGGCGTTCCTGCTCGGTCTTTCCGCCACCGCTCACGCCGAGACGATCCATTTCGTCACCGAGGAGTATCCGCCCTATAACTTCTCGACCGCGAACGGCGTGAACGGCTCGTCGGTCGAACAGGTTGCATTGATCATGAGGGCCATCAATCTCCCTTACGAGACCGAGGTCCTGCCTTGGGCGCGCGCCTTCGCGCTTGCCGAAAACCAGCCTTTCCACTGTGTTTTCACCACGGGCCACGACGCCGAGCGGGACAGGAATTTCAAATGGGTTGAACCGCTGCTCGTCGATCACATGATCATGGTGCGGCGCAAGGGTGCGGCGATCGCGCCGCAGACGATCGATGAAGCCAAAGAGTTCGTCGTCGGAACACAGCGCGGAGACTTCTCCGCAGCCTATTTGAAGGCGCATGGTTTCGACAAGATCGACTATGCCGCCAACCTCGACTCCACGATGAAGAAGCTCGCCGCCGGTCGCATCGATCTGCTCATGACGTCGGAAAAAACCTTCGAGACCATGCGGGCCGATGGCATACCGGTCGAAGCGGTATTGGTGCTGGAAGGCAAGCAATATGGCATCGCTTGCCACCGGGACATGCCCGATGAGACCATTGCCCGCATGCAGGCCGAACTCAACCGCCTGATCGCCAGCGGTACGCAGGACCGGATCTTCGAACGCTACGGCCTGCGCCCGAACCGTATCGAACAGGCGGCGAAATAGGCGTTGACTTTGGCCGGGCCGCGATGATTTTGGGTTGAAACAGCGGGACGTGGCGGAACTGCCCCTCTCCTCGGGTTCAACCCGAGGACTAGCCCTCTCCCCGCAAGCGGAGAGGGGGACAAGAACGGCACAGCGAGTCCCCTTCGCCCCGCTTGCGGGGAGAAGGTGGCCGGCAGGCCGGATGAGGGGCGAGCCACCCTCCGCGCCAAGCAGGAAGCATCAGGAGTACGGCGACATGCTGATTATCGCGGGACTTGGCAATCCGGGTGCGAAGTATGCCGGGAACCGCCACAATATCGGCTTCATGGCGGTCGAGGCGATTCAGCGTCGCACGAGCTTTTCCTCGTGGTCGAAGAAGTTCAAGTCGGAAGTCTCCGAAGGCGAAATCGCCGGTGAACGCGTGCTCCTGATGAAACCGCAGACCTACATGAATCTGTCAGGAGAGGCGGTCGGCGAAGCCATGCGCTTCTACAAGCTCGCGCCGAAGGATATTGTCGTGATCTACGACGAACTCGATCTTCCTGCCGGCAAGGCACGGATCAAGACTGGCGGCGGCCACGGCGGCCACAACGGCATCAAATCGATCGACGCCCACTGCGGCAAGGACTACCGCCGCCTGCGCCTGGGCATCGGCCACCCGGGTGTTAAGGACCTCGTGCACGCCCATGTGCTCGGCGACTTCGCCAAGGCGGATCAGGCCTGGCTTTCGCCACTCCTGGACGCCATCGCCGACAACGCGGACATGCTGGTCCGGGGCGAGGATTCGCAACTGATGAACAAGATCGCGCTTGCGACCGGCAGCAACCCGACTGACGAAAAGCCGCAGGCACCGAAGAAGCAGCCCGCGCAATCCCATATCCACCAGGCCCGCAACGCAGCGCAGCCAAAAAAACTTCCCACCACCGGCCCAATGGCCGAGATGCTGAAGAAGATGTTCGGCTCGAAAGGGGATTGAGGAAGGGGGATTGAGGAAGGGGGATTGAGGAAGAAGGGCCGAGCCTACTCCTCCGGCTCTGTCGTGAACATCAGCGGATAGCCCGCTTCCTTGCCGACATCCGTCGCCTCCTTGGCCTTGGTCTCGGCGATGTCCCTGGCGCAGACGACGACGACCGAGGTGCCGAGCTTGTGTGCCGTCATCATCACCCGGTAGCCGGTTTCCTCGCTCATCCGGAACACGGCCTTGAGCACCATGACCACAAATTCACGTGGGGTGTAGTCGTCGTTGACCAGAATGACCTTATAGAGCTTCGGCCGCTGCAGCTTAGGCTTCGATCTGGTCTTGAGTCTTGGGGCAACATCGCTGTCACTCATCGGAAATCCACCCGTTGATGACATGAGGAGGCGATCACCATCGCGCGGACAATATCGCGCGTCGGACATGCGCATTCAAGGGAAGGCCGGAATGCTACAGCGTCCTTTGCGCGTCTGACAAGGCGCGCGGCGGTTCAGAAGAGCTTGACCGCTCCTCTCCTTTACCCCATAGCCACCGCCAAGCAATCCGAGAAAGACAGGTTTTAGCCATGGGCTTCAAATGCGGTATCGTCGGGCTGCCGAATGTCGGCAAGTCCACACTCTTCAATGCGCTCACCAAGACGGCAGCGGCGCAAGCGGCAAACTATCCCTTCTGCACGATCGAGCCGAACACCGGGGAAGTCGCGGTTCCGGATCCGCGCATGCGCAAGCTCGCCGACGTCGCGAAGTCAAAGGAAATCATCCCGACGCGCATCTCCTTCGTCGATATCGCCGGCCTCGTGCGGGGCGCGTCCAAGGGCGAAGGCCTCGGCAACCAGTTCCTCGCCAATATTCGCGAGGTCGACGCCGTGGTCCATGTGCTGCGTTGCTTCGAAGACGACGACATCACCCACGTGGAAGGTCGCATCCACCCGGTTGCCGATGCCGAGACGATCGAAACCGAACTGATGCTCGCGGATCTGGAAAGCCTGGAGCGGCGCACGGACCAGACGCGCAAGCGTGCCGCCGGCAAGGACAAGGACTCGATGGCACAGCTTCCGGTGATGGAAGCCTCGCTGAAGCTCCTGCAGGAAGGCAAGCCGGTGCGCACCCTCCTGTCGAAGCTCGACGCCGACGAATTGCGCATTCTCCAGGGCCTCAATCTCCTCACCGCCCATCCGGTGCTTTACGTCTGCAACGTCGCCGAAAGCGATGCCGCCACCGGCAACGAGCACACGCGCGCGGTCGCCGAAATGGCAAAGGCTCAAGGTGCGGAAACCGTTGTTATCTCGGCCGCGATCGAATCGGAGGTCGCACAGCTGCCGGAGGAAGAGGCCAAGGAATTCCTTGCTGCGCTCGGCCTCGAGGAGGCCGGTCTCGACCGATTGATCCGCGCCGGCTACAAGCTGCTCGACCTCATTACCTATTTCACGGTCGGCCCGAAAGAGACACGCGCCTGGACCATACCGCGCGGCACCAAGGCGCCGCAGGCCGCCGGCGTTATCCACACGGATTTCGAGCGCGGCTTTATTCGTGCGAACACCATCGCTTATGATGACTATATTTCGCTCGGCGGCGAAACCGGCGCGAAAGAAGCCGGCAAGGCGCGCGACGAAGGCAAGGAGTACGTCGTCCAGGACGGCGACGTCATCCATTTCCGCTTCAACACCTGACGCGGTGGCTATGCGGCACAGCGCCGTCCTTAAATTGTCTTCGATTTGAGGAAACATACGGTAGAGCCGCATAGCAGCACATCTCCGGCAACGAGGGAGGCCGGCATGCTCTATTTCGAAGACTTCACGCCAGGGCGGCGCTTCGACTATCATCCGGTCGCCGTGCAGGCGCCCGACATCATCGCCTTCGCCAGCGAATTCGATCCGCAGCCGATGCACTTGGATGAAGAGGCCGGCAAGCGTAGCATTCTCGGCGGGCTCTCCGCCTCGGGCTGGCACACGAGCGCGATCGGCATGCGTATGATGATCGACGCCTTTCTCGGCAATTCCTCCTCTCAAGGCTCGCCGGGCATCGACTTCATGGATTGGAAGAAACCGGTGATCGCAGGCGACGTGCTGACAGGCTTCAGCCTGGTGCTCGGCGCCCGGCAGTCGAAGTCGAAACCTGACGTCGGCATCGTCAAGTTCCGCAATGAGATCAATAACCAGACGGGGGAAGCGATCGCGGTTTCGGAATGCTCCGTCCTTTTCCGCCGCCGCGACCGGGGGCAGCGGTTGTGATGACATTGGCGGAACTCTACGCAGCCGGCCGAAAAACCGTGATCGGCAGTCTGACATTTACGGCAGAAGACATCGTCCGCTTCGCGCGCAACTTCGACCCGCAGTCATTCCACCTCGACGCGGAAGAGGCCAAGCACTCGCTTTTCGGCGGGCTTTGCGCGTCCGGTTGGCACACGAGCGCCGGCTGGATGCAATGTTTCGTGCGGTTCTGGAGGGATGAGATCCGACGCCTGGCGGCCGAGGGGCTGCACGCGCCGAACCTCGGCCCCTCACCCGGCTTTCGCGAACTCAAGTGGCTGAAGCCGGTCTATGCCGGCGACACGATAACCTACGCCGTCACCTTTCTCGAAGCGCGGAGCGTCGCGTCGAGACCCGGATGGCGCATCAACACCATTCTTTGCGAAGGCGAGAACCAGCACGGCGAAACCGTCATCCAGTTCGAAAGCAAGGTGATCGAATTCACCTGAGGTTGGCGCGTTGCGCGCCGCCCATACGCCAGTGCTTCAATGTCCCGCGAATTCGATCAGTGTGCGGACATTGACGCCGAGGGCTTCGAGCTTCCTGCGCCCGCCAAGCTCTGGCAGATCGATGATGAAGCAAGCAGCCACGATATCCGCTCCCATCTGCTGCAGAAGCTTGACGGCGCCTTCGGCGGTCCCGCCGGTGGCGATCAGGTCATCGACCAGGATCACCTTCTCGCCCGGTTGGATCGCATCCCTGTGCATTTCCATCTCGTCCACGCCGTATTCGAGGCTGTAGGCGATGCGAACCGTATCGTGCGGCAGCTTGCCCTTCTTTCGGATCGGCACGAAGCCGGCCGAAAGCTGGTGGGCGATCGCACCGCCCAAGATGAACCCACGCGCCTCGATGCCGGCGATCTTCTCGATTTTGGTTCCAGCATAGGGGTGAACGAGTTCGTCGATCGCGCGGCGGAAAGCCCTCGGATTGCCGAGCAATGTCGTGATATCGCGAAACATGACGCCTGGCTTCGGGTAATCCGGAATGCTCCGGATGGAGGAAATCAGTTCCGATTGAACGGTCGCGGTCATGACGAAAAAATAGCCTCTGCGAGTCTCATGGGAGGCAAAGCCATACCATCAACAATGTGCAATTCTATAGAGGTTTCTTCGCGTTGCCGTCAGAAAGCTCACCCTCCCCGCCGCAAACCGCAAGGCCTTGCAAAATCTCCGCAGGGCATGCGGAACAATTTGGCGGCGTCGGTGTTAATGTTGCGCTTGAATTTGCAAGGCACGCAATGGGGCGTAGCTGCGCGTGCGGCGTCGTGCGCCTTTCGAGACGCGGAAAGGACGCTGTAGCGCCTTGAATTGCTGCATGTTTTTACCCCAAAATCGGCTAAGGAAACATGCAGGAGAGCCAGCAGCAGAGGAAGGAGGGCCACCATGCGCTTGTTTGAATGCGGTTCGCTCGTCCCGGGTTGTGAATGGCACACCCGCGCCGACAATGATGCGGAAATCGTCCGTCGCGTTGTGGAGCACATGCGCGTGACCCATGGCGAAACGGTCATCCGCGAGAACATGATCGACAACATCAAGGTTCGTATCGTGGACGAAAGCAAGGCCGCCTGACCGGAGCGGGGCAAGCGCCCTTTGCTGCCTTCGGATCGGATGGACCGCGGAGCGGTATCGCTCCGCCGACGTTACTTGGGTTGTCACGTCGAATCGCGCACCATCGATTCGAGCCGGGCTGCGAGCGCTGCCCGGCCGGGAGCGAAATTGCGCTCGATCCAGAAATTTTCGAGCTCGGACAGCACCTCGCCGACCTTGGGACCGGCCGGAATGCCGGCCTTCAGG
This sequence comes from Sinorhizobium terangae, assembly GCF_029714365.1. Lineage (NCBI taxonomy): Bacteria > Pseudomonadati > Pseudomonadota > Alphaproteobacteria > Hyphomicrobiales > Rhizobiaceae > Sinorhizobium > Sinorhizobium terangae. The sequence goes on from NZ_CP121659.1 coordinate 2,479,240, forward strand.
ACATCGGCTCCGGTCAAAGGAAAGACCGGGCGCTGCCACTTCATCGCACGCGAAAGAAGCCGCTGAAACGCGGCCGTTTCGGGAAGGAGCGACGGATCGTTTTCGGACAGGCGGCGCGACGATGCGAGAGCAAGCCGCAGACGCGTAGTGATCCCGTCAGCGCCGGAGCGATAAAGCTGGCGATCGAGAGCCGCATCCGCGAGCGTTGCGGGAACCGCCGGTGCAGTGGCAAACCGCGCGAAATAGGCGGCCTCCGCCTTCGATAGACGCAATCGCGCCGCCATGGCATCGAGCCGTTCCGCATCCGGCGGAACGATCGCCGCCAGCCTGAGCAGCGGATCCGGCTTCCAGGAGAAGGCCTTCTCGGCGGCAATCAGGCCGGGAATGGCGTCAATGCCCCACTTCTCGGTCTCCGGCAGGATTTCGGAGAGCACGCCCGCTTGGCGCATCCACAGCAGTGCGCGACCTGGGTCATCGGCGGCGAGCAGTTTCTTCGTTTCGGACCAGACCCGTTCCGCCGAAAGCGTCGAGAGCTTCGCACGCGCCTGTGCGCAGGCCCGCAGCCCATCTGCGTCGGGTCGGCCGGCGCCGTAATAGGCAAAGAACCGGAAGAAGCGCAGGATGCGCAGGTAATCCTCCCGGACGCGCTCGGCGGCATTGCCGATGAAACGCAGCGTCCGGCTCTCGAGATCGGCAAGGCCGCCGACATGGTCGATTACTTGACCATTGCTGTCCGCATAAAGCGCATTGATCGTAAAGTCACGGCGCTCCGCATCCGCCCGCCAGTCGGTCCCGAAAGCCACTTCGGCGCGGCGCCCGTCGGTTGCAACGTCGCGCCGCAGCGTCGTCACTTCATAGGGCGTCCCGTCGATGACGAGGGTGACCGTGCCATGCTCGACACCGGTCGGCACGACCTTGATGCCCGCTGCCTTCGCCCGTTCAGCAACATCCTCGGGCCGCCAGGTGGTCGCCATGTCGACATCGCCGGCCGGCAGTCCCATGAGGCTGTTGCGGATCGCGCCGCCGACCACACGCACCTCGCCGCCGTCGACGTCCAGGACGTCGAAAACACGCCGGAGCGAGGGAGCCTGAAACCACGCCTCAGCGGCAACGGAAGTCATGCATAAAGCCTTTCGTAGAGCATGCGGACGATCCCCGCGGTAATCCCCCAAATATTCCGTTCGCCATAAGGCATGCGGTAGAACTGCCGCTCCGCACCCTGCCAATGGCTGCGTCCGCGCCCGTGATTGACAGGGTTCATCAAGAAAGAAAGCGGCACTTCGAACACGCTTTCCACCTCTTCCGGATTGGGCGCGAGTTCGAACCCCGGCTGCACGACCGCGAGCACCGGCGTGATGCGGAAGCCCGACATGGCCATATAGTGCGGCAGACGGCCGATCGTCTCGACGAAGCGGGGGTCGAGGCCGATCTCCTCCTGCGCCTCGCGGAGCGCCGCAACTTCGATGGACTGATCCTCGGGATCGACGGCCCCGCCCGGAAAGGCCACCTGACCCGAGTGCTTGCGCAACGTCGACGTCCGCTGGGTAAAGATCACGCTCGCGTCTTCGCCATCGTCGACGACCGGCACAAGCACGGCCGCGTCCTTCAAATGGAGAGTTTCGAGGTAGGGCACGATGCCCGGATTGAGCAGGAAATCGCCGTGATCGCGCCAGGCCGTCTCGACCGGCCCACCGGCCTGGGCGAGCGCCCTGCGGCGAAACTCGTCGGCGGAAAAGGGATGATTTGTCATTGCGATAGGGCTTCCAGCTCCGCCGCCGGCATGATCGGAAAGGTGGCGCCGGACGATTTGACGCAGAACATGTCGACGCCATCGATCTCGACCGTTTCGCCCAGTTCGACAATGTCATACATGACCGGCCTCGATACGAGCGCCTCAAGCCGCCCACGCACATGAAGGTAGGGCTTCAGTTCGCGATTTTCGCCGTGGACGACGAAGCGGAGGGGATGCTCCGGCCCGGCTTCCACCACATCGCCAACATTGGTGCGAAATGTCAGGACATTTTCGCCATCCTTGTCAGTAACGCTCATCTCCACGGCGATGAACGGAGCGTCCGCAATGCGGATGCCGACCTTTTCCACTGGCGTGACGAGGTAGGTCCTGCCGTCCTCGTCCTTGCGGAGCACGGTGGAAAACAGCCGGACGAGCGGCTGGCGACCGATCGGTGTTCCCATGTAGAACCACGTTCCGTCGCCACGGATTTCCATGTCGATGTCGCCGCAAAACGGCGGATTCCAACGGTCGACCGGCGGCAATCCCCGCGCTTCACCGCCCCTCTCGCCGGCGGCGCGGGCAATCAGCGCGGCAAGGCCGGCCGCGTCGCCCGTTTGCTGAATCTTGGCCTCTGCCATCGTTCCGTCCCGTTTGGTCCTGATCTTGCTTTTGAAGCATAACGCGTTCAGACGAACGTGCGAGGGATGCTCCGGCCTCCGGTTTTGGGGCATTCCGTCCGCATCGACGAGCATGCGGGATGCACGGCGAGCGTCCTGCAAGCTCACGACATAGTGCGTTGGCGGCGGCTTGTCAGCCGCCTGCCAGGGTCTAAATTGAAAAATACGGACTGAATATCAGGCAATGGCGATTCGGTTCAGCAGCGACGATCTGGGAGAATTGCGATGAGTGTTATGAAAAGCGCGACAGATGCGGCCGACGAGAAGGCAATCGTCGCGGCCGCGGAAGCCGCACTGGGTGAGATCGCGCTCATACGCGCCGAAGTCGGCAAGGTGATCTTCGGCCAGGAAAGCGTGATCGAGCAGACGCTGCTCGCCGTGCTGTCCGGCGGCCATGCGCTGCTCGTTGGCGTGCCGGGCCTTGCCAAGACCAAACTCGTTGCCACGCTCGGTACCGTGCTCGGGCTCGACAACAGCCGTATCCAGTTCACGCCCGACCTGATGCCTTCCGACATTCTGGGCTCGGAAGTGATGGACCAGGACGCCGCGGGCTATCGGTCGTTTCGTTTCGTCCCCGGCCCGATATTCACCCAGCTGCTGATGGCGGACGAGATCAACCGCGCCTCGCCGCGCACGCAGTCGGCGCTGTTGCAGGCCATGCAGGAGTACCACATCACTGTTGCCGGCGTCCGCAAGGACCTGCCCCAGCCGTTCCACGTGCTCGCGACCCAGAACCCGCTCGAGCAGGAGGGAACCTACCCCCTGCCGGAAGCGCAGCTCGACCGTTTCCTGATGCAGGTCGATGTCGGCTACCCCGAGCTTGCCGCCGAACGGCAAATCCTCCTGGAAACGACCGGCGTCGCTGAAGCCGAAGCGCGACCGGTGATCGACGCCCAGCGCCTCCTGCAGATCCAGAGTCTGATCCGCCAGATGCCGGTCGGCGAGAAGGTGGTCGATGCCATCCTGTCGCTCGTGCGCTCTGCCCGCCCGGGCAACGGCAACTCGACCACCGACAAGAATGTCGCCTGGGGCCCAGGTCCGCGTGCAGGCCAGGCCCTGATGCTGTGCGCCCGTGCGCGCGCCCTCTATGACGGCCGCCTGGCGCCTTCCGCCGACGATATCCTGGCTCTTGCCGAACCCGTGCTGCAGCACCGCATGGCGCTCACCTTCGCCGCCCGTGCGGAAGGCATGACTGTGCGCGACGTCATCGACGGCCTGGTGAAAAGAGCCAAGGGTTAATGCATGGCCTCGATCGGGCACATAGTCGCGCGTACCCCCTCCGGCGAAGTCCTGTCGCGCGCTCAACAGCGCGCAATGCTCGTTCCGGACTGCCTTGTCGAAGCTCGCAGGATTGCCAACACGGTGATCTCCGGGTGGCATGGCCGGCGCAAGCGGGGTATCGGCGAAAATTTCTGGCAGTTCCGCCCCTATAGCGAGGGCGAAAGCCTGTCTCGCATCGACTGGCGCCGCTCCGCCCGCGACGACCATACCTATGTCCGCGACCGCGAATGGGAGGCGGCCCATACCATCTGGCTTTGGGCGGACCTATCCCCCTCGATGATGTACAAGTCGACGCTCGGCGCGGTTTCGAAGGAAAGCCGTGCACTGGTGCTGATGCTGGCGCTTGCGGAAATTCTCGCCCGCTCCGGCGAGCGGATCGGCTGCCCCGGCGTCATGGAGCCGGTCTCCGCGCGCAATGCAGCCGAACGATTGGCAACGGCGATCATGCTGAGCCAGCTTTCCGAGGGCCTGCCCGAGACCAGCATGATCCGCAATGCCAGCGATCTGGTGCTGATAGGCGATTTTCTCGACCCGGCCGACAAGGTGATGGAGCGTCTTGCTCCGCTCGCCCGCCGCGGTTTCCGCGGCCATATGGTCGAGATCGCCGACCCGGCCGAGGAAGTCTTCCCCTATGCCGGGCGAACCGAATTCACCGACCCGGAGACCGGCGAAAAGCTGACCGCCGGACGCGCAGAGATCCTGCAGGAGGATTATCAGCGCGCCTATCTCGCCCGCCGCGACAGCCTGGGCTCGAGCCTCAGGCATCTCGGCTGGACCTTCATCCCGCATAGGACCGACCGCCCCGCCTCCGAGGCGCTGGTTGCCGTGCACATGTATCTTTCCGGAATGCCTGGACGCGCAACGCATGGAGGTCTGCTATGATCGGCGGCCTTTCCTTCGTCTTCGCCAATCCTGCCATGCTGGCCGCGCTTGTCGCGCTGCCGGTGATCTGGTGGCTTTTGCGGATGACGCCGCCTCGACCAGCGGCCGAGGTCTTTCCACCGCTGCGCATCCTCGCCTCGGTTCTGAAGCGCGAGGAGACCCCGTCGAAGAGCCCCTGGTGGCTGACGCTTCTCAGGATGATGATGGCGACCGCCGTCATTTTCGCGATCGCCGATCCGGTCTTCAATCCGCGCACCAACACGCTCGCGTCCTCCGGCCCGCTCGCGCTTTTGATCGACAACAGCTGGGCGACGGCGCCCGATTGGGAGCGGCGGGTCGAGGCTGCCTCGGCGCTCATCGACGACGCGGAGTCGAGAGACCTTGCCGTCTCGATCGTTTTCACCGGCGAGCGACAGCATAATGCGACGCCGGGATCGGCCGGAGCCGCGCGCAACCGCCTGGCTGCCGCGTCGCCCGAACCGCTTCCGGCCGATCGCCGCTCCGCGATCGCGGCCATGCGGACGACCTTCAAGGGCTCAGCACCCGGCACGCTCGCCTTCGTTACAGACGGCATCGAAGCTGTTGACGGCAAGACGATGGAGGCACTTGCCGGACTTGGCGCGGCCAACCTCCGGGTGATCGAGGCCGACGGCAGTCAAGCGATAGCGCTGACCGACAGCAGCAACGAAAACGCCGGCATGTCGGTGACCGCGAGCCGGTTGAAAACCGATGATCGCCGTTCCGTGTCGATCGTCGCTTACGATACGCGTGGCCGCGCCATCGCCGATGGCGCGATCGATTTCGCGCCCGGTGAAGCGGTTGCGAAGGGAACGATCGCCGCGCCCTTCGAGCTGCGCAACGATTTCGCCCGCATCGGCATCGAAGGCGCCGCGACCGCAGGCAGCGTCCACTTGCTCGACGATGGCTTCCGCCGCCGTCGCGTCGCTCTCCTGAGCGGCGAGGCTCGCGATCTTTCCCAGCCCCTGCTGTCGCCGCTCTACTACATCAACCGGGCGTTGGCTCCCTATGCCGATCTCATCGAACCGCGCGAGACCGACCTTGCCGTTGCCATTCCGGAACTTCTGGAACAACGGCCCTCGGTCCTGATCATGGCCGACATCGGCCGCTTGCCGGAAGAGATGTATCCGCTCATGAAGAAGTGGATCGATAATGGCGGCACGTTGATCCGCTTTGCCGGGCCGCGGCTTGCGGCGGCACCGGCCGACGATCCGCTCGTCCCCGTGACGCTGAGGCAAGGTGAGCGGGCGCTTGGCGGAGCGCTTTCCTGGTCCGAGCCGCAGCCGCTCGCCGACTATCCTGGCAACGGCCCCTTTGCCGGCATGCCACGTCCGACCGATATTCTCGTCAAGCGGCAGGTCCTGGCCGAACCTACGGCTGACCTCGCCGAGCGGACCTGGGCAAATCTCGCGGATGGAACGCCCTTGGTGACGACGGCGGTCCAGGGATCTGGACGCATCATCCTCTTCCATGTCAGCGCCGAGGCAACCTGGTCGAACCTGCCGATTTCCGGGCATTTCGTTGAAATGCTCCGCCGCAGTGTGCAGCTTTCGCGCAGCGGCGGCGTCGCAAGCGAAGGCAAGGTGCAGGCGCAGACGCTGTCACCCTACCGGCTGCTGAACGCCGACGGCGTCCTTGTTGCCGAAACCGGCAATGCGCGGCCGCTTAACGTCGCTCCCGGCAAGGCGCCGCTTGCAACTCCGGAAAACCCGCCGGGGCTCTACGGTTCCGAAGACGGTTTCACGGCGTTGAACCTGCTTCCGCGCGACGCGCAACTCAAGCCGATCGACATGGCGGCGGCGGGCCCGCACAGCTCAGAACGGCTGACCGGCGAGGAAAGCTGGTCGCTGAAGCCTGCTCTCTTGACGCTGGCACTGCTTCTGCTCCTTACCGACGCCATCGTCGTTCTCTTCATGGGCGGAGCCTTTTCGCGCATACGGATGGCAAGGAGCGCCACCGCAGCCCTCTTCGTGCTGTGTGGCACCCTTGTCCTCCTGCCGCCGCAAGCGTTGGCGGATGACACCCGTCCGGACGACCAACAGATCCTCGAACACCTCGATACGACCCATCTCGCCTATGTCGTCACCGGGGAAGACGAGGTCGATCGTCTCTCCGAACGCGGTCTCACGGGCCTTACCGATTTCCTGACCTATCGCACGACGCTCGAGCCGGGCGCGCCCGTCGGGCTCGACATTTCCAAGGACGAACTCAACTTCTATCCAATCATCTATTGGCCGATCTCCGCCAATGCGCCGATGCCGAGCCCGCAGGCCGTCAGCCGCATCGACGCCTATATGCGCGCAGGCGGCACAGTGCTCTTCGACACCCGCGACCAGTTCTCCTCGCTCGGCGCCTCGTCGAACGGGACGAGCCCGAACAGCGAACGGCTACAGGCGATCCTAGCCAATCTCGACATTCCACCGCTGGAGCCCGTTCCGAGCGACCATGTGCTGACCAAGGCCTTCTATCTGCTCACGAATTTTCCGGGCCGCTACACCGGCAGCCCTCTCTGGATCGAGGCGCAATTCGACAATCGCGAAGGGCCAAGCGACCGCCCGGCCCGGTCAGGAGACGGCGTCACGCCGATCATGATCACCGGCAACGACTTTGCCGGCGCCTGGGCCGTGGACACGAACGGCGTCGCGCTCCTGCCAACCGTTCCGCCGGACGAGATGCAGCGCGAATACGCGTTCCGCTCCGGCGTCAACATCATGATGTATATGCTGACCGGCAACTACAAAGCCGACCAGGTGCACGTGCCCGCCCTGCTCGAGCGGCTCGGTCAGTGAGGACCGTTCGATGACCGTCGACTTTGCACCATTTCTCCCCTGGCCCTATCTCGCGGCGCTGATCCTTGCGGCGGTCGCGCTCGCGGCACTCGGCCTGTGGCGTCGCGTTCGCGGTGCCTGGTTGAGAACGGCGGCGCTGGCGGCGTTCTGCCTGGCGATTGCCAACCCATCGGTTTTCCAGGAGGAGCGCGAGCCGCTTTCGACCATCGTTGCCGTCGTCGTCGACCGCAGCCAAAGTCAGAACAATGACGGTCGCCGCGAACAGACCGACAAGGCGCTTGCCGATCTCAAGGATCGCCTCTCACGTTTTCCACAGATCGAGACCCGCATCGTCGAGGCCGCGGATAGTGCCGAAACCGAGGCGCCTTCGACGAAGCTCTTCGGCGCATTGGCGACCGCGCTTGCCGACGTGCCGCCGGCGCGGGTCGGCGGCGCCGTCTTCATCACCGACGGACAGATCCACGACGTTCCCGACGTCAATCAGAAGCTCGGCTTCGATGCGCCGATCCATGGCCTGATCACCGGCAAGCCGGATGAATTCGATCGCCGTATCGAAATCGTCAGCGCGCCGCGCTTCGGCATCGTCGGCGAACAGCAGAAGATGACCTTCCGTGTCGTCGACGACGGCGCCGCTCCTGGCGGTGGCGCCGAAGTGACGATCCGCCTCAACGGCAACGAGATCGCGACCGAGCATGCGGAGCCGGGCACCGACGTGCCCTTCAGCTTCACCGTACCGCGCGGCGGCAACAACATCCTCGAATTCGCGGTGAACCCCCTCGCCGGCGAAGTGACCGAGGTCAACAACCGCGCCGTCCACGTGCTCGACGGCATTCGCGAGAACCTGCGCGTGCTCCTCGTTTCGGGTGAGCCGCATGCGGGCGAGCGCGCCTGGCGCAACCTGCTGAAGTCCGACGCGGCGGTCGATCTCGTCCATTTCACCATTCTGCGTCCACCGGAAAAGCAGGATGGCACCCCGATCAACGAACTCTCGCTGATCGCCTTTCCGACACGCGAGCTCTTCGTCGACAAGATCAGCGAGTTCGACCTGATCATCTTCGACCGCTACCAGCATCGCGGCGTGCTGCCGATTCTCTACTACGACAACATCGCGCAATATGTGCAGAACGGTGGCGCCCTGTTGATCGCCGCCGGCCCGGAACATGCCGGCGACGACTCGATTGCTGCCACGCCGCTCTCGGCAGTCCTGCCCGCGACCCCCACCGGCGCCATGAATGACAAGGCGTTTTTCCCCCGCCTATCGGAGGAGGGAAAGAAGCATCCGGTCACGCGCGGTCTCGAAGGCGCGGCGAGCGAGCCGCCGCGCTGGGGTCGGTGGTTCCGTACCGTCGACGTGGACCGTCCGCTCGGGCAGACGGTTATGGAAGCGGCCGACGGAAAGCCGCTGCTCGTTCTCAACCGCGTCGGCAAGGGGCGTGTGGCGATGCTTTTGTCCGACCAGGGTTGGCTGTGGGCGCGCGGATTTGAAGGCGGCGGACCGCATGTTTCGCTTTATCGGCGCACGGCCCACTGGCTGATGCAGGAACCGGCGCTCGAAGAAGAGGCGCTGACGGCGCGCGCCTCCGGCCGCACGCTGGAAATTACCCGGCAGACGATCGAAGGCGATCCCGGCCAGGCGACGCTCACCTATCCATCGGGCAAGACCGAAGAGGTCACGCTGACGGAGCGTGAACCGGGCCTCTACAAGGCCGAAGTCAAAACGACGGAAACCGGCCTCTTCGAAGTGGCCAATGACGAGCTCACGACGCTCGTCCATGTCGGCAATGTCGATGCACCGGAATTCAAAGCAGCGATCTCCACCGAGGAAAAGCTCCGTCCCTGGGCGGATAAAACCAAGGGCCTCGTGCGGCGGCTGGCGGATGCCGATGGCCCGGTCGATCTTCCCTCGATCTTGCCGGTGCGTGGCGCAGTCCGGGTGGCCGACGACGAACGCCTCTCGCTGCGCATGACGGACGAGACGGTGCTGAAGGGCATCAACTCCCTGTCCCTGTTCGGCGGTCTCTTTGGCCTCGCCGCCCTGCTCTTCCTGATCTCATCCACCTGGTATCGCGAGGGTCGGTGACCAGCAGCGAGATAACGATCGCGGACCTGCGTGCCGTGCCGCACTTTGCAGCGGATGTCGCTGATCGGGTCTGGCGGGCCTGGTGGAAGCCGAAGGGCGTGCCGTTGGAGCATGTTACCGATCTGGCCCGAGAGAATCTCGGAAGCGGACCGGTACCCGTTGCCTTGGTCGCTCACCGCGGTCCGACCTTCATGGGCACGGCCTCGGTCATCGCTTCCGACATGGAGGAGCGGCCGCACTTCACGCCCTGGGTCGCCGCCGTCTGGGTGGACGAAATGTTCCGGCGGCAGGGCATCGGCGGTACCATCGTCAGCCATGCCGCACGCGCCGCATTCGCAGCCGGCGCCGATACCGTCTACCTTTGTGCCGTCCCGGCAAAAAGGCCTTTCTACCAGAGGCTTGGCTGGTCGCTCCATGAACGGGATGTCGGAGGCCACGGGCTCGACGTTTTCACGCGCAAGTCGATCTGAGTGCACACCATCATAGATGCGCGTCGAATCAGGCGGCAGCGCCCTCGGCCTGCGTCTCTGCGGCGAGTTCGGTCACCGGTGCAACGCTGTCGTCCCGCCAGCAGATCATGCCGCTTAGCCGCGCGTGGACATCAGCCGCCATCGGCACCACCAGAACCCTTGCCGGGTCGACAGGCCCTGGAAATTCGAGCGCACCGTAGTGTACCTTCTCGAAGCCGAGCGGCTGGTAATAGGGCGGGTCACCGACGAGGATCACCGCTTCCGAACCCTTCCGCCGCGCAGCTTCGACGGCAATGCGCACGAGCTCGCGGCCAATGCCCCGGTTCTTGTGCGAGGGCCGCACGGCGAGCGGGCCAAGCAGGTGCCCCCTCACCGACCCGGCCATGACCGGCGTCATCCGCACGGAGGCGATCGTCTCGCCATTGTCGGCGCAGATGAAGGACAGCGAACGGTCATGGGGACCCTGCTCGCGAATCCGGGCGGCGGCGCGCACGAACCGCCCGGGTCCGAAGGCTTCTTCGTTGATGATTTCGATGGCTGCGTCGTGTGACGCGTCTTCAGTCAGATAGACGATGTCGTGCTTTTTCATGGATATCGAGAACCAAGCATGCGGACGGACAATAGGGATGGCGCGCCCCCGAAAGGGGCGTTGGCAGCATCAGCGTCGTCGCAGGCTTCCCGACAGGATCATGGTTACGATCGTTCCGAACACGAAAAATTGCCTGATCGCGATAGCAGAAAATTGCCGCCTGTCAAAGCCCAAAACGCAGTGTTCAGAATTTGACACCTATCACCGCCCCGCTGCTGCGTTATCTATCAATGGTAAGAGAAAACATGAAGGAGCTCATGCATGGGCAGGTTGGTCAACGGAGCCTGGCAGGACGTCTGGTACGACACCAAGACGACGAAGGGCCATTTCAAGCGCAGCGAGTCGCAGTTTCGCAATTGGATCACTGCCGACGGATCGCCGGGCCCGTCCGGCGAAGGCGGCTTTGCTGCCGAGCCGGACCGCTACCATCTCTATGTCTCGCTTGCATGTCCCTGGGCGCATCGCACGCTGATTTTCCGCAAGCTCAAGAAGCTTGAGGAGATCATTTCGGTCTCCGTCGTCGATCCGCTGATGCTCTCCAACGGCTGGGAGTTCAAGGGCGAGAACGGCGGCACCGTGGACCATCTCTTCGGTTCCGACGCGCTTTGGCAGATTTATGTGCGCGCCGATCCCAACTATTCCGGACGCGTGACGGTGCCCGTGCTTTGGGACAAGAAGAAGAACACCATCGTCTCGAATGAATCGGCCGAAATCATCCGCATGTTCAATTCGGCCTTCGATCGTCTTACCGGCTCGAGCGAGGATTTCTGCCCCGCGGAACTGCGCGGCGAAATCGACGAGCTCAACGCGCGGGTCTATGACGCGGTAAACAACGGCGTCTACAAGGCGGGGTTCGCCACCAGTCAGCAGGCCTATGACGAGAGCGTCAAGGCCCTGTTCGCCATGTTGGACGAGCTGGAAGGCCGTCTCTCCTCGCAGCGTTATCTTATGGGAGATCGGATCACCGAGGCCGACTGGCGCCTTTTCACAACGCTGGTGCGGTTCGATCCGGTCTATGTCGGCCACTTCAAGTGCAACATTCGGCGCATTGCTGACTACCCGAACCTTTACGGGTACCTGCGCGACCTCTACCAGGTGCCGGGCGTGTCCGACACTGTGAACTTGCACCACATCAAGCAGCACTATTACCGCAGCCACACGATGATCAACCCGACAGGCGTCGTGCCGGCGGGCCCGGTGGTGGACCTTACGACGCCGCACGGTCGCGATCGGCTCGATCGCGCTGCAGGTTCAAATGAGACTGCACGGCGCCTCGCCGTCGGCACCCGCTGACCCTTACCAGAACGTGTCCGGCGCCTCCGTTCCGGCAAGTTCTGCAATCCGCCGGCGCGTCGCGGCGGTCGTGTCCTTCGGCAGTTCGTCAAGCGCGAAGAAGCCGGAGGCAGCTATCTCCAGGTCGGGAACCTTTGGCCGTTGCTGACGGACGTTGTCGCAACGAAAGAAGATGACGTGATCGCGCTTGCTGGTGCCCCGGTTGTAGTAGACCTGCACCAGCAGCGGCGGTGAGGTCAGTTCCAGATTGCCTTCTTCCCGGAGTTCGCGGGCGAGCCCCTCCACCGCAGTCTCATGGCGATCGAGGCCGCCACCCGGCATGTGCCAGCCGGGAAGATAGGAATGCCTGACGAGGAAGATGCGCCCTTCGCGGTCGAAGCAGGCGGCGCGCACGCCAAGCGTCATGCCGCGCGAGATCGCAAAATAGGCATGTGCGAACCGCGTCAGCAGGCGAATTCGCCAGTTGCGCAGTTCCGCCGGTCGCTGCTGCTTCAAACGCGTGTCTCCTTGGGCGAGCGGCATTCACCCGAAATCGTGATTCCACTCGGATGGAATATGCGCTAGACGGGGGCGATGTTCAAACTTGCGCATATTTCGGACGTTCATCTCGGACCGCTCCCAGATCTGTCCCTGAGGGAACTTGCTTCCAAGCGGATCACCGGTTTCGTCAACTGGCACAGAAACCGAGCGCGCCATCTCTTTCCCGGTACGCTCGCCTGCCTGATGGATGACATCGAGAAGCGTAATCCGGACCATCTGGCGATCACCGGCGACCTCGTGAACCTCGCCTCTTCCCTGGAGATCGCGGCCGTGACCGCGTGGCTTGCGGCGGCGGGCGACCCCGGGGACATCTCCGTTGTACCGGGCAACCACGACGCCTATGTGCCGGGTGCCTACGAGAAGACGACACGCGCCTGGTATCCCTACATGCGCAGCGACGAGGGGCCGCTCGGCTGGATCCGAGACCATCATTGCTTTCCTTATGTGCGCGTGCGCGGCCCCGTGGCACTCATCGGCTGCTCGACCGCCGTCGCCACACCACCCTTCGCCGCGAGCGGCTACTTCGGTCAGCGACAGGCGCGTGCAACCGTCAACCTGCTGCAGGCAGCAGGCGAGGCCGGCCTCTTCCGAGTCGTGCTGATCCATCATCCGCCGATCCGCGGCGCGACCTCGATGCACAAGCGCATGATCGGCATTCGTCGTTTTGCAGCGGCCATCTCGTCCGGCGGCGCCGAACTCGTGCTGCATGGCCATACCCATCTCAACACGGTTTACTACCTGAAGGGACAGACCGCGCCGGTGCCCGTCGTCGGCATCGCCTCTGCGTCACAGGGGCCGGGCGGCAGCAAGCCGGCGGCCGCCTACAATCTCTTCTCGATCGCAGGCGAGCCCGGCCACTGGCATCTCAGCCGCGAGCGCTACATGCTCAATGCCGACGGGACCGGCGTCGAACTCGCCGAAACCACCCTTCTCTAGGTGCGGTCTGCCCGCAACGTCGAAAACCTTCCGGGAATATTCCGCTCGCGCCGAATAATTTGCCACGCCCATGCGTCATAATGCGGTTCGGGTTCGGCACCGGCGCGACGCGCGTGCGTCAGTCGGGTTGCCGTCGCTGCGCGACATTCCAGGGAGACAGGCACGATGTTCCGGAAGACGACTTTCTTTGTCCTTGCTGCATTCATGGCTTCGATCGCCGGCCAGTCGGCCATGGCCGTCGGCGACACCAGCGAACCGCCGCGCAAGACCAAGACAAGCACCCAATGCAAAAACGGCAAGATCTGGGATACGCGCAAGGGCCAGTGCGTCAACGCGAAGAAAAGCGGCCTCAGCGACGACGTCCTGTTCGAAGCCGCGCGCGAGCTTGCCTATGCCGGCCAGTACGACAATGCGATCAAGGTGCTCGAAGCCGTAAGCGATCAACGCAGTGCCCGCGTGCTGAACTATCTCGGCTACGCCAATCGCAAGGCCGGTCGCATGGAACTCGGCATGCAATACTACAAACGCGCGCTTCAGGCCGACGAGAACTATATTCTCGCCCGGTCCTATCTCGGCCAGGCCTTGGTCGAGCAAGGCCGGATCGAGGAGGCCAAGGTGCAGCTCGTCGAGATTCGTGATCGCGGCGGAGAAAACACCTGGGCCTACAGGGCTCTGCTTCAATCCCTCGGCGGCCTCCGTCATCACTACTGACAAGCCGGGCGGGAAACGGCCGCCCCTGCTCGTCGAGGGAAACTGACGCCGGAACGCAAAAACCTGTTTCCGTTCCGGCTCTTCCCTTGCAGACTTCGGATCAAATGTTTCATATCATTGGGTAGTGCATTTCGCACCGCGAATAGATGCCCGATCCGGTACGTCTCATTGGAAGAGCAATGCGCCCAGCGGCAGAGACGAAAGACTTCAGACAGGATTTGGTCAGCCTGCTGCCCAAGTTGCGCCGCTTTGCGCTGACGCTGACGCGCAATGCCAATGATGCCGATGACCTGGTCCAGGAGGCCTGCGAGCGGGCCATCGCACGCAGCCACCTGTGGAACGGGGAAGGCCGGCTGGAGAGCTGGGTCTATGCCATGACACGCAATCTCTGGGTCGATGAAGTCCGCAAGCGCAAGGTCCGTGCCGGCGGCGGAGCCGTCGACATTTTCGACCAGAGCGAGTTGCGTGTGGAAGCTGTTGCCGAAAAGGCGGTCTATGCCAACCAGTTGCAGAAGATGATCCTGTCCATGCCGGAAGGGCTTGCCAGCGTATTCCTGCTCATCAATGTCGAAGGGCACAGCTACCGTGAGACCGCAGATATCCTCGCCATTCCGATTGGCACCGTGATGAGCAGGCTGTCCACCGCCCGCCTGCGGCTCGCCGCCATGCTGTCCGAGAATACCGAAAGGAGGGCCTGACCATTGCAGCAGACGACAGGTCAAGCGCTTGAAGTTCGGTTGTCCGCCTATATAGACGGCGAACTCGGCGACGCCGAGAGAGCCGAACTCGATGCTTTGCTGGCCCGTGACGAGGACGCCAAGATTGTCCTCGAGAAGCTGAAGGCAGGCAGCGCGTTTGGCAACAAGGCCTTCGAGGACTTCCTCCATGACCCGGTGCCGCTGGCGCTGGTGCGCCAGATCAAGCAGGGATCCGGCATTAATCCGAGATCCGAGCGCGTCGCGACTGCGAACCTGCCGGCGCGGACGGTTCGCATCTGGCCGCGGGCCTTGGCCGCTGCCATGGCGTTGTTGCTTCTCGGCGGTGCCGCGGGTTACCTCGCCGGCAGCGCGCACTACGCCGCCGAGCCCGAGAGCACCGCCTCCGTACGCCCGTGGATAGATGAGATCGCCGATTACCATCGCATCTATTCTCGGCAGAAGGAACACCTCGTCGAGGCGCCTGCGTCGGACGGACCGACGATCGAGACCTGGCTCGCCTCCAGCGTCGGCGTTGGCTTCAAGACCCCGGATCTCGCAAGCAAGGGCCTGACCTTCGAGGGTGCAAGGCTGTTGGTGGTTGACGGCAAGCCCGTCGGCCAACTCGTCTACCGCGATCGCGAGGGCGATATCTACGCGATCTGCTTCCTCAAGCGTGGCGACACGCCGCAAACGGATCAGTTCCGCGAGGATATCCGCGATAACCTCGGACTGGTCTCCTGGCAGAAAGGCGATGCGTCGCTGGTGGTCGTCGGCCCATCCGCGGATGCCGGGCTCCGCGAGCTCGCAGAGGCTGTGGCGGCGAGCATCTGACTATACAGGTTCTAAAAACGAAAAAGCCGCGCGGTCCAAGAGAACCGGCGCGGCTTTTCTGCATAGGCTGATGTTGGCGGTCCTATACCGCCTTCATCTCCAGCACCCGGTTGGCCGCCGAAACGATCGCTTCCAGCGAGGCAGCGACGATATTGGTATTGATGCCCACGCCGAACAGCGTGCCGCCGGGATACTCGACCTCGACATAGGCAATGGCCGCGGCATTCGAACCATGCTGCAGCGAGTGCTCCGAGTAGTCGGCCACCGAAAGCTCGATGCCGAGATAGATCGACAGCGCATTGATGAAGCCGTCGATCGGGCCGGTGCCCTTGCCCTCGATCCGCTTGGTCTCGCCCTTGTCTGTGATCTCCGCGGCAACGACGCGCAGGCCCTTGTGTTCACCGACCGGATAAGTGTGGTGGTCAACGAATTTCAGCCGGGCGTGTGGCTGCTCCACGTAACGCTCGAGGAAGCGGGCATGGATGCGCTTCGACGGCAGCTCCTTGCCCTCTTCGTCGGTGATGCGCTGGATGTCCTCGCGGAACTCGACCTGCAGGTTACGCGGCAGGTTGATGCCGTAGTCTTCCTGCAGAATATAGGCGATCCCGCCCTTGCCGGACTGGGAGTTGATGCGGATGATCGCCTCGTAGCTGCGGCCGACATCACGCGGGTCGATCGGCAGATAAGGCACTTCCCAGAGCGGCTTGTTGGCCTGCTTGATCGCCTTCATACCCTTGTTGATCGCGTCCTGGTGCGATCCGGAGAAAGCCGTGTAGACGAGTTCGCCGACGTAGGGGTGGCGCTCGGGAATGACCATCTGGTTCGAATATTCGTAGACTTCTTTGATCCGCACGATGTCCGAGCAGTCGAGCATTGGGTCGACGCCCTGCGTGAACATATTCAGGGCCAGCGTCACCACATCGACGTTGCCGGTGCGCTCGCCATTGCCGAAGAGCGTTCCCTCGACGCGGTCGGCGCCTGCCATCAGGGCCAACTCCGTTGCGGCGACGCCGGTACCGCGGTCATTGTGCGGATGCAGCGAGATGATCAGGTTTTCGCGATTGTCGAGATTGCGGCACATCCACTCGATCTGGTCGGCGTAGATGTTCGGTGTCGCCATTTCGACAGTCGAGGGCAGATTGATGATCAGCTTGTTGTCCGGCGACGGCCTTACGATTTCGGTGACCGCGTTGCAGATCTCCAGCGCCACTTCGAGCTCGGTGCCCGTAAAACTTTCCGGCGAATATTCGAAGCGATAGCCGCCGCCGGCCTTCGCCGCCATGTCGGTGATCATCTTGGCGGCATCGGTCGCGATCTGCTTGATGCCGGCGACGTCCTTGCCGAACACCACGCGGCGCTGCAACTCGCTGGTCGAATTGTAGAAATGAACGATCGGCCTATGGGCACCGCGCAGCGCCTCGAACGTGCGGGTGATCAGTTCCGGCCGGCATTGCACCAGCACCTGCAGGGATACATCGTCGGGGACATTGCCCTCCTCCACACACCAGCGTGCGAAGTCGAAGTCGGTCTGCGAGGCGGACGGGAAACCTATCTCGATTTCCTTGAAGCCCATGTCGACCAGCAGATGGAACATACGCGACTTGCGGTCGTGCCCCATCGGATCGACCAACGCCTGATTGCCATCGCGCAGATCCACCGAGCACCAGATCGGCGCTTGCGTGATGGTCTTGGACGGCCAGGTCCGGTCCGTCAGCGCGATCTGCGGGTAAGGCTGATATTTCACCGCCGCCTCGGGCATGCCGGTTTTGATGGAATGCGATTTCAGAATCATGTGCAGCTTCTCTTCGTCACTGGAGCGTGGCTTGCCAGATGCAATAGCCGATCATCGGAGACATTGCGATCGCTAACGCCGCGGGGCCGTGCCTTTTGTTTCAGCACTCTTGGGATTCGAGGAGCATCTGCCGGCTAGGCTTTTCGGCCGCCGGGCGCTCCTCAGCGAACCCGGCAACCGCGAATAAGGCCGAGAAGAAGAAGCGAGGCGAAGGCGCGAGACGGCGCACGATTGTCATCGTGTCCGGGGAAGATCGCTGCGATCTTGTGTGCCTTGGCCTGTTTCATGGGGAAAGCCTATACACGGCTTGGCGCGGCGGGGCAAGGGAGACGGCGCCGATATAGCCGGAGCCGCTTCACCCGCGAATGCGAGAGCAAAGAAAAGAAAAAGGCACCGGCGCGCGGCCGATGCCTTTCGTGTGATTGTGCCCTATCGCGCTCAGACGTCGGCGATCGACGTGATGATCCGCGAAACGAGCCCGTATTCCTTCGCTTCTTCCGCTCCGAGCCAATAGTCACGGTCGGTATCCTTGGCGATCTTTTCGACCGGCTGGCCGGTTGCTGCGGAGAAGATCTTGTTCAGGCGCTCGTTCATCTTGAGGATTTCGCGTGCCTGGATCTCGATATCGGAGGCCATGCCGCGTGTGCCGCCGGACGGTTGGTGCAGCAGGAAGCGCGTGTTCGGCAGGCAAAGGCGCCGCTCCTTCGGCGGACCGACATAGATCAGAGCACCGGCGGAGGCTACCCAGCCGGTGCCGATCGTCCAGACCTTTGGTTTCACGAACTTGATCATGTCGTGAATGCTGTCGCCGGACTCGACGTGGCCGCCGGGAGAATTGACGAAGATGCGGATATCGTCATCGCTGGCGGAAGCGAGCGCCACGAGCTGCGAGCAAACCTTCTGCGCCAGTTCCTGCGTGATCGTCCCGTAGATGAAAATCGAACGCGACTTGAAAAGGTTCGCCTCCGTTTCCTTGCCGAGCGGCAATTCGGTCTTCTTTTCTTCCTGTTCGTCGTCGTTCCGCATTCTTCGGACTCCTCATGAAATGTCTTCAAAGTCAGATAATGCGACTCGACGGCGAAGACAATGCAAACAGGCGCTCGAAGACCGGGTTCGAGTAGTCGGCGCTGCCGCCATGGTAAATGCCGGAGCCGCAAATGCCGTTTGGACAGCGGGCGAAAGGCCAATAAGATCAGTACGTCATGGAAGGGCGCAGGGACCTGCGGCTCGCCTTCTAGGCGAGCCAAGCCCTAATCGTTTCACAAGGAAAATCCGAAATGCCGGTAATCCGCTCCGCCATGCCACACGAGATGGAAGCTCTTGCTCAGATTGGTCTATCCGCCTGGTGCAAGGGAATAAAGCCGCTTGTGCCGGCGCCAGTTGCGGTGAAGATCGAACGAAGCAACCCGTTCCTTTCTTTCCTCAGGGAACTTGGCTCGCGTGTGTTGATCGCCGAAATCGATGGCGAACTCGCCGGCCTCGGCGCTTGCGAGCACGAAGACGACACGATCAGCGATATTTGGGTATCCCCCGCCTTTGAAGGGCGGGGTGCCGGATCGGCTCTCATAGCTGCGCTTGAAGCGCAAATCGCTGAGCGGGGACACACCGAGGCGCGGATCCACGTCGCTGCAGCAAACGAACGAGCCCTTCGGCTCTATCAGAACCTTGGATATCGACAGCTTTGGCGGAAGCTCGATTTCGATCCAATCCTGGAGACCGATCTGGAGAAGATCGGCCTGTCGAAGTCCCTCTAGACTAATGCTTGTCGCCCGAAAGTGTGCAGCGGTATCGGGACAACGACATGCATGCAACCAAAGAACTTAAAGCGCGTCGCGTAGCTCCAATTGAATGCGACGCGCTTTAGGAATCACCCACGACCGCGATAGGTCGGCACACCCTGATCCGGCAGCCAGACACCCTCCGGCGGCGCGCCCGTCTGCCAGAAGACGTCGATCGGAATGCCGCCGCGCGGATACCAATAGGCGCCGATCCTCAGCCACTTCGGCGACAGGAGCGACACCAGCCTCTTGGCGATGTCGATGGTGCAATCCTCGTGGAAAGCGCCATGGTTGCGGAAGGAGTGCAGGAAGAGCTTGAGCGACTTCGACTCGACAAGCCAGCCATCCGGCACATAATCGATGACGATATGCGCGAAATCCGGCTGCCCAGTCATCGGGCAAAGCGAGGTGAACTCCGGCGCCGTGAAACGGACGACGAAGTCCGTCCCCGTATGATTGCTCGGTACCCTTTCGAGCACCGCCTCGTCCGGGCTTTGCGGCAGGTCGACCTTTGCGCCTAGTTGTGAAAGTCCTGATACGTCCGTTTTCGTCATTTCCTTACTGCTCCACCAAATCCTGGCCGTGATCGATTCTAAATAGTAAGAGCGGGATGCGGGCGGAAAACCGCAAACGCTTTTCCTCATCCCGCTCTGGTCTTCACACGCACACCGTGTGCCTTCTCGCCTTCCGGCTCGACGTGAATGGCTATTCTCGCGCCCGGATGAACGACGCGAATCGCGTCCTCGACCCGGTCGCAAATGTCATGGGCGTCGCCGACGGGCATCGCTTCGGGCACGACCATGTGGAAGTCCACGAAGATCGCCGGACCGGCCTGCCGTGTCTTCAAATCGTGTACGCCGAGAGAGCCGCCGGCATTTGCCGCGATTGCCTGCTTGATCGCCTCTTCCTCCTCCGCCGGCACGGCCCGGTCCATCAGCCCGTCAACCGAACGCGAGATGACCTTCCACCCCTGGAAGAGGATGTTGCCGGCGACGATCACTGCCAGCAGCGGATCGAGGATGGCGTAACCGGTGGCAATGGCAAGAAGAAGGCCGACGAGCACGCCTGCCGATGTTACGACGTCGGAAAGAATATGGTGCCCGTCGGCGCTCAACGCTGGCGACCGATGACGGGTACCGGCGCGGATCAGCACATAAGCCCAGATCGCATTAATGACGCCGGCGGCGAAGTTGATCGCTAGACCGAGCGCCGGTGCGCTCAAGAGTTCCGGCGCCATCATCTCCGGCACCGCTTCCCATAAGATCAGAAGCGCTGCCACGACAATCAGCACGCCTTCGATGACGGCGGAAAAATACTCCGCCTTGTGATGTCCGAACGGGTGGGTCGCATCCGCCGGTTTCGCGGCATAGCCAATCATCACATAGGCCATTACTGCGGCAATCACATTCACGATGGATTCCAGCCCGTCGGAAAGCAGCGCAACCGAACCGGTCACCCACCAGGCGAGCATCTTCAGCCCCATGACACCGACAGAAAGCGGCATGCCCCAAAAGGCCAGCCTCAGGATCGTTCTGCTATCGGAAGCGGTCATCTTCATTCCTCGTGCAGATGCAAACGAGTTGCAAATGCAAGCCTATTCAAACGCAAAACCGCCCGCGCGAATTTTCGCGCAGGCGGGTTCGAAACACCATATGGGTGATTACGCACGGCTTGTCAAAGGGCCGTGTGGCGCAGCCTTGCCCGCCGCAATTCGTGTGCCGTCAGGCGGCCTTGGTTTTCGCCCGTTTGGCGAGATGCGCGACCACGTTCTCGATCATCCGCATGCCGGCGTCGCCGCCGAGCGTCATGATCGATTCCGGATGGAACTGCACCGCCGCCACCGGCTCTTTCATGTGCTCGATGCCCATGATCGTGCCGTCTTCGCTCTCTGCCGTGATCATGAACTCGCGCGGTAGACTGGAGGGATCGGCAAAGATCGAATGGTAGCGCCCGACCGTCACCTCTTTGCCTAGACCGGAGAAAACGAGGCCGGGTTCCAGCACGCGGATGCGCGACGGCTTGCCATGCATCGGAATTGCCAATTGTCGCAAGTCGCCGCCATAGGCCTCGGCGAGCGCCTGAAGGCCGAGGCAGACCCCGAAGATCGGCAGTTCGCGCGCCCTCGCCTTCTTGATCGTCGCCTTGCAGTCGAAATCCTTTGGAGTGCCGGGTCCGGGCGAAAGCACGACAAGGTCCGGTTTGACGCGGTCGAAAATCTTCTCGGCAACCGGCGTGCGGACGGTGGTAACGTTCGCGCCCGTTTGCCGGAAGTAGTTAGCCAACGTGTGGACGAAGCTGTCCTCGTGGTCGACGAGCAGGATATTGACGCCCGCGCCGACCGGCGCAACGTCGCGCCCGGCCTTGGCGCTGTTGGCGGATTTGGCGTCGCGGATGGCTGCAATCATGGCGGATGCCTTCAGTTCGGTTTCGGCTTCTTCTTCTTCCGGATTGGAATCATAGAGGAGCGTCGCGCCCGCTCTAACCTCGGCGATCCCGTCCTTGATGCGGATGGTGCGCAAGGTCAGGCCGGTGTTCATGTCGCCATTGAAGCCGACCATGCCGATCGCGCCACCATACCATGCACGCGGGCTCTTCTCATGGTTCTCGATGAAGCGCATGGCCCAAAGCTTCGGCGCGCCGGTGACGGTCACCGCCCAGGCGTGGCTCAGGAAGCCGTCGAAGGCATCCATGTCATCGCGAAGCCGCCCCTCGATGTGGTCGACTGTATGGATCAGCCGCGAATACATCTCGATCTGGCGACGGCCGATGACCTTCACCGAACCAGGAACGCAGACGCGGCTTTTATCGTTGCGGTCGACGTCCGAGCACATGGTGAGCTCGGATTCGTCCTTCTTCGAATTCAGGAGCTTCAGGATCTGCTCGCTATCGGCGATCGGGTCGTCGCCCCGCTTGATCGTGCCGGAAATCGGGCAGGTCTCGATGCGGCGGCCTGAGACCCGGACGAACATCTCCGGCGATGCGCCAACGAGATATTCCTGGTTTCCGAGATTGATGAAGAAGGAATAGGGCGACGGGTTGATCGCCTTCAGCCGGTTGGAAATCTCCGAAGGGCGGCTCTCGCAGCGTTCGTAGAATTTCTGCCCTGGCACGACCTCGAAGAGGTCGCCGCGACGGAAGCTTTCCTTTGCCTTGACCACGAGTTCGGCATATTCGCCCGGGCGATGATCGCCATGCGGCGGAATGCCGTCGACAGAGCGGAACGGCTCCGGTGCGATGTCCGCCGCCTTGCCCTCGGTCGAAAGACCGCCCTTGGCAAAATCATAGCGGTCGACCCAGGCCTTCGCCGCATAGTGGTCGACGACGAGGATCTCATCCGGCAGGAAGAGGACCATGTCGCGCTGGTCGTCGGGCCGCTGCAATTTGAGGTCGATTGCGTCGAACTGGAAGGCAAGGTCGTAGCCGAACGCGCCATAGAAACCGAGATTGGAATCTTCGGGCGAATGGAAGAGGTTCGTCACGGCGCGAAGCACGGTGAAGACCGTCGGCATCTTCGAGCGCTCTTCCTCGGTAAACACGCGATCCGGCTGGTTGATGGTGAGATCGAGACGACGGGCCTCCGATTTGCCGAGCGTGATGTCAGCAACGGATTTCAGGTACTCGCCGATCAGCGCCAGCAACACCTCGCCGCGCTCGTTATAGGCTTCGATCCAGAGCGAGCGACCGAAGGAAGAGATGGCGAGCGGCGGGTCGACGACGGCGGTGTCCCAGCGGGTGTAGCGGCCGGGATATTCGTAGTTCGAGGAGAAGACCGCGCCGCGCCGCTCGTCGAGCTTGTCGACACAGGACGAGATCGCGTCCGTGTAGGATGCATCGCGCCGCCTGCGCGTGACGACGATGCCGCCTTCGGTTGTGTAGCTCTCCGCGCCGTCTTCCAGAATTACCGTTGCCATTCGCCTCGCTCCGTAAAAGCCCGGTCTTTCCACACGGCTTTGAATACGAAAAAGCCGCCTCGAAATCTCCGGGCGGCTTCATGTCTCAATCACGCATGACTGGTCAAGGCCGCCTCAGCGAGCCCACCACCAGATCGAAATGTTGCGTGCGTTCATCATGGGCGAAAGTGTTAGCGCGGCTTGCGGATGCGTGCAAGCGGGAAAAACGGGATCGACGGAGTTGAAATGGGCGGCTACCGAGAGCCGCCCATTCGATCGATCGGATGCGTCGGGCCGCTAGAAGCGTTGCGTCAGCGAGATCTTGAAGGTGCGGCCCGGCTCCGAATAGAAATCCGCCGGCTGCGTGAACGTATTTTGGGTGTTGATCGCATCCCAATAGGTCTTGTCGAAGACGTTGTAGACGCCGGCATTCACCCGCAGGCCCGGCAACTCAGCCGGCTCCCACCAGCCGGTGAGATCGACGATGCCATAACCCGGCGCCTTGAAGCTGTTGGTCGACTTGTCCGAAACGGCCATCGCAGCCGTAAGGATCACGTCGGTTCCCCAGGTTTCGGTGGCATAGCCTACACCGAGGACTCCCTTCAACGGGGCCACAGAGCCCAGCACTTCGTCCGTATCGAGATCCCGGCCATAGGCATAGGCAAGTGCAGTGCGCACGTGGAAGCCATTGGCGAAGACCTTGTGGCCGGACACCTCGATCCCGTGGATGGAGACGTTCGCGCGGTTTATAGCCTCGGTAATGCCGAGCGGATAGGTTCCGGTCGGATCGAAGCTCCAGCGCTCGTCGATGAAGTTCCGGTACCTGTTGTAGAAGGCACTTACGCGCCCACCGAATTCCTCGTCACCGAAATTGGCTCCGACCTCAAAACCGTGGCTCGTTTCCGGCTTCAGGTCGGGATTGCCGATCTGCAGGTAGCTGCCCGGTGCACCGTAGTTGAGATAGAGTTCCTCGGCTGTCGGCGGCCGGAAAGCCATCGCCCACTGCGCGAAAAGCTCGACCTGTTCCGCCGCCTGATAGGTCGCAAGCAGCTTCGGCGACAGCGCCTGGTCGCTCTGACCGGGCGGCACCCCGTCATAGTTGGGATTGCGCATATAGGCAGCGGTATTCTGGGGCGAATAATCGTACCAGTCGAAGCGGAGCCCCGGCGTCAGCGCGAAGGGACCATCACCGATCGAGATGCGATCCTGCAGGTAAATACCTACTTTCTTGCTGTCGACGTCCGGGCTGTCGGACTGATTGGTATGCAGGAAGTTGCAGGAAGGGCTGGGCGCCGTGTCGCAGCTATCCTCACCTGAAGAGTACTGGTGTAGCTTGCCGATGGCAAAATCGCCGCCGAGCGTGACCTGATGCAGCAGGAGACCGGTGTCGAAGAACCTGTCGACGTAACCGGTGGCGCCGAAGCTCTCGTCCTCCGCCTCGTTGAGCCGCGAATACTCGCCGATCACCGAGGTGCTGCGAAAAGCATCAACACCATTTTCGCGGAGCAGGCGTTGCCAGTAAATGGTGGCCGAGGCGCTGTCGAACCAGCCGTTATCGTCGGTGGCCTCGAATTCATAGTCGAGCGACAGGCGCTCACGCCGGGTATTGTCGAGCTTGTCGTAGTTGCCCGGCCGATAGTTGCCGAGGAGACTCTGCCCGGACATGAAATCGATGTCCTTGTCGCGATCGAAGCGTTCCGCCGTCAGCCCGAACGTGTGGCCGCTGTCGGTATATTGCCGCACCTTGAACAGGAGGTTGTTCTGGTCGTAGTCGGCCGGATCCGCCTCGGTGCGCGTCGTCGAATAGCCACCGACATCACCGTTGCTTTGCCGTTCGTGCCCCCTCTTGTAGCCACCCTGGAACAGAACGGCCGTATTGTCGTAGCGCGCGGCAACGGCGGCCGATCCGCCGAGGCTCTCATCGTCACCGTCATAGGCGAACTTGAAGATTCCGCCCCAGGTCCTTCCCTCGCCGATCAGGTCTTCCGGCTCCAGCGTGCGCAGGACGACGGCGCCGCCGAGCGCACCACCGCCGGCGCGGCTCGAATCGGCGCCACGTACGATATCGATCGTCGAGAGCGTGGCAAAATCGAAGCTGTCGATACCGCCATCTGCTTCGCGCGCACCGTCATCAATGAAGGGGATCGGGATGCCATCAATCGTCGTCAGCACCCGTGGCCCTTCCAGACCGCGGATATTGACGCTGCCGTTTGTGCGGTTGAAGTTCACGCCGGGCTCAAGACTTCTGCCCAGATCTTCGAAACTCGATATCTGGTTGTTGTCGAGTTGTTCTTCGGTGACCCGCTCGGCAAGCGGCGTATCCGCCACACCTTCCTTCTCGCCGTTCGTGACGACCAATTTCTTCAGTGCCGTTACGCGCCCCTGCTTTTCAGCGGCAGTCGCCGCCTTGTCAGCGGGTTGCGCGTGCGAAAACGTTGTTCCGGCCAGGGTGACGAATGCCGTGCATGCAAAAAGACCCAGGCGATGATGCCGGTTGAGCATGGACCAGTCCTTTGAGATGTTGGCCGGGCTTGCTGTTGAGCGGCAAACTCAAGGGGCTGGCTGGGCGAGGTTTAATTGCGAGCGACGTGTGAGCCGCGTCGCCTCATTTACGCCACATAAAAAACATGAGTGAAATTGTCAATATAAATCCAGGGGTGCGGGCGCCCCCCCGGATTCACGCTCCAAACCGACCTCGTCCTCAGTTTCAGCACATTTTGAAACAGGATCTGCTCTCATGCGTTTTGGCTTTGGCCGCAACGGATGGGAAGGACCTGCATGCGCCACTCCGCCGGAATGATCCTGTTGTCCGTTTCGATTCTTTCGGGCGCAAGCCTTCCCACGAAGGGTCCGGTGCCGGTCCCGAAACCAGCTGTCCCCGGCGAGCAAGCAACGCCAACCCCGGAGCTGAAACCTGGCGTGCCACCCAAGGGCGCCGAGATCAATAGAAAGACAGGTGCTCAGCCGCGCGTAGAAGAGAAAGAAGCAGCTCCCGGAGACAAGACAAAGGACGACAGCATTGAGGAGGTATTCCTGCCGGTGAAAGAGGAGCCTGCCGAAGAGCACGCCTCCTGCCTTGCCGATCTCAAGGCGCTCGGCGGCACATTCACTGACACCAAGCGCATCGACGATGGCAAAGGCTGCGGCATCGACAAACCGGTTCGCGTGACGGCGATCTTGCCGGGCGTCGCCCTGAAGCCGGAAGGGACTATGCGCTGCGCGACGGCACTGGCGCTTGCCCGTTGGACCAAGGAATCGGCGGTCCCCGCAGCCGCGGCCGCGTTCGGACCGGACACCCGGATCGCGACGGTGAACCAGGCATCGACCTACGTCTGCCGCCTGCGCAACAACGCAACGGCCGGCAAGATATCGGAGCATGCCCATGGCAACGCTGTCGACATCGCCTCGTTCACATTGGGCAACGGCAGGACGATCGCCATCCAGCCGCGCGACGAGGATGGCACGCTGGACGGCGCGTTTCAGCGCGCGGTCACGGCATCGGGCTGCCTCTATTTCACAACCGTCCTCGATCCGGGCAGCGACGCCGCCCATGAGATGCACCTGCATCTCGACATCATCGAACGCAAGAACGGCTATCGCTACTGTCGATAGGCGGTCGTCAAGTTCCTGTCGGAGCAGGTTGGCGCCTTCTCGTCTGCAGGCACGACGAACTTGCCCAGGGAGACAAGTCGTTACCGTGGTACCTGCCGCCTACTGCAAATCAAAGTGCTACAGCGACCTTTGCGCGTCCGATTGGACGCGCGGCGCTGTAGGTATCCATGCTGCGCGGTGACGCGGCTCACCGACCATGGGACGCAAGATAGCGGCGAGGCGATTGAAATCACCGCGGGCGAGCACGATCTATTGCGCATCATTTTTCGCCCGCCATCGACCTGACCGAGGAACAATCCATGCCGCTAACCATGTACAAGCTCTCCGTGCCCGCCTTCATCCGCGGCTTTTCTGCCCTCGGTGGCCTCTTGGACAAGGCCGAGGCCTTCGCTGCAGAGAAGGGCATGCCGCTCGCTGAGCTCTTCGAGGCACGGCTCGCGCCGGATATGCTGCCGCTCGTCGGACAGATCCAGCGGGCGAGCGACACCAGCAAGAACGCCATCGGACGGCTGACGACGATCGAAACGCCACGCTTCCCGGACGAGGAACGGAGCTTCGCCGAGCTGCGCGAACGGATCGCCAAGACGGTCGCATTCCTCGAAACGGTCCAACCCGCCGATCTTGAAGGCAGCGAAAACCGCGAAGTCACGCTCAGCTTCCCCAACCTCAAGGTCAACTTCAGCGGCGAGGACTATCTCTTGAAGTTCGTACTGCCGAACTTTTATTTCCACGTCACCACTGCCTACGACATCCTCCGCCACAAGGGCGTTCCGATCGGCAAGCCCGACTATATCGGCGGTCTTGGCTGAAAGGCAGAGGGGGTGCCGTCATGGGCGGCTTCGCCATGATCGCGCGCCTCAGAACAGCCCCTCAATCAGCCCCTCTTCATTGAGCCGTATCCTCTCGGAGGACGGCGCTTTCGGCAGGCCGGGCATCGTCATGATCTCGCCGGTGATGACGACGATGAAGCCGGCGCCGGCCGCAAGTCGCACCTCCCGGATCGGCACGGTGTGACCGCTCGGCGCGCCGCGCAGGTTCGGGTCCGTCGAGAACGAATATTGGGTCTTCGCCATGCAGATCGGCAGGTGGCCGTAACCCTGGTCCTCCCAAGTCCGGAGCTGTTCGCGCACCAGCTTGTCGGCAATAACCTCGCTCGCGTGATAGATGTCCTTGGCGATCGTCTCGATCTTCTGGAAGAGCGGCATGTCGTCCGGGTAAAGCGGCGAAAACTGCGAGTGGCCCGCATTGGCAAGGTCCACGACCTTGTGCGCCAGTTCCTCGATCCCTGCCGAACCCTCGGCCCAGTGCCTGCAAAGAACGGCTTCGGAACCGAGCGTCCTGACGTAGTCCTTGATCGCCTGGATCTCGGCCTCGGTGTCGGAGGTGAAGTGGTTGATCGCAACGAGCACGGGAACGCCGAATTTCTTGACGTTCTGCACGTGCCGCCCAAGATTGGCGCAACCTTTCTTGAGCGCTTCGATATTCTCCCGGCTGAGGTCCTCCTTCTTCACGCCGCCATTCATCTTGACCGCCCGCACGGTCGCGACGACGACGGCGGCGTCCGGCTTCAGGCCGGCCTTGCGGCATTTGATGTCGAAGAATTTCTCGGCGCCGAGATCGGCACCGAAGCCGGCCTCGGTCACCACGTAGTCGGCGAGCTTTAAGGCCGTTGCCGTAGCGACCACCGAATTGCAACCATGGGCGATATTGGCAAAGGGGCCGCCATGGACGAAAGCCGGGTTGTTCTCAAGCGTCTGCACCAGGTTCGGCTGCATCGCGTCCTTGAGCAACACCGCCATCGCCCCGTCCGCCTTGATGTCGCGGGCGTAGACCGGGCTCTTGTCGCGCCGATAGCCGATGATGATGTTGCCGAGCCGCTTTTCGAGATCCTTGATGTCCATCGCCAGGCACAGAATCGCCATGACTTCCGAGGCGACGGTGATGTCGAAGCCGGTCTCGCGCGGGTAGCCGTTGGCGACACCGCCGAGCGAACCGACGATCTGGCGCAGCGCCCGGTCGTTCATGTCCATCACCCGACGCCAGGCGATGCGGCGAATGTCGATCGCCTGCTCGTTGCCCCAATAGATGTGATTGTCGATCAGCGCCGCCAGCAGGTTGTGCGCCGCCGTGATGGCATGGAAATCGCCGGTGAAGTGAAGGTTGATGTCCTCCATTGGCACGACTTGGGCATAACCACCGCCGGCCGCGCCGCCTTTGCTGCCGAAGCAGGGGCCGAGTGATGCCTCCCGGATACAGACGACCGTCTTCTTGCCGATGCGGTTGAGGCCGTCGCCGAGCCCAACGGTGGTCGTCGTCTTGCCCTCGCCGGCCGGCGTAGGGTTGATCGCGGTCACCAGGATAAGCCGGCCGTTTCCGTTGTTCAGTTGCTGAGCGATGAATTCAGCGCTGACCTTGGCCTTGTCGTGGCCGTAGGGCAGCAGGTGCTCCGGCGGAATGCCGAGCTTTTCGCCGATCTCCTGGATCGGCTTCTTCTTCGCGGCGCGCGCGATCTCGATATCGGATTTGACCTCCGGCATGGCTGTTCCCCCTTTGTGGCACGCCCATCCGCCTCCTCCGCGAAAATGGGCGCGCTTTGTTTCTGCGTGCTTACGCTTGCACGCCGCGCGTCATCGGGCAAGGATATCGCGCATTTCCACCAGGTTGGACCGCACGCGAAGGATGTAGAAGCCCATCGTCGCCAGATGCGTCGGCATGATCCAGCCATCCTCGCGACCGTTCGAGATGATGAGCGGCTGGATGTTCAAGGCGGCGCGCAGCTGCCGGATCGTCTCCGTCCAGATCGGCGTCAGGCCGCGCTGCGCCACCACATTCTCGAAGTCGGCACCGGCCGCGGAAAGAATGCCGTAGTAGCCATAGAGCTGGCCGAAGGCGAACCAGAAGCGGTCGTCGGCGCGCGTGTCGAACCAGCCGCCGTTGTGGAATTCGGAGCGTTCGCGGATGATTGCCGAGGTGTTGCCGAGATCGTTGGCGATGCGGTCGAGGAACTCGACCATGTTGTCGGACCGCCCGTCGAAGATCGCCTCGCACTTGCCGAGCGAAACATTGAACTTCCTGAAATCGTGCATCGCCGCCCGATAGAAGCTCGGCGTCGGCGTCTTGGGTCCGAACGGGTTGATGCCGAAATACCAGGTCTCCTCGTCGAACTGGATGTTGCCGCGCGCGCTTTGCAGGTCGTTGTTGATGCCCGACGTGCCGCGGACGCGTCCGAGCGAATCCACGAGCTCCACCGAGGTGCGGCGTATCGCCTGGTTGATGCCGCGCTGGAACGACGCCTTGTTGTCGAGCCAGGGCGTATCGTCCCAGTCCATCCCGAAGAGGCCGAGCTCGTAGAGCAGCATCGAGGATATCCAGGCATTCTGGTTGACATTGTAGTCGATGAGATCGGCTGCTACGTCGACGATCGCCGAGGTCTGGCAAACCGTTCCTGCCGGCAGCTGCGCGACGGCGAGCGCCTCGGTCGTGTTGGCCTCGCCCGATGAACCGACTGCGGCAGCCTGGTCGCCAGTAGTCCCTGGATTTGGCTGCCCCGGCGTGGTTGCGCCGGGACCGCTTACCGGCGACCCTGCCGGCACCTTGCGCTCGGCGAGCTTGTAGCGATCGACATAGTCTGGATTGAAGTTGGTCCAGGCCTGCGTCTGCCAAATGAAGTAGCCGTAGAACAGGATAAGACCGAGCAGGACGAGGCCGACCGGGCCCTTGATGATCCAGCTTCTCGCCCGATACCAGTTGCCGAGTGCGACGAAGGGCCAGAGGAGCCAGGCCACCGCCAGGCCGATGCCACGGCCGATCGCCGTGAAGACACGCGAAAAAAACGCAACGATCGGATCGAACATGTCCTATTCCTCTTTGAGACCGTAAAGCTTGTGGCGGAAAGCGGCCTTGTCCTTGAGATACGTGCTGGTCAGCGTCGCGACAACATATTCCCGGAACTTTTCGCCGTAATGCTCGTAGGCGTCATAGAATCCCTGCTTGTCGAACACGAAGCGGGAGACGAAGTCGCGCGGGACGAGCTGCGATATCAAGCGGTTCACCAGCCATTGATCGGGATGCATCGGTGCGGCGCGCACGAGCAG
The DNA here is from genome assembly GCF_029714365.1 of Sinorhizobium terangae. NCBI lineage: Bacteria > Pseudomonadati > Pseudomonadota > Alphaproteobacteria > Hyphomicrobiales > Rhizobiaceae > Sinorhizobium > Sinorhizobium terangae. The sequence goes on from NZ_CP121659.1 coordinate 2,509,933, forward strand.
GAAGCGATGTTCCGGCGGGACCTCCGCCATGGTGATCGTGCCCGTTGCCGCAAGCATGCGAGCCATTTCCTGAAGGAAGGGGTATGTCCCGTCGCGCGACACGATCGCCGCGTTGCGGTGGATCCAGGTCTGCAGCCAGATCCGGTCGGCACCCATGAGATCGGCAGTCGGATCGGCAGCGTTGATCAGCCCGCGAATGATCATGTCTGCCCGGTGCTGGAACAGCCCGGATTCCTGCACCCAGGAGGCCTGCGGCAGTTGCAGCCGGTTGGTCCGGGCGAGAAACTCGTAGATGCGGGCGTGATCGTTGATGGCAATGTAGGCCACCTGCCACGGCCGCGACCGCCTGAAACCGGGCACCGAGGGATCGCAGATCACCGTCGTCGTCTTCTGGTCGAGGAAGACATAGACGCCGCCGAAGTGATTGGCCCAGAAGGCCTCATGGCGGAAAACGAGTTCGTTCGGCACCAGCGCGTTCTGCCGGATGTCGCCGGTCACCTTTGCCAGCTCCACCATCCGGTTCAGCATGGCGTCGTCGGCCCAGGCGGTCGGTACCTTCTTCAATCGGTCCACCAGTTCCCTGAGCTCGGTTGCCTTGCCTAGCATGTCTTCCGCCGAAAGGACCCGAAAACGAACCTCGTTGATCGAAAGCAGGTCGTCGATGTCCTCGACCACCGAAACCGAATCCTCGATCTCGCCGTAGAGCGCATCCTTGATGGTCACCGCGTTGATCGCGCGGCTGTTGGCGTTGAAGAATTCATGCATCAGCGCCGCGGTGTTGGAGAAACTCGTATGAACGACCGGGAGGTCCGCCTGCGCCGGCGTCAGGATGATAAAGCGCCGATTGACGCGGTTCGGGTCGAGATAGTCGCGATCCCCGAGTTCGTCGGCGATCTCCGGCGAGAAACCGGTCATATCGATGCTGAAGTGATCGAGCGCCGTCGGTTTCAGGCCCAAGCCCTGCAGCGCCTTGTTGTAGCGCGCGACGAGATGCGGCTCGGCTATGTCGAGCAGCCGCCCATAGATCAGTTCCGCTTCGAGGAGGCGTTTCATACGGAAATGCTCCGCGCGTTGGCGCTGGAGCGTTCCTTATGCTCTTCGCTCATGCCTGCCACCTGCCCTCGCGCTTCATGGTCTCGATTTCGCGGATCGCCTTCTCCCGCTGGCGCTCGCGGCGGATGATCTCGCCGACCGCCGCATCGTCCGACTTGTCGGTGTAGCGGAACTCGCTGTCGGCGTAGCGGTTGATTTCCTGCAGCACCATCTCGATCGTGATCGGGCCGCGCAACTCCTCGATCATCGCCTTCTTCTCGTCGTAGGACTTGTGCATGAAGGCGCCGGCATCCTTGAACCAGTCGTCGGGCAGTTCAACGTCCATCGCCCGCATCTTGATCGCATCGGTGATGTTCCTGATCGCCCGGCCGGTAAAGCGCGGTTCGGCTTCCTTGATCATGTGCAGATAGGCGCCGACGTCGGCGAGCGTGGCAATCTTGCCCTTTTCCTTCTCGTAGCGCTCCCAAACGGCGGCGAGCCCCTCCTCCTGCGGCTGTGAATGGGCCACGTAGGACTTTGACACCGCGCGCTCGATCTCCTGGCCGGCATAGAGATCGTGCTGACCAAGCGGGATCTTGTGGTTCTTGCCGACAAGCAGCGCAAAGATGTCGATATAGTCGCCTTCCGTCTGGGGCCCGTCGACAAGCCAACGCGCCCCCGCGCGCTGACGCAACGCGTCGTCGACGTCCTCCGGGTAGTTCGAGAACATGCCGAACGTGCAGTTGCCGCGCACCACGGTCGACGCACCGGCGAAACTCTCCATCAGCACCGCCGTCACCTCATGCTGGCCGGCCGAAGCGCGGTCGTCGGAGCGCCTCGCCGCCACCTGGTCGACATCGTCGATCGTGCCGAAGCCGATCGCCCGAGGATTGATGACGTTGTTGACGAATTCCTTGCAGTTCTGGCCGGACTTTCCCTGGTAGGAGGAGATCTGGTCGACTCCGAAGTTCTCGTAATGGAAAGCGTAGCCGGCAACGCCGCAGTAATCGTGGAGCATTCCGGCGAGCATCTGGATGAGAATGGTCTTGCCGGTGCCCGGCATTCCGTCGCCGATGAAGGTGAAGAGGAAGCCGCCAAGTTCGACGAAGGGATTCATCTGCCGGTCGAAGTCGTAGGCCATCAGCATCTTGGCAAGCTTCAGCGCCTGGTACTTCGCAATGTGGTTGCCGATGATTTCTTCCGGCTTCTTGAAGGTCATCACCAATGGCTTGCGCTTCTGCCCAGGCGCAATGTCGAAACCGTTCAGGGTGAAGTCGTCCTGGTCGAGCCGGATATGGACGTTTTCGAAGCTCTGGAGGCCGGTGAACCGCGCCTTGCGGGCGATCAGTCCTTCGATCGTGGCGCGTGAAAAGGCGCGCGTCCGGGCGGTCAAGGCAAGATCGTCCTGGGCGCCAGCAATGCTGCGGTCGAGTCCCGCAACCATGCTCTTCAGCGCATCCTGGGGCGTATCGAAGAGAAAGTCGGGCTCTGCGGCATCATCGACCGGTTCGCCCTCTCCCTGCAGGGTGGCACCCAGATAGGCCGCGAGCGTGAAGGCGGCGATATAGGCGGCGGCCGAAAGCAGTGCCTTGAATTGGCCTACCTCCTCGCCGCCGAGCGGCGCCGTGGCGTTGCGCGCCTGCAATTGCTCGAGATTCGTCTGCCGCGCGAAGACGTCGGCCACGGCAAGCGCCACCTGGATGCCGCGGCGCGTCCGGTAGAGGACGGCATGCTGGGCGGGCGACAGGAGCGGATCGGCGCCACGCACCGACTGGATCGTGCGCTGAAGCTCGACCTCGCGGCTGCGGCGCTGGCTGCCGGTCGAAACGGTCGAGACAAAACGACGGCCGGTGCCCGCGAGCGGCGTCCCTCTGGATGTATCTTCCCGTTCGAGGATGATCAGCTTGGTGACAAGGCTCTGGGCTGTCGCCTGATGTTTGGCGATATCGTCTTCGTGCAGCGTCGTCAGGCCGGTATTCAGCGTCATCGTCAAACCTCGCTCACCACCTGGTTGCCGGAAATCACGTGCACTTTGTAGTCTCCGAAGACCGCACCCGCCTCCCCTTCGGCGTAAAGCGCCTGATAGGCGTCGTGCGGCACGAGCGCATGCTTCTCATAGGAGCTGACGCCCATCCGTGCAGCCTCCAGGTTGTCCGTGTCTATGTGGAATTCCTCCTGCGCCGGCGTCGAGGACCAGAAGCCGCGCTCCGCAGGGCGTTCGGCCTTGGAGAAGACCTCCTGCACCGTCCAGGTCAAAAGCCAGGCATTTTCGGCCTTCCGGACCTTCGAGAGGATATCGTTGACCCGGGCGTTGTTCTCGGTGATCCCGGCCGAATAGAACGGGCCGAGCACGATGCGCCGAAGCTGTTTCGGGTGAAGCTCCGGGAAATCCTTGTCGAGATTGGTCGCGATCGTCACCGGCGTCAGCGAATAGGCGCTGTTCTTCGAGGCGAAGTCATCGAAGCGGCTCGCAAGGTCGGGATTGAGGAGCCCGCCAACCGGCAGCGGAATCTCGACGTCCGGGTTGAGCTTGCCTTCACGGGTGACCAGCATTTCGACGATGTTTTCCGATGAATCCTCGATCGTCGCCATGTAGACCATGGGGAGCGTCTGGGTGCCGTCGAAGGCGCCCCAGGAGACGACGTAATAGGGCCGCATCGTCTTCGAATTGACGGCGACCCGGATCGTCTCCGGCAGGATGAACGGCGAAAAGATGTCGCCCTTGCCGATCTGCTCGAGATAGAGCCTTTCCGCCATGCGGGCCTGCAATGCCTCGGGAAAGGCCTTCTGCCTGAGGATGAAATCGGCCATTTCTTCGCGGAGCGCATCGGCCGCGGGAATGCTCGCCAGACGCTTTTCCGCGCTCTGCCGGTCGTTTTCCAGTTCGAGCACGTTCTGGAACACCGGGAAGCCGCTTTCGGCGCGCGAAATCCGGAACCGCTCGACGAAGCCGATGCGGTTCTCCCAGCAGGCGATCGATGCCTTCAGACGGGCGAGATAGGGAACGATCACCTCCCCGACCACCGTATTCTGATAGAGCGGTGAGTTGCGGTCGCCGAGAAACAGTTCAAGCCCCGCCAGCGCGGATCGGATGGAACTGAAATATTGCCGTACGGCTGCGGATGCGGCGGTGTTCATGCCTAATCCCTCGGCGAGCGCCGAAAGGCGGTCGCAAATCTTGTCATTGCCGCCTTGCCGATCACTGCTTCACGTAGTTTGCCGCATTGTGCTTGTCCATCACCGTTTGGAAGCGACGGGCGAAGGCGTCGTCGGCAAGCTTCTTGCGCCGCTGGATATCCTGCGTCGCGAGCATGTTCTTTTCATGCATTTCGAGAAGGTCGCCGATGTGACGCTGCGCCGCCGCGCCGATCCCGGCCATGGTTTCCTCGGCCGCGGTGTCGACCTGGCTCCCGAGCGTGTTGATCCTGTGGGCGACGTCCTGCTGCGCCGCCGTCTTCAACGAGTCCTCCAGCGATTTGTAGAGCACGATGCGCTGTTCGGTATCGATCGTCAGCTTGTTGATCAGCGTATTCTGCGCCGCGATCTGATTGTTGAGGGAATCGACGAAGGTCTGGAACATCGACGTGTAGCGTTCGAGCGTCTGGCTCTCTGCGAGCAACTCCTGCTCCTTGGCCTGCTTCTCGTTATATTCGGTCGCGAGCGTCGAGCGCTCGCCCTCGAGTCCAGTTCTCGTCTTCTGGTCGGTCGACGCGGCGATCCTGTTCTCGATGTCGAGCAACAGTGGATTGAGTTCCTCGATGCGCTTCTGCGTCTCCTCAAGCGCTGCCATCGTCCCCTTGCGGCGGTCGATCACCTTGATAAGGCTCTGCTCGGAGGTCTTGTAGCGCTGGTCGAGGATCGCCCTCTGCTCCTTGAGGATGCCAACGATGGTGTCGGACTTGACGAGAAGTTCCTGCAGGTTCCCGGCAAGCGACATGTTGCGCACGCGATCGGTCCTGAGGCGCTGCATCTTCTGCTTGGAGAATATGCCGATGAATTTCTCATAGCCGGTATAGCTTTTCATGCTTTCAAATTCGGAGCCGAAGACGTTGGTCGCATCCTCAAGCCCGATGATCAGATCGGCAATGTTGGCTTCCATCACCTTCTGCTGATTGATCACGTCCTGAATGCGGGCGTTCTCGATGTCGAAATTGACGTCACCGAGTTTGGTGTCGGCCTTGGCGAACTGGTCGAGGACAACGCCAGATTGCTCAAGCTTGCCGCGCATCTCCTGGACGACATTCTTCGTCTTTTCGATTTCTGCGGCAAAATTCTGAAGAGTCGCCATACTTTCCCCCTTTAACCCGGCCCCTTGATCGGGACGGTCACCCGCATCGCGTGCCGAATTATTCAGCTTTCGATTGCAGTTATATAAAGGATGTTTGGCCGGTCAGGACAAGTATAGCACACACGCTTTTTTGCGCGGGCGCCCGCACAGGCGCAAGCGGTGGCGGTGGCCGTCTATCGTGCAGCCGAAGTGTCCGTGAGATTGGCGATCACGTCGGGAATTTCGGCGGGCTTCTTCAGCCGTCGCGCATCCGGTCTTCCCAGTGACGGCGGCAATAGGGGACGTATTTCTCGTTGCCGCCGACATCTACCTGCGCGCCCTCGCGCACAAGGTTGCCGGCGCCGTCGAGGCGCACGACCATCGTCGCCTTGCGCCCGCAATGGCAGATTGTCCTGACTTCGCGCAACTCGTCAGCGATCGCAAGCAGCGCCATGGAACCGGGAAAGAGCTTGCCCTGGAAGTCGGTTCTGAGGCCATAGGCCATCACCGGAATGCCGAGGCGGTCGGCAACGCGCGCAAGCTGCCAGACCTGATCTTCGGCGAGAAATTGCGCCTCGTCCACGAAGACGCAGGCGATCTCGCCCGAACCGTCACCGTTCAGGCGATCGACCAGGGCGTAGAGATCGTCATCACCGCTGAACGGGATCGCGTCCGAGGCCAATCCGATGCGCGACGAGATGCGGCCGGCTCCGGCGCGGTCATCGAAGGCGGCAATCAGCATGACGACGCGCATGCCGCGCTCCTGATAGTTATAGGAGGCCTGCAGCAAAAGCGTGCTTTTGCCGGCATTCATCGTCGCATAGCTGAAATAGAGTTTGGCCATATTCCCCGTCTCCGGACTTCCTGCAGCGCCGCGCGTCCTAATCAGACGCGCAAGCTGCAGCAGTCCGCTTCATGACGGGGCTTGCGGCCGATGGCCAGAGCGGGTCGGCACGACCCACAGATTTTCGCTTCGGCGCGTTTCCCCAAAACCGCGTAGCTGGGCGAAGCATGACGACAACTGGTGCGCGCCGGTGCAAGCGCGTGGCGAAAAATGGCTTTCTTTTCTTGGATATTGCGACATCCGGCGTCGCATTGTGCATCCCGTCAATGTATTGACGCAATACACTTCCTTCGGCATCAAGGCGCTTGAATTCAAGCTCCATTGGTGTTTGGCTAAAACAATAAATACAGGCAGGGGAACGACAATGATGACAAGCATACGCTCTCTCAAATTCATGCTGGCTGGTGCCGTCTGCATGGCAGCCCTGACCGCCGGAAATGCCGTCGCGGCCGAGCCGGAAAGCTGTGGAACCGTCCGTTTCTCCGATGTCGGCTGGACGGACATTACGGCAACGACCGCAACGGTGACCACGATACTCAAGGGCCTCGGCTACGAGACTGACGTGAAGGTCCTGTCGGTTCCCGTCACCTATACCTCGCTGAAGAACAAGGACATCGATGTCTTCCTCGGCAACTGGATGCCGACAATGGAAGCCGACATCGCGCCCTATCGCGAGGACAAGTCGGTCGAAACCGTGCGCGAGAACCTCGAAGGCGCCAAGTACACGCTCGCCACCAACGCCAAAGGCGCGGAACTCGGGATCAAGGATTTCAAGGATATCGCCACACACAAGGATGAACTGGACGGCAAGATCTACGGTATCGAACCGGGCAATGACGGCAACCGTCTGATCATCGACATGGTCGACAAGGGAACCTTCGATCTCAAGGGTTTCGAGGTGGTCGAGTCCTCCGAGCAAGGCATGCTGGCGCAGGTCGCCCGCGCTGAGAAGGACGGCGAGCCGATCGTCTTCCTCGGGTGGGAGCCGCACCCGATGAACGCCAATTTTAAGCTCACCTATCTGTCGGGCGGCGATGATATCTTTGGTCCGAACTTTGGCGGCGCGACGGTGCTGACCAATGTGCGTGCCGGCTACACGACCGAATGCCCGAACGTCGGCGCCCTGCTGAAGAACCTGAAGTTCTCGCTCCAGATGGAAAACGAGATCATGGGCAAGATCCTGAACGACGGCGAAGAGCCGGAGGCAGCTGCGGCGGCATGGCTCAAGGCCAATCCGACGGTAATCGACCCCTGGCTTGCCGGTGTGACCGCCAGGGACGGCGGCGACGGAATGGCTGCGGTCAAGACCGCCCTGGGTCTCTGATCGACCAGAGGGCCGTGTGTCCTGCAGCACGCATAGAGGTCGCTGTAGCACCCTGAAGTGCTGCACGTTTCACCCTTCAATCGGTCCGGTTTGAGGAAACATGCAGCGGGCGGGGTACCACCCCGCCTTTTTTCACCGCTTCGCGCGATCCGGTTTTTGACCCTGACAAGAGGGATCCAAGCTCGTGGAATTTCTGACTGAATACCGCATCCCCATCGGAGGCTGGGCCAAAGCGTTCGTCGACTGGCTGACAACCAATTTCGAACTGTTCTTCGATCAGCTCGCAAATTTCCTGTCGGCGGTCGTGGCCGTCCTGCTCTACATCCTCCAGACCCCTCATCCGCTCATCGTCGTCGCGGTCGTCACGGCGCTCGCCTGGTGGTTCCGCCGCTCGCTCGGGGTGACGCTCTTCACCGGTCTTGGGCTTCTCTTGATCGTCAACCAGGGCTACTGGAAGGAAACGACCGAAACTCTAGCGCTGGTTCTCGCGGCAAGCTTCGTGAGCATGGCTGTCGGCGTTCCGCTCGGCATTGCCGCAGCCCGCCGCGCGTGGGTCTATGCCGTCATGCGCCCCATTCTCGACCTGATGCAGACGATTCCGACCTTTGTCTATCTCATCCCGGCGCTGATCCTCTTCGGCCTCGGCATGGTTCCAGGCCTGATCGCCACCGTCATCTTCGCCATTCCCGCGCCGATCCGGCTCACGCGCCTCGGCATCATCTCGACGCCGCCTTCCCTGGTTGAGGCGGCCGAATCCTTCGGCGCGACGCCGTGGCAGGTATTGCGCAAGGTGGAGTTGCCCTTTGCGACGCCGCAGATCATGGCCGGCCTTACCCAGACGATCATGCTTTCCCTGTCGATGGTGGTCATCGCCGCGCTCGTCGGCGCCAACGGTCTCGGCGTTCCGGTGCTTCGCGCCTTGAACTCGGTCAATGTCGCCAAGGGTTTCGAGGCTGGTCTTTGCATCGTTATCCTCGCGATCATCCTCGACCGCCTGTTCCGCTCGTCCGATGAAGGAGAAAGCGCATGACGGACGCGGTTGTTTTCAAGAATGTCGACATCATCTTCGGCAAGAGCCCGCAGACCGCTCTGCAAATGGTCGACCAGGGAAAGAGCCGCGACGAGATCGGCGCCGCCACGGGTCTTGTGCTCGGCGTCGCCGGGGCTTCGCTGACGATCAACGAGGGCGAAATCCTGGTCCTGATGGGCCTCTCCGGTTCCGGCAAGTCGACGCTGCTCAGAGCTGTCAACGGCCTTGCACCCGTGGTACGCGGCGACGTCGAGATCAAAACGGCAAACGGTTCTCTGAACCCCTATCGCTGCACGGCGAAGTCGCTGCGCGACTTCCGCATGCATACGGTCTCCATGGTGTTTCAGCAGTTCGCGCTTCTTCCCTGGCGCACGGTTGCCGACAATGTCGGCTTCGGTCTCGAACTCGCAGGCATGCCTGAGGCAGATCGCAAGAAACGCGTCGGCGAACAGCTCGATCTGGTCAACCTGACGAAATGGGCGGACCGGAAAGTCAACGAGCTTTCGGGCGGCATGCAGCAGCGCGTCGGACTCGCCCGCGCCTTTGCGACAGGCGCGCCGATCCTGCTGATGGATGAACCGTTCTCGGCGCTCGATCCGTTGATCCGCACCCGCTTGCAGGATGAGTTGCTCGAATTCCAACGGCGGCTGAAGAAGACGATCATCTTCGTAAGCCACGATCTCGACGAAGCCTTCCGCATCGGAAACCGCATCGCCATCATGGAGGGCGGGCGCATCATCCAGTGCGGGACACCGCAGGAAATTGTGAAAAGCCCGGCAAACCAGTACGTCGCCGATTTCGTCCAGCATATGAACCCGATCACCATGCTGATGGCCAAGGACGTCATGCGCACCGGCGTCGAACGGGACGCGACAATTGCCGGCGTGACGGCGACGGCGAAACCGACGACTCCCCTCGTCGACATCCTTGATGCAATGTCCCGCCAGCCGGGCAGCATCGGCGTGGTCGACAACGGCTCGGTGGTCGGCACGATCGACGCGCAAAACATTGTCGAAGGCCTGACGCGCCACCGCAACAAAAGTTGACGCGACACGCCGAACGGCCAATAAAGCCCGGAGCAACCGCTTCGGGCTTTATTATTTGTCTGGAGTGACAAGCGGCGAAAGGAAGGCGGTCATGAGCGAAAAACCCAACGTTTTGCGCGAAACCGATGATGAGGCCCGCAAGCTCGCCCGGGTGTTGCTTCGCTCAGCGAAAAGCGCCTCGCTCGCCGCGATCGAACCCGAAAGTGGCGGCTTCCCCTTCGTCAGCCGTGTGCTGATCGGCATCGACATCGATGGCGCGCCGGTCATTCTCGTCTCGCGGCTGGCAACGCACACGCAGGCGCTGCTCGCCGACCGGCGCGCGTCGCTTCTGACCGGAGAGCCCGGCAAGGGCGATCCGCTCGCCCACCCGCGCCTCACCGTTCAGTGCGAGGCGGAAGAGGTCCCACGTGACTCCGAGGCCCATGTCCGCATCCGCGCGCGCTTCGTCCGCCGCCATCCCAAGGCAAAGCTCTATGTCGACTTTCCCGATTTCGGCTTCTTCCGGCTGAACCCATTGAGGGCAAGCCTCAACGGTGGCTTCGGACGCGCCTACGCACTGACGGCCGAGGACCTCGCCATAGCCTCGCCCGCCGTCGCTGAACTCGCCGAAATGGAGGAGAGCGCGATCGAACACATGAATACTGACCACGTCGACGCCGTGAATCACTACGCGACCGTCCATTGCCGCGCGCCGGACGGTGACTGGAAGATCGTCGGTATCGACGCGGCCGGCCTCGATCTCTTCGACGGCGAGCGGTTGAAACGCCTCGAATTCGAAGCACCGATCCAGGAAACGATGGAATTGCGGCCGCTTCTGAAAAAACTTTACCGTTAACCGCTGCCTAGCTACCCCCATTTTTCGCAGTGGGTAGTTGCCCTTTCATGCATCACGTCTAATTATCGTGCTTCAATCAATCATAACTACGTGTGATGTAATTTTCGCATGGAGCACGCAATGCAGCCCCTTCCGCCTGAAAAACACGAGGACGCCGAAATAGCAGCCGGTTTCCTTTCGGCCATGGCAAATCCTAAACGCCTCCTCATCCTTGACTCTCTCATCAAGGAAGAGCTGGCGGTCGGCGCCTTGGCCAACAAGGTCGGGCTGAGCCAGTCGGCTCTTTCCCAGCACCTTTCGAAGTTGCGCGCCCAAAATCTGGTAAGTACCCGACGTGACGCCCAGACGATTTATTATTCGAGTTCCTCTGACGCGGTCATGAAGATCTTGGGCGCCCTCGCAGAAATCTACGGCGAAGGCAATGCCGTGGAAGAAAAAGTCCTCGTCCGCAAATCGGCGTAGTCTCCCAATACGTCCGTCACGCTGGACGCGTCATGAAGCCCCCACGAGCAATCGCGCGGGGCTTATATTTTTTCGAGCCCCGAAAACGCCGGTCGTCTCCTCGCGCCGTAGAAGCCGCAGGCTTGACGCTATCAGGCGCGCTGATAGTTTGACCAAAGGGTAAAAGAATCCAGTCGCATCGCCAGCAAGTCAGAATTCGCGGAGGAGAACAGCACATGTCGAACCGATTGAACACAACGCCGAACGATCTGCGCGCCTTCTGGATGCCGTTCACGGCAAATCGGCAATTCAAGAAGGAGCCGCGCCTCTTCGTCGGCGCCAAAGACATGTACTACACGACCCATGATGGGCGCACGGTGCTGGATGGAACAGCCGGCCTCTGGTGTGTCAATGCGGGTCACTGCCGGCCCAAGATCACCGAAGCGATCCGCGAGCAGGCCGGCGAACTCGACTACGCGCCGGCTTTCCAGCTTGGCCATCCGAAAGCCTTCGAACTGGCGAACCGACTGGTGGACATCGCGCCCGAGGGCATGAACCATGTTCTCTACACGAACTCGGGTTCGGAATCGGTCGACACGGCGCTCAAGGTCGCGCTCGCCTATCATCGCGCAAAGGGCAATGGCTCCCGCTTCCGGCTGATCGGCCGCGAGCGTGGCTATCATGGCGTCAACTTCGGCGGCATCTCGGTCGGCGGCATCGTCGCCAATCGCAAGATGTTCGGCACCCTGCTCACCGGCGTCGATCACCTGCCGCATACCCATCTCCCGGCAAAGAATGCTTTCACCCGAGGTGAACCGGAGCACGGCGCCGACCTTGCGACCGAACTGGAACGGATCGTCACCTTGCATGACGCTTCCACGATCGCCGCCGTCATCGTCGAGCCCGTTGCCGGCTCCACCGGCGTGCTCATCCCACCGAAGGGCTATCTCCAGAAGCTACGCGAGATCTGCACCAAACACGGCATCCTCCTGATCTTCGACGAGGTCATCACCGGTTTCGGCCGCCTCGGCACGCCCTTCGCAGCGCAGTATTTCGACGTGAAGCCAGATATCATCACGACCGCGAAAGGCATCACCAACGGCGTGATCCCGATGGGCGCGGTCTTCGTGACCTCGGAAATCCACGACGCCTTCATGACCGGGCCGGAGCATCTGATCGAGTTCTTCCACGGCTACACCTATTCCGGCAACCCGATCGCCTCCGCTGCCGCACTCGGCACGCTCGATACCTACAAGGAGGAAGGCTTGCTCACGCGGGCCGCCGAGCTCGCGTCCTATTGGGAAGAAGCTCTGCATTCGCTCAAGGACTGCCCGCATGTCATCGACATCCGCAACATCGGACTGATCGGCGCAATCGAACTGGAGCCGATCGCCGGAGAACCGACGAAGCGGGCATTCTCCGCCTTCTTGAAGGCCTATGAGAAAGGGCTGCTTATCCGCACGACCGGCGACATCATCGCCTTGTCGCCACCGCTCATCATTCAGAAACAGCAGATCGACGAATTGTTCGACAAGCTGCGCGACGTTCTGAAGAATAACATCTGAGCTTCGGCATCACGCTTTCTCAAGCCCTTTCCCCGCAAGCGGGGAGAGGGTTATTGTCATGAATTAATATAGAAAGCGGAGCGTGGGCATGTCCGAGATGTTGGAACGTATCATCGATCAGGGCGTCGGCCGCACCCCGGCTGACATCGTGCTCAAGGGCGGCCGTTTCTTCGATCTCGTCACCGGCGAACTGATTGCTTCCGACATCGCCATTTGCGGCGACCGCATCGTCGGCACTTACGGCGATTATCAGGGGCGCGACGAAATCGACATCGCCGGGCGCATCGTCGTTCCGGGTTTTATCGATACGCATCTGCATATCGAATCCTCGCTTGTCACCCCGCATGAGTTCGACCGCTGCGTGCTACCGCTCGGCATAACGACAGCGATCTGCGATCCGCACGAAATCGCCAACGTCCTTGGCACCGAGGGCATCCAGTTCTTCCTCGATTCGGCGGTGGAAACGATCATGGACATCCGTGTTCAGCTTTCGTCCTGCGTGCCCGCAACACATCTCGAGACGGCTGGCGCCGACCTGCCGATCGAGCGCCTGCTGCCCTTCCGCCACCATCCGAAGGTGATCGGGCTCGCCGAGTTCATGAATTTTCCCGGCGTCGTCCACAAGGATCCCGTCTGCCTGGCCAAGCTCGATGCATTCCAGGGGGGCCACATCGACGGTCATGCGCCGCTTCTCTCCGGCAAGGAGCTGAACGGCTATCTCGCTACCGGCATCCGCACTGATCACGAGTGCACGACGGCGGACGAGGCGCTCGAAAAGCTCCGCAAGGGCATGCACATTCTCGTGCGCGAAGGCTCCGTCTCGAAGGACTTGCATGCCCTGATGCCGATCATCACCGAGCGGCTGTCGCCCTACCTCGCACTCTGCACCGACGACCGCAATCCGCTCGATATCGCCGAACAGGGCCATCTCGATCACATGATCCGCACCGCGATCGCCGGCGGCGTCGAGCCTCTGGCGATCTATCGCGCTGCCTCGGTTTCCGCCGCCCGCGCCTTCGGCCTCAGGGACCGCGGCCTTGTCGCGCCCGGCTGGCGCGCCGACCTCGTCGTTATCGACAGCCTGGAGAACTGCAAGGCCGAGATCGTGTTTTCCGCGGGCCGACGGGTAACGGATGCGTTGTTCGCGACGCGCACGCCAGTCGAGCCGGTCGGGCTCGACAGCGTCAAGGCTGGCCAAGTCAAAGCCGCCGATTTTGCGGTTCCCTACACGCAAGGCCAGACCTCGGTGATAGGCGTCCTGCCCGGCAAGATCATCACCGAACACCGCCGCTTCCACCTGCCCGCTGAAGGTAACCAGACGGGGCTGGACCTCGGCCAGGACATCATCAAAGTGGCCGTCATCGAGCGTCACGGCGTCAACCGCAACCACGCCAACGGCTTCGTCCAGGGTTTTGGACTGAAGAAGGGGGCGATCGCCTCGACCGTCGGCCATGACAGCCATAATATCTGCGTCGTCGGCGTTAACGAGGAGGACATGGCGCTCGCGGCCAATCGGCTCGGCGAGATCAAGGGCGGCTTCGTCGTTGTCGACGGCGGCAACATCACGGGCGAAATCGCCCTCCCCGTCGCGGGCCTCATGAGCCTTGAACCCTACGACCGCGTGCGCGACACCCTGCATCACCTGCGCCAAGCCGCCTTCGCTCTCGGCGCGACGCTGGAGGAGCCCTTCCTCCAACTCGCCTTCCTGCCATTGCCGGTGATCCCGCACCTGAAGATCTCGGACAAGGGCCTGGTCGATGTGGATACGTTCACGCTGATCGGCTGACAGTCACCGCAACCGGCCGCAGAAGACGTCGCGCGCGGAAAGCGCGATGACGTCGTCGAGCCAGACGGGTGCGAAGCCGGGCATCGGAACGGCCTCGTGAACAATCACATCGGCGGGGAGCCGCACCTCCTGCGGTTCCCGCGTGAGGTTGAACACGAACAGCAAGCGTTCGCCATTCTTCTCCCTCGTGAAAGCTAGGATGTCCTGGTCGAAGGTGAGAAACGCCATGTCACCGTCGAGCAGCGGTTCCTGCGTCCGGCGAAAATCGAGGGTTCGGCGATAATGCTCCAGCACCGATCCCGGAACGCCCTCCTGCGCATCGACGGCGAGCAACCGCTGTTCGTCGCGGACCGGCAGCCAGGGTGTCCCGAGGGAGAAGCCCGCATTGGGCAATTCCTTTTCCCATACCATCGGTGTACGGCATCCGTCGCGGCCCTTGAAGGCCGGCCAGAAGCGGATTCCGTAGGGGTCGCGCAGTTCCTCGAAAGCAAGTTCCGCCTCCGGCAATCCCAGTTCCTCTCCCTGGTAAAGGCAAATCGACCCGCGCAACGCAGCAAGCAGACAGATCGCGAGCTTGGCCACCCGTTCCCGCTCGGCTTCATTGTGTGCGAACCGGCTGACATGGCGGATCACATCGTGGTTGGAAAAGGCCCAGCAAACCCAACCGTCGGCGACCACCGCCTGAAAATTCTCGACGCAGCGGCGGATATGCCTTGCCGTCAGTTCGGGGCCGAGAAAATCGAAGGTGTAGCACATATGCAGCTTGTCGCGGCCACCGGTGTAGGCGGCGACCGTCCTCAATGAACGGCGGCCGTCGCCCACTTCGCCGACCGTTGCGCGAGCGCTGTATTCATCGAGCATCGCCCGCAATCGGCGCAGGAAGCCGACGTTCTCCGGTTGGGTCTTATCGTAGAGATGGTCCTGCATGCCATAGGGATTGACATCCGGCGCATCGTGGCTCGTTGCGTCCGGATCTGGAACGAGCGGCGGATTGTCCCTGAGGTTCCGGTCGTGGAAATAGTAGTTGGCGGTATCGAGCCGGAAGCCGTCGACGCCGCGGTCGAGCCAGAAGCGGACGGTCGAGAGCACGGCCTCCTGGACCTCCGGATTGTGGAAGTTGAGGTCTGGCTGCGACGACAGGAAATTGTGCAGGTAATATTGCCTGCGGACGCCGTCCCATTCCCAGGCCGGGCCGCCGAAGATCGAAAGCCAGTTGTTCGGCGCCGTCCCGTCGGGTTTCGGGTCGGCCCAGACATACCAGTCGGCCTTGGCATTGGTCCTGCTCGACCGGCTCTCGAGGAACCACGGATGACGATCGGAGCTGTGCGAAATCACCTGGTCGATGATCACCTTCAGCCCGAGGCGATGCGCCTCCGCGAGCATCGCGTCGAAATCGGCAAGCGTGCCGAACATGGGATCGACGTCGCAATAGTCGGAGACGTCATAGCCCATGTCGGCCTGAGGTGACTTGAAGAAGGGCGACAGCCAGATCGCATCGACACCGAGCGAGGCGATATGGGGAAGCCGCCCCGTGACACCGCGAAGATCGCCGATACCGTCGCCGTCAGTATCCTGAAAGGAGCGCGGGTAGACCTGATAGATCACCGCGCCGCGCCACCAGTCGTCCGCTGATCTCGATGCTATCGCCATCGGCAAATCTCCTCGTTTCGGCTGTCTGCAAGCAGATGTATCTTTGCGAGTTCTTTGAGTAAACGACGATGGTGATATTCACTCGCCGGGCGTCCGCGCGAGCGCGATCCGGAAATCGAGGGCGTATGGCCGGCACGCGTCGTTGACTGCGCGGGACAAGTTGCCGGCGAGGCTCGCCGGCTCCCGATCAGCGCTTCTTGCGTGCCTTTGATTCGTAGGGATTGTCCGACGCGCGGAAATGCACCCGGATCGGCACGCCCGGCATGTCGAAGTCGTTGCGAAGCCCGTTGATCAGATAGCGGGTGTAGGATTCCGGCAGCGCCTCGGGACGCGTGCAGGAGATCATGAAGCCCGGCGGGCGGGCCTTTACCTGCGTCATGTATTTGAGCTTGAGGCGGCGCCCGGAAACGGCCGGCGGCGGATGCTGCACCTGCTGAGACTCGAGCCAGCGGTTGAGCCGGGCCGTCGAGATGCGCCGGTTCCAGACCTTGTCAGTATCGATGATCGCCTGCATTAGCCGGTCGAGCCCATAACCCGTATGGCCGGAAATCGGCACCGCACGGATGCCGCGCGCCTGCGGCAGGAGGCGCTCGGTCTTTTCACGAAGATCGGCGAGCACCGCTTGCCAATCCTCGACAAGGTCCCATTTGTTGAAAGCGAGCACAGCCGCCCGCCCCTCGCGCAGGACCAGATCGACGATCTGCAGGTCCTGCTTCTCGAAAGGGATCGTGGCGTCGAAGACGACAACCACGGTCTCGGCGAAGCGGATTGCTCTCAGCGCATCGGCGACCGAGAGCTTTTCAAGCTTCTCCTGGACCTTGGCCTTGCGGCGCATGCCGGCCGTGTCGAACATCTTGATCGTGCGGCCGCGCCATTGCCATTCGACGGAGATCGAGTCGCGCGTGATGCCCGCCTCAGGCCCGGTCAGCAACCGGTCCTCGCCGAGGAAACGGTTGATCAGCGTCGACTTGCCGGCATTCGGCCGTCCGACGATCGCCACGCGCAGGGGCTTCGTCTCGTCGTAGGCAGGCTCGGCATCCTCGTCCTCGGCCCCCTCGCCCGGAGCGGTTGGGCGAATGTCGACATCGGTCACCGCCACGTCTTCCCTGGGCGGAAAGGCCCTCTCCTCGCCGAGCGCTGCGACAATGGCATCGCGCAGGTCGAGCATGCCCTCGCCGTGTTCTGCCGAAATCGGGCAAGGATCGCCGAGGCCGAGTGTGAAGGCGTCGTAAAAGCCGCCATCGGAGCCGCGCGCTTCCGCCTTGTTGGCGACGACGATAACGGGCTTGCCGCGACGGCGCAGCATCTCGGCGAGCGTTTCGTCCGCCGGGGTCAATCCCGCCTTTGCATCGATCACGAACAGCGAGAGATCGGCCTCGTCGATCGCCGCCTCGGTCTGCGCCCACATCCGCCCCTGCAGGCTTTCGGGCGCCGATTGTTCGAGGCCGGCCGTATCGATGATGCGAAACTTGAGGTCGACGAGCTTCGCGTCGCCGGGGCGCCGGTCACGGGTCACCCCCGGCGTATCGTCGACAAGCGCCAGCTTCTTGCCAACCAGACGGTTGAACAAGGTGGACTTGCCGACATTGGGGCGCCCGACGATGGCGACGGTAAAACTCATCTCGAAATTCCGTTTCCGCTCTTACAGCGCCGTGCATCCTTTAGGACGCACAAAGGACGCTGTAACTCTTTGAGTCTACGCATCGTGCTTTCCGAAAATCGGGTCCGATTTTCGGGCCGATGCGCTAGGCTTTTCCGCTCGCCGCGATCACATCAAGCAGCATCTGCGCACGGCCCACGACCCCGCGCGGGCTCTCGGTGTCGTCGGTGATCTGCTGGAACCAGCTTTTCGCCTTGGCGAAGTCGCCGGCCTTGTAGGCCGCGAGGCCAAGCGCTTCCCGGGCGGAATGGCGCATCGTGTTTTGCGGAACGGCCAGTTGTTCGACCTCCGACGACACCTGCTCATAGGTTCCGTGGTCAACGAGCAGATAGGCGGCGCGCAGGCGCGCGGCGTCACGCAGCGCCGGCGGAATGCGCGTATCCTTGCCGATTTCGGAAAAGGCAGTGATCGCCGCCTCGGTCTCGCCCTTCTGCGCCTGAAGGGTCGCCGACCGCAGCCGGGCCAGCACCGGATAGGAGCCGTAGCCGTCCTTTTCCAAAGCCGTGAGCGCCGCGAGGGCCTCGTCCGACTTGTTATCCCGGGCGAGATTGAGCGCGGCGAGGAAGGCGTCTCCCGACTGTGACGAGGATGTTTCCTGCCAATAGTCGTAACCGACCTTACCGACGGTGCCGAGCACGATCAAGGCGGCGAGCGCGACGATCAGGCCGCCGAAGCGCATCCAGATGGCTTTCATCTGGTCCGAACGGAGTTCTTCATTGACCTCGCGGATAAAACTGTCGTCTTGGTTCGCCATGTCCCTGTGTTCCGGCTGCCCGGCCTTCATGCTGAGAATTTTGCGCCTTCTACCCGATTTTGCGCCGCTTGTAAGGGGGAGAAGATCATTTAGCCGATGGCGATGGGTGCCACGCCGATCACCAGTTCGTGCAGCTTCCAGACAATCGCGACGAAGAGTACGGCACCGAGGAGGATTGCGCCGACATCATAGCGATAGGAAGCAACGGTGGGATAACTGATCTCGCCGGCTCGCCAGCGCTTCTTCATGGAAATGCGGAGAACGACGCCCCAGGCCAGGAAGGCACCGAAAAGCAGGACGGACGAGGTCTCGCCATTGGCAAGCAAATGGGCAAACGCCCAGATCTTGATGGCGAGGATGGCCGGATGTTTCGTTGCGACACGGATCTTGCCGGCGGGCAGGAAGGCCGCGGCGAGACAGATGCAGGCGATCAGCATCAGCGTCAGGGCGATATGGGTGAGAAAGACCGGCGGCGTGTAGAGAATGCCGGTGGTCGAGCGCGCCTGGTCGAAACCGAAGGCGATAAGGGCGAGGCCAACGACCGCCGAAATGCCGTGGATCGCATGCCAGGTTCCAACACCCTTCCGCTCGATCACCGCCTTGCGCACGCCCGGTGCGAAGCTTCGAACGAGGTGGATGCCAAAGAAGATCACAATGCCCAGTATGAGAAGCGCCATGTTTCACCGATCGAAATTATTCATTTGTTTACCAAGCCATAGCGATATCGCTCGCGAATTTCCAGATGGATCAAAGGATTGCCGCAATCCTCAAGAAGGGACGGCACGAACAAATCCTTTACTGATTCTCCCAAGATGCCTCCCGAATGACGCGCCAGATCCTTGCTCTCTCCCTTTGCCTTTATCCCGCCCTCGCCACGGCCGAGCCGCTGCCGGCGCCCGACCCCACAGCGAACAAGCAGCTCATTATCGTCTCCTTCGACGGCGCGCACGACAACGCGCTGTGGGAGAAGAGCCTCGCCATGGCCAAGCGCACCGGCGCCCACTTCACCTATTTCTTGTCCTGCACATTTCTGATGACGAGAGCGGACGGCAAACAGATCTACAAGGCACCGGGCCAGAAGGCGGGACGCTCCAATGTCGGCTTCGCGCAAAGCCGCGAGGAGATCGCGACGCGCGCCGGCCATATCTGGCAGGCCCATCTCGATGGGCACGATATCGGCAGCCATGCCTGCGGCCATTTCGACGGCAAGGGCTGGAGCAAGACCGATTGGACGCGGGAATTTACGGCGTCCCGGGAGGCACTTGTCGATGCCTGGAAGAAGGCCGACAGGGCAGAGGCCGAGCCGCAAGGCTGGGCCGACTTTGCGACCAACGACGTCAAGGGCTTCCGCGCGCCCTACCTTTCGTTGAGCGACGGCCTGCTGCCAGCATTGAAGACATTCGGCTTCACCTATGACGCAAGCCTTGTGACCAAGGGGCCTGGGTGGCCGGCGGTGCAGGATGGCTTGCCGCGCTTCGGCCTGCCTCTCATTCCCGAAGGGCCGTCGCATCGGCCGGTGATCGGCATGGACTACAACCTCTTCGTCCGCCATTCGATGGGCGTCGAGAACAAGAAGAAGAGCTCCGTTTTCGAAGAACGTACGCTTGCGGCCTACCGCGATGCCTTCCGTAAGGAATATGACGGCGGCCGTGTGCCGCTTCAGCTCGGCTTCCATTTCGTCGAGATGAATGGCGGCGCCTATTGGCGCGCGCTCGACCGCTTCCTGACAGAGACCTGCGTCAAGCCGGATGTCGCCTGCGTCAGCTACGCGGAAGCGCTTCCCCTCATCGAGAGCGCAAAAAAGAAGGCGGATCGCTCCGCCTTCTGATGCCCGCCTCTTAAAGCGCCAGCTCTTCCTTGCCGCCAGCCTCGATGAACTGCTGGTCGATCTGCGGCAGCGGCTCCTCGTCGAGGATCGACTCGAAGGCACGCAGGCGCTTGTAGATCGAGAGAAGCTCGACGATCGTCGGCCACGAGTTGACGAGGTACTGGAACGAGGACGTTACCTGCCCGAATGCGCCGGAAATCTGGTTCAAGGCACCGAGCGAAATCCGGCCCGCGATGATCGACGGAGCCAGGATCAGCAACGAAAAGATGTTGTTGATCTGCAGGTAGAAGATGCGGGCGATATTGAAATAGAGATAATGGAAGTAAAGCCGGAAATAGTTCCGGCGAACATTGTCGAACAGATCGGCGACCGCCGGCGGTTGGGCGCGGTCGGCGTGATCCTCGCCATAGACGAGTTCCTTGCGGTAGGCGGCTTCCACCCGCTGATTGCGGAATTCCAGCCCCGGCAGCTTGATGCCGACGAGAGCCAGGAACACGGTGCCGAACAGCGACCAGAGTACGGCGGCCGTTACCAGCGGATAGGGAATGATGCCGACGATCGGAAGCTCGGTGACATTGGCTGATAGTCGGATCAGCACCGGCGTGAACGCGATCAGCGTCATGACGCTGTCGATCAGGCTGACACCAAGCCCCTCGACAGTGGTCGAGAAACGCATCGTGTCTTCCTGGACGCGCTGCGAGGCACCTTCGATGTGGCGAAGCCTGCCCCAATTGGCCATATAGTATTCGTTCATCGCCGTGCGCCAGCGGAAGATGTAATGGCTGACGAAGAACCGCGTCATGACTGCAACGGCGACGGCGACCATCGCAATCGCCAGGAATGTGCCGATTTCGCCATAGAACTGCTCAGCGGTCACGGTGGCCGACTTGGAGACCGCGGCCTGCACCAGATCCCAGAACGGGCCGTACCAGTTGTTGATCGCGACACTGACCTGAACCTGGAAATAGGTGACGAAAAGGATCAGCGCCGAGCCCAGGATGGACCAGGTCTGCCAGCGATGCGGGGAATAGACATACCAGAACGCCGTGAAGAGCCCGACGACGATGCCGAAGTAGATATAGAACCACACAAAGGCCGGCGACCAGAACGCCGAAATGCCGACGATCGGCGGCGCATCAACCGACAACGGGGGAAGGCCGAATACGGCGCCCAGGCTCTCGCCCCAGCCATACCAGAAGGCAATGGCTAACAGTGACCAGGCGACGACGGAAATGAAGAATTGCTTCGGCTGAGGGAAAAAGGATTGGAACAAGGTGCGGCACTCTCGCTTCTGAGGAGGGACAATGACTTGCCCCCTGATGTGCCGAAACTAGGGCAATTCGCCCTAGGCAACAATTAGGTAATGTGAATGTTACTGTTATTCATCAAGCTGCGCGCGTTCAAATTTTTCCTGCAGATCGGCCGGATGACCTTGGAAATCAACGATCCAGGGCGGCGCTGATCTTGCGCAACTCGATAACGACCACGCTTCCGCAGCAAAACAGAACCACGGCTGCCACGAGTGTCGGCAAGGTAAAATCGCCGGTTTGTTCGGCAAGCCAGCCGGCGACGAGAGGCCCGACGATCTGGCCGATGCCAAAGGCTGCCGTCATCAGGGCAAGCGCCCGGCGCGGGCTTTGTGGCGCAAGCCGCCGGCCGATCTGCAGGCCATAGGCGGTGATCATCATGAAGGTGGCGCCAAGCATCAGGCCGCCTACGAGCGGCGCGAAGGGCAAGGGCAACGAGACGGTCAGAACCAGCCCCGCGGCCTCCACCAGCAGGCCGATGGCGTAAACGCCCGCGAGCCCGAAGCGCGGCACCGCGAAGCGCCAGAGATAAACCGAGACCGCGGCGCTTGCACCCGTCAGCAGCCAAGCGAGGAATTCGACGCTGTGGCCGCCGCTGGCATCACGGGCCATGGCGACAAGAAACGTGGCGGTGATCACATAGCCGAAGCCGAAGAAGCCGTAGGTAAGCGTCATGGCCGTCAACGGCCGCGTCCACGTCAGCGGCCCTTCGCGTTCACCCCCGCTCGCGGCATGACGACCGCGCGGCAGCAGCGCAGCCACGACGACTGTGCCTACAAGCGCGACGAGCGCACCGGTGAACCAGTCGGCCTGCGACGTGGAAAAACCGGCTGAAGCGAGCGGCGCGGCCCAGACACAGATCGAGGAAAGGGCGATGCCGAGGCCGACGCCGCCGAAATGCACCGACGGTACATGCTCCGATCTGGCGCGCAGCCCCTCTCCCAGCACGATCCCTGAGATGAAGATCATCGCAAAGGCGCTGGCAAGACCGGCGAGGAAACGAATGACGGAGTAAGCGAGCACGGAGGTCGTCACCCCCATGGCGGCGAGCAGCAGCGTCGTCGCCACGAGTGCAGCGAGGCCGATCGCCCGTTCGCGACCATGAGCCCAGCCATAGGCCGCAAGCACGGCGCCGGCGAGATAGCCAACGAAGTTCGCCGACGCGATCAGTCCGGCATCTCGTGGCGAGAGCCCCGCATCCGCCATCATCGCCGGCAGGATCGGCGTGTAGGAAAACCGGCCGAATCCCATGGCGACCGCCATGGCGATGGCACCGGCGATCGCCGTTGCCGCGAGATTGCCGCCCGAGGCGGGATGCGCGAGAGACTCTTTGCTTGCCGGGTGCCCTGCCTTATGAAGGCCGGCACCGGCTTGCTTCGAAGGGACATGGTCGCGGTCCGGCAATTTGTGAAGCGTGCTCATGGTCGTCTTATTGCACCGCAGCAAGAAAACGACAAATGACTATATTTGAACGTCCTGTTGACGAAATCGAATGATCCACCGGATCGGGGTGTGCGTCACCCCGGCAGCGTCACGACCAGCGGCCCGCTGCGCGTGACGACGACGGTATGTTCATACTGCACGGTCGGCGCCCGCGGTTCGCTGTAGAGCGTCCAGTCGTCGTCTCCGCCTTCCGCCCAGTGGGCGCCCATCGACAGGAACGGCTCGACCGTGAAGACCATGCCATCGGTCATGTGCCGCCGCTCGGACGGGTCCGGCCAAGTGGCGATCTCGCCCGGCTCCTCATGCAGCGATCGGCCGATGCCGTGGCTTGCAAGATTGGTGACGAGCGAATAGCGGTTCTTGCGAGCAAAATCGCCAATGGCATTGCCGATCGCCGCCAAGGATTGACCAGGGCGTACCTGCTTCAAACCGACCCACATCGCGCGCTTGCCGTCGCGGCAAAGCCGGTCGATTGCCGCGGTCACCGGAGGCACCGGAAAGGAAGCTGCCGTATCGGCAAAGATCCCGTCCTTCTCGGCCGAAACGTCGATATTGACGAGATCGCCGGCGCGGATCACGCGGGCGCCGGGGATGCCGTGGGCGACTTCCTCGTTGACGCTGATGCAGGTCGCGCCGGGGAACTTGTAGCAAAGCTCCGGCGCCGAACGCGCGCCCGCATCCTCCAGTACCTTGCGGCCGATCGCGTCGAGTTCCGCCGTGGTGATGCCGGGTTCGAGGGCCGCGGTCATGGTCTGAAGCGCATTGGCGCAAATGCGGCCGATTTCCTTCAGCCGCTCAAGATCTTCGTCGTTGTTGAGGGTCATGGTGTCTCGCTTTCGCGGCCACATGTAGCGTGCCGACCCGGCATATGCCAGTGCCGAGACCACGGAGGCTCAGGCGCCGGCAGGCTGCGATCGGCGTTCCTCCGCCAGCCTCTCCCGGACCAGCGGCGCGACCTTGGTGCCGTAAAGCTCGATGCCACGCATGATCTGATCGTGCGGCATCGGGCCGATCGCCATCTGCAGGAGGAAGCGATCGTTGCGGAAGAGTTTTTGATGCGCAACGATCTTTTCCGCCACCGTCTCGGGATCGCCGAGGAAAAGATTGCCGGTCGGGCTGCGCGCCTGGTCGAAGTGGGCGCGGTTCGTCGGCCCCCAGCCGCGCTCTCGGCCGATGCGGTTCATTACCTCCGCCTGCGGTCCGTAGAACTGGTCAGCCGCCTTTTCCGTCGTGTCGGCGATGAAGCCGTGAACGTTGATGCTCGTCTTCAGTTTCGCGACGTCCCGCCCGGCCCGGCGCGCCGCCTCGCGAAAGAGGTCGAAGAGCGGCGCGAAACGGCGGGGCTCGCCGCCAATGATCGCAAGCGCCATCGGCAAGCCGAGCGCGCCGGCCCGCGCGACCGACTGCGGCGTACCGCCGACGGCAATCCAGAGCGGCAGCGGATTCTGCAGCGGACGCGGATAGACGCCGCGGTCGTCGATCGGCGGACGCAACTTACCTGACCAGGTAACCTTTTCGCCCTCCCGGATCGCCAGCAGCAGATCCAGCTTTTCGGAGAAGAGCTGGTCGTAGTCGTCGAGCGACTGGCCAAAGAGCGGGAAGGACTCGATGAAGGAACCTCGGCCCGCCATGATCTCGGCGCGGCCGTTGGAGAGAAGGTCGAGTGTCGAAAACTGCTGGAAGACCCGCACCGGATCGTCCGAGCTCAGTACCGTCACGGCGCTGCTCAACCGGATCCTGCTGGTGCGCGAGGCGGCGGCCGCCAGGATTACGGCCGGCGCTGACGCGGCGTAGTCCGGGCGGTGATGCTCGCCGAGGCCGAAGACGTCGAGCCCGACCTGATCGGCAAGCTCTATTTCCTCAAGAAGGTTGGCGAGGCGCCGCCGTCCTTCGGCACCCTTGTCGATCGCATTCGGATCCACGTCCGCGAATGTATAAAGCCCGAGTTCCATGATGCCTTCCTGTTGCTGTTCGCACAGAAATAGTTGGCATCCTGTCAAGCCGCAAATGGCCGTTCGGGAAACGCATCGTTTCCACTGTGGAGCCACGGGCCGACCTGGAAGCCGGCGCGTCTAGCTGCCATTGTGCTCACTTCATCGCATCAGCGGGTCGACCACGCGGCTTCGCAATGTACGGCAACATGAACATGTAGAGGCCAGTAAACAGCAGCAGGAAGAGCGGGAGCAATGGCGAATAGACCACCCATGCGGGAGGCTCCCCCAGTGCCATGGCGACGAAGTTGGCGATCACAGTCACCGTGAAGACGATCGACAACCAGCGGTGGATTTGCCGAATCCACACATTCCAATTCATTGAGACCTCCCATTAATGCAGTGAACCGGGGGGCGATTGGCCCATTTTGGACGATGCTGGCGGACTTCAATCCATTTGCGCCAAGACGCGCTCCAGATTGGCAAGGAACTGCTGCCATCCCGCTTTGGCGCCTCCGTAGGCCTGCCGCTGTTCCGGCCGGAAGCCCGACTGCTCCATGCGCAGCTGGGTCCCCGTGCTCGTCGGGATGAGAGTGAAAGTCACCACGCTCCTCAGATCGTAGGCGGCATCGTCGTGGGCGAAATTCCAGGTGTAGGTCAGCCTTTTGTTCGGCTCTACGGCGAGGACCTCGCAGTCCAATACTCCGCCCCAGTCTCCGCGAAGATTGAAACGGTGACCCACGAGAGGTTTGAAATCGTTCTTCATCAGCCACTCCTCGACCAGGTGCGGTTGGGTGAGCGCACGCCAGATCTTTTCCGGCGGATGAGGGAACTCGCGTTCGATCACGACGGAGCGGGTTTCGGGCGACGTTTCGTTCATTGGTCCATCCTTTTCAGTAGGTCTTCGAGGTCGTCGAAGCGGCTTTGCCAGAAACCGGCCATCTGGCTTGTCCAATCGACCAGCGGAGCAAGAGCGCCGAGTTGGGCGCTGTAGTACGTGTGGCGACCTTCGTGGCGGTCGCGAACCAAACCCGCTTCCTTCAGGAGCCCGAGATGCTTTGAGACGACCGGTTGCGACACGCCGGCCTGCGCCGTCAGAGCCCCGACTGTCCTTTCCCCCTCACGGCATAATCGCTCAAAGAGCGCCCGCCGAGTCGGATCGGCAAGCGTCCTGAAGAGCACATCGTGCGCGTTCGACATTTTGGGATCCATACCCCATTGGCTATTGATGAATATATAGCCATCAAGCTATGCGTTAGTCAAGCCGATCCTGGAGTCGGTTGATGATCTTCCTACAAAAGTGGTCGGGGACATAAAGCCCCCGTTGTGCTGGGTCAATCGCCCAGAGAGTGCGCGGCGCGCAGGGGCACATATCCCGCCAGCTATGCTTTCGAATATTATCGATATCGATGATTTGGACAGTGGTAAAATACTGCGGCTGATACCCCTCTGCCCTGTCGGGCAGAGGGGTATCAGCCTGCGCATGGGCAGCCGCGATTCGGTCGGATCGCGACGTTGCTCTAAGCCGCGATCAGCGTCCGCTTGACGGCGCTGCGCCAGCCCTTGAGCTTCCCCTTGCGTGTCGCCTCGTCCATCTTGGGCTCAAAGCGCCGGTCGCGCGCCCAGGAGCTGGCGAACTCCTTCTGGCTTGGCCAGATGCCGGCGCGACTTCCGGCAAGCCAGGCAACACCAAGCGCCGTTGTCTCGAGAATCACGGGGCGATCGACCGGCGCGTCGAGCAGGTCGGAGAGGCGCTGCATCGTCCAGTCGGACGCGACCATGCCGCCGTCGACGCGCAGCACCGTATCCTTGCCGCCGTTACGCCAGTCCTTGTGCATGGCCTCGAGCAGATCGCGGGTCTGATAGCAGACGGCTTCGAGCGCCGCCCGGGCAAACTCCGCCGGGCCCGTGTTGCGGGTCATGCCGAAAATCGCGCCGCGCGCGTCCGGGTCCCAGTGCGGCGCGCCGAGGCCGGTAAAGGCAGGCACGAGATAGACGTCCTGCGAGGGATCGGCGCTTTCGGCGAGCGTGCCAGTGTCCGGAGCCGCCTTGATCACCTTGAGGCCGTCGCGCAGCCATTGCACGGCCGCGCCGGCAACGAAGATCGAACCCTCGAGCGCATAGGTGGTCTCACCGTTGAGGCGATAGGCGATGGTGGTAAGCAGGCGGTTCTTCGAACGGACGATGTCCTTGCCGGTGTTGAGCAGCGCAAAGCAGCCGGTGCCGTAGGTCGATTTCAGCATGCCGGGCGTAAAGCATGCCTGACCGATCGTCGCCGCCTGCTGGTCGCCCGCAACGCCGAGGATCGGGATCGCCGCCCCGAAGAGCGCTGCATCGGTCACGCCGAAATCGGCGGCGCAATCCTTGACCTCCGGCAGCATCGCCCGCGGAACGCGCAGGATATCGAGCAGTTCGTCGTCCCAGGCATTGTCGGCGATGTTGTAGAGGAGCGTGCGCGATGCGTTGGTCGCGTCCGTGGCGAAGGACTTGCCGCCGGTAAGCCGCCAGATGAGGAAGGTGTCGATCGTGCCGAAGCAAAGCTCGCCCTTTGCCGCGCGCGCATGCGCCCCCTTCACGTTCGAAAGCAGCCAGCTGAGCTTCGTGCCGGAGAAATAGGGATCAAGCAGCAGGCCGGTCTTTTTCGCAAAGGTCTTTTCCAGTCCCTTCTTCTTCAGCTTTTCACAGAAGGGCGCCGTGCGGCGGTCCTGCCAGACGATCGCATTGTGGATCGGTTTGCCGGTCTCGCGCTCCCACACGACCACCGTCTCGCGCTGGTTCGTGATGCCGATTGCGGCGATCTCGCTCGCCGAGATGCCGGCCTTTTCGATCGCCTCCTTGACGGTAAAGAGAACCGTTTGCCAGATTTCCTCCGGGTCGTGCTCGACCCAGCCCGATTTCGGGAAATGCTGCTTGAATTCCTTCTGGCCGACGCCAGCGACCTTCTGCTTGCGGTCGAAAACGATCGCCCGGCTCGATGTCGTGCCCTGATCGATCGCGAGAATATATTCGCCCATGCGCCCCTCCCCGGCCTAATTCGACGTCGCGCCTTCCTCAACGACGACATTCGAAAAACTTCAATACGACGGAAAAACGAATGTCAAACGAAAACGAAACGCAATCCCGCCGCTCCTCCAACGGCGTCAAATCTGCGTTGGCAATCCGAAAAACACAATTGTCACTCGTGCATTTTTCCGCGTAGGTTGACACTGTTGCAGCGCAAAACCGAAGCGACGGCGGAAGGACGAACAGCGCGGCGAGTTTCGCCCGCGATCCGCTTCGACCGGCGCAAAGAGCGGCAGCGCGAGGGAGAGAACGAAATGACGAAAACTGCGGTCATAACAGGTTCGACGAGCGGCATCGGTCTGGCGATTGCCAAAGCTTTCGCGAAGACCGGCGCAAATATCGTGCTGAATGGCTTCGGTGCGCCGGACGAGATCAGGGCGGTGACGGACGACGTCGCCGGGCTCGGAAGCGGCACGGTCATCTATCATCCCGCGGACATGACGAAGCCCGACGAGATCGCCGATCTGATGGCGACCGCTGCGGCGCGCTTCGGCGGCGTCGATATCCTCGTCAACAATGCCGGCGTGCAACATGTCGAGAAGGTCGAAGACTTTCCGGTCGAGCAATGGGACCGCATCATCGCCATCAATCTCTCGTCGTCCTTCCACACCATCCGCGCCGCGCTGCCGGGCATGAAGAAGAAAGGCTGGGGGCGGATCATCAATATCGCCTCCGCGCACGGGCTCGTCGCCTCGCCGTTCAAGTCCGCCTATGTCGCGGCCAAGCACGGTATCATGGGCCTCACGAAGACGGTTGCGCTGGAGGTCGCGGAAAACGGCATCACCGCGAACTCGATCTGCCCCGGCTACGTGCTGACGCCGCTCGTCGAGAAGCAGATCCCGGACCAGGCGAGGACGCGCGGCATCACGGAGGCGCAGGTGGTTAACGACGTGATGCTCAAGGGCCAGCCGACCAAGAAATTCATAACGGTCGAGCAAGTGGCATCGCTGGCGCTCTATCTTGCAAGCGACGATGCCGCACAGATCACCGGCACGCATGTCTCGATGGATGGCGGCTGGACCGCGCAGTAGAGCGGCCTAAGTGAACGTATGAGCGGTTTCCATAAGCATCCCGCTCCACCGACAGCACCGCGCTTCTTGTCAGACGCATGAAGCACCTGTAGCACTTTGAATTGCTGCATGTTTTTATCCATATATCGTCTACGGTTATGGGAACATGCAGCAGCCACGGAATGATTGGCATGGCACAGGCATCCGATAGCATCCGCTTCATCCTGAACGACACCGAAGTCGCCCTTTCGGACGTCTCGCCGACCGCAACCCTGCTCGACTATCTGAGGCTGGAGCGGCGGCTGACCGGCACCAAGGAAGGCTGCGCCGAAGGCGATTGCGGCGCCTGCACGGTTCTGGTCGGCCGTCTTTCGAACGATGGCGAGAACGGTGAAAGGCTCGTCTACGAAAGCGTCAACGCCTGCATCCGCTTTGTCGGCTCGCTGAACGCGACGCATATCGTGAGCGTCGAGCACCTCGCGGCCCAGGACGGCACGCTCCATCCGGTGCAGCAGGCGATGGTCGATTTCCACGGTTCGCAATGCGGCTTCTGCACGCCGGGCTTCGTCATGTCGCTCTATGGCCTGTGGCTGACGAATGAAAATCCGAGCCGGGCCGCGATCGAAAAGGCGCTGCAAGGCAATCTCTGTCGTTGCACCGGCTATGAGCCGATCGTGCGGGCGGCTGAAGCCGCAGCGCGGGAACGCCCATCGGCGATATTCGATCCGATCACCCGTACGCGGGAAGCGGTCACCGCACGGTTGAAAGCGCTCCGTTCCACGGAAACGATCGTGATCCGCAAGGGCGAGGACTGTCTGATCGTGCCGGCGGACGCGACGGGACTCGCAACGGTGCTCGACGAACATCCGACCGCGACGATCGTCGCAGGCGCAACCGATGTCGGCCTCTGGGTGACGAAGCAGATGCGACCGCTCAATCCGGCGGTGTTCATCAACGGCATCGCCGAACTCCAGCGGATCGAGCGCACGGAAGTGGGTCTGACGATTGGCGCCGGCGTCAGCTACACCGCCGCGTTCGATGCCCTATCCAAAGCCTACCCAGCCTTCGGCCAACTCATCGATCGCATCGGTGGCGAACAGGTCCGCAACATGGGCACGATCGGCGGCAACATCGCCAATGGCTCGCCGATCGGCGACAGCCCGCCACCGCTGATCGTGCTCGGCGCATCGGTCAGCCTGCGATCGAAGAACGGCGCCCGCACGATGCCGCTCGAGGACTTTTTCATCGCCTACGGCAAGCAGGATCGCAAGCCGGGCGAATTCGTCGAAAGCATCTTCGTTCCCACATTGCCCGAAGGCGATCACTTCGCCGCCTACAAGGTCTCCAAGCGCCGCGACGAGGATATCTCCGCCCTCCTCGGCGCCTTCCGAGTCTCGCTTGACGAAGACAACCGCGTCCGCACCGCCCTCGTCGCCTTCGGCGGCATGGCCGCAACGCCGAAGCGGGCGAAGGCCGTCGAGGCGGCCCTCATCGGCCAGCCCTGGAGCGAGGAGACCATTCATGCGGCGCAAGCGGCTCTCGAGAGCGACTACCAGCCGATCACCGACTGGCGCGCCACGAGCGCCTATCGCATGCTGGCGGCAAAGAACCTGCTAATGCGCTTTTTCCTGGAAAGCACGGGCGAGACTGTTCAACTCCAGCGGTTCGAGGATGTGGCATGAGCGCCTGTCTCGACGTTGGTAGGTTGGGATTGCCCCTCACCCTAACCCTCTCCCCGCTCGCGGGGCGAGGGGACAAGGGCGGCGCGGCAAAGTCCCTTCTCCCCGTCGGAACGGGGAGAAGGTGGCCGGCAGGCCGGATGAGGGGCGCTTTCTTCGAAAGGAATCGACGAGATGGATAAGTCCACCTTCGAAGAGCAGACCACCATTTCTGGCCCGATGCACACGCGGCTCCGCCACGACAGCGCCCACAAGCACGTCGCGGGGACGGCCGATTATATCGACGACATGCCCGAGCCCGCCGGCACGCTGCATGGCGCGTTGGGCCTCACCGATCGCGCTCATGCGGAAATCCTGGAGATGGACCTCTCCGCCGTTGCCGCGTTGCCCGGTGTTGTCTGCGTGCTGAGCGCAAGCGACATGCCGCATTCCAACGACATCAGCCCGAGCCACCTGCACGACGAGCCGGTGCTGGCCGACGGCCGCGTGCAGTTCCATGGCCAACCGGCCTTCGCCGTGATCGCGGAAACGCGCGAGATTGCGCGTCGCGCCGCGCGGCTCGCCAAGATCACGTACCGCGACCTGCCGCATCTGATCGATGTAGCCGACGCCATGGTCCAGGGCGGCGAACTCGTGACGCAGCCGCTGACGCTCCAGCGCGGCGACGCGGAAGGAGAACTGGAACGAGCGCCGCGCCGGCTGAAGGGGCAGATGCGGATTGGCGGCCAGGAGCACTTCTATCTGGAAGGGCACATAGCCCTCGCCATCCCCGGAGAAGACGACGAGATGACCGTCTGGTCCTCGACGCAGCATCCAAGCGAAATCCAGCACATGGTCGCGCATGTGCTGGGCGTGCCGTCCAACGCCGTTACGGTGAACGTGCGCCGCATGGGCGGCGGCTTTGGCGGCAAGGAGACGCAGGGCAACCAGTTCGCGGCGCTTGCCGCCGTCGCCGCGCGAAAGCTTCGCCGCGCCGTGAAATTCCGCCCGGATCGCGACGACGACATGATGGCGACCGGCAAGCGCCACGATTTCCTCGTCGACTATGATGTCGGCTTTGACGACGAAGGGCGCATCCATGCCGTCCATGCGAACTATGCCGCCCGTTGCGGCTACTCCTCCGATCTCTCGGGCCCGGTGACCGATCGGGCGCTCTTCCATGCCGACAGCTCCTATTCCTACCCGCATGTGAAGCTGACCTCGCAGCCGCTGAAAACCAACACGGTTTCCAACACCGCCTATCGCGGCTTCGGGGGACCGCAGGGCATGGTCGGCGCCGAGCGGATTATCGAGGAGATCGCCTACGCCCTCGGCAAGGATCCGCTCGAAATCCGCAAGCTCAATTTCTACGGAGAGAAAGGGTCCGGTCGCGATGTCACGCCCTACCACCAGAAGATCGAGGACAATATCATCCATCGGATCGTCGGCGAGCTGGAGGCCAGCGCCGATTACCAGGCGCGCCGCGCGGCGATCATCGATTTCAACAAGTCGAGCCGGGTGATCCGGAAGGGCATCGCGCTGACGCCCGTCAAGTTCGGAATCTCTTTCACCATGACCGCCTTCAACCAGGCGGGCGCGCTGGTGCATATCTATCAGGATGGCTCCGTCCACCTCAATCATGGCGGCACCGAGATGGGACAGGGCCTGTATACCAAGGTGGCCCAGGTCCTCGCCGACAGCTTCCAGATCGATATCGACCGGGTGAAGATCACCGCGACGACGACCGGCAAGGTGCCGAACACGTCGGCGACCGCGGCGTCGTCGGGCTCAGACCTCAACGGCATGGCCGCCTTCGATGCGGCCCGCCAGATCAAGGACCGTCTCGTCGCCTTCGCCGCCGAGCGCTGGCAAACCACCCCCGAACACGTCACTTTCGTGGCGAATCATGTGAAGATCGGTGAGGAGCTCGTGCCCTTC
Organism: Sinorhizobium terangae; assembly: GCF_029714365.1. NCBI lineage: Bacteria > Pseudomonadati > Pseudomonadota > Alphaproteobacteria > Hyphomicrobiales > Rhizobiaceae > Sinorhizobium > Sinorhizobium terangae. The sequence goes on from NZ_CP121659.1 coordinate 2,542,345, forward strand.
CCGGATTTCATCCGCCAGGCTTACACGGCGCGCATTCAGCTCTCCGCCGCCGGCTTCTACAAGACGCCGAAGATCCACTGGGATCGCGCGACGGGGCGCGGCACGCCATTCTACTATTTCGCCTACGGCGCCGCCGTCTCCGAGGTCTCGATCGACACGCTGACGGGGGAATACCTTATCGACCGCGTCGACGTGCTGCACGATGTCGGCCGCTCGCTCAATCCGGCGATCGACCTCGGCCAGATCGAAGGCGGCTTTGTCCAGGGCATGGGCTGGCTGACGACGGAAGAGCTCTGGTGGGATGAAAAGGGCCGCTTGAGGACGCACGCGCCCTCGACCTACAAGATTCCGCTCGCCTCGGACCGGCCGAAAATCTTTAATGTGCGGCTCGCCGAGTGGTCGGAGAATGCCGAGAAAACCATCGGGCAATCGAAGGCGGTCGGGGAACCGCCCTTCATGCTGCCGATCTCCGTGCTGGAGGCTCTATCGATGGCGGTCGCCAGTGTCGCCGACTACCGCGAGTGCCCTCGCCTCGATACGCCGGCGACGCCGGAACGGATTTTGATGGCGGTGGAACGGCTGAGACGGATGTGAGGCCTCCAAAGACGGCCCCTCGCCCTACCGGAACATCTCGTCCTCCCGCCGGGGCGCGCCCCAATCCATGAAACCCATGTCTCTTTTCATGTGATCGGACAAGACCCTGATGTCCAGTCTCGGATTCGGGCGAAACAGGATCGAAGCCAGTCGCGAAATCGGATCGATTGAAAGAAATACTTTTCTTTCAGGGTGTTCCAATGCGTCGCAAGTCATTTTAGCACCTTTGAAGTTGCTGAATTCGACTTGCAGCATGGCGCCAAAGGTGCTCGAATTCCAATCGAACATCCGTCTGCATGCATCAAGAGCACTTATCCATGAAAATGTCGAAGCAGTTCCCGCTGAACGCGCTAAGGGTCTTCGAGGCCACGGCCCGGCTCGGCAGTTTCACCAAGGCGGGCGACGAGCTCGGCATGACGCAGACGGCCGTCAGCTATCAGATCAAGCTCATCGAGGAGAATGTCGGTGAACCGCTGTTCCTGAGGCGCCCGCGGCAAATCACGCTGACGGAAGTGGGCCACCGGCTGGCGCCCAGGGTGACGGAAGCATTCGAGATGCTGCAGGAGGCGGTTGCCTCGGCGCGCGGCGACGCGGCATCCGCCCTGCTCATCAGTTCGACTGCGACCTTCGCGTCACAATGGCTCGCCCGCCATATCGGCTCATTCCAGCTCGCCCATCCCAACATCGCCGTTCGGCTCTCGGCGAACGATGCGATGATCGATTTCAGCAAAGAGGCAGTGGACGTGGCGATCCGGTCCGGGTTGGGCGAATGGCCGGGTCTCGTCAGCCATCGGCTGATGAAGGTGGAGTTTGCACCCATGCTCAGTCCGGCGCTCGCTTCGACGGTCGGCGGGGTGAACGAACCGCGAGACCTCCTGAAGCTCCGCATCATCGACCCTCAAGACCGTTGGTGGCCACTATGGTTTCGTGCCGCCGGCGTCCGCGATCCGGATCTCGAAGGTCGGGTTCCGACGCGGCTCGGCGCCCAATCCTTCGAGGCAGGCGCGGCGATCGCTGGGCAAGGTGTGGCGATCCTCACTCCTCAATTCTACGCCGATGACGTCGCGCTCGGTCGGCTTTATCAACCTTTCGATCTGCTCGGCAGCGAGGGCCACGACTACTGGCTGGTCTACCCGCATGCGCGACGCAACGTCGCAAAGATCCGCAGTTTTCGCGACTGGATCCTTGCGGAGTTCAAACAGGATGGCTGCGCGTAGACCCTGTCAGTTAGCGCGGGATGCGGGCGGAAAGCCGTCCACACTTTTCCTCATTCCGCTCTACGCCTGTTGCGTGAATCGTCGAGAACGACCCTTCCCCGTTTCGGGTTTTTCTCGCAAGCTGCGTCGACAAAAAACGAGGGGACCTGAATGTACGAATACGCCATTGCCTGGGAATGGCTGGCCTTCGCCGCCCGCTGGCTGCATGTCGTCACCGCCATCGCCTGGATCGGCTCATCCTTTTATTTCATCGCGCTCGACCTCGGCCTGGTGAAACGCGAGCATCTTCCTCCCGGCGCCTATGGCGAGGAATGGCAGGTGCATGGCGGCGGCTTCTACCATATCCAGAAATACCTGGTCGCACCGGCGGCGATGCCGGAGCATCTCACCTGGTTCAAGTGGGAATCCTACATGACGTGGCTCTCCGGCTTCGCCATGCTCTGCATCGTCTACTATGGCGGCGCCGATCTTTTTCTGATCGACCGTCACGTGCTGGATATCTCGGCGACAACGGCGATCCTCATCTCGCTCGCCTCGCTCGGGATCGGCTGGATTCTTTACGACCTTCTCTGCAAATCGCCGATCGGCAAGAATACCTGGGGGCTGATGGCGCTGCTTTATGTCGTGCTCGTCGCCATGGCGTGGGGCTACACGCAGGTGTTCACCGGTCGCGCGGCGTTTCTGCATCTTGGTGCCTTCACCGCCACCATCATGTCGGCCAACGTCTTCTTCATCATCATTCCCAACCAGAAGATCGTCGTCGCCGACCTGATCGCAGGCCGCACGCCGGATCCGAAGCTCGGCGCCCAGGCCAAGCAGCGTTCCCTCCACAACAACTATCTGACACTGCCGGTCATCTTCTTCATGCTGTCGAACCACTACCCGCTCGCCTTCGCGACGGCTTTCAACTGGATCATCGCAGCGCTCGTCTTCCTGATGGGGGTGACCATCCGCCATTGGTTCAACACCACCCACGCGCGCAAGGGCGAGCCGACCTGGACCTGGATCGTCACTGTGATCCTCTTCATCCTGATCATGTGGCTCTCGACAGTGCCGAAGGTGTTAACCGGCGAGGAACAGGCCGAGGCCGCGCCGGCCTTCAAGCGCTTCGCCGATAACGCGCATTTTCCAGCGGTGAAGGATACGATCTCGACCCGCTGCAGCATGTGCCACGCAGCCGAGCCCGCTTACGAGGGCATTGCCCGCGCGCCGAACGGCGTCATACTCGAAAGCGACGCCGAGATTGCCGCCCATGCCCGGGAAATCTATATCCAGGCCGGGCGCAGCCATGCCATGCCGCCCGGCAACATAACCGACATGACGGCGGATGAACGCAGGCTGGTGACCGCCTGGTTTGAAAGCGCCGTCGGGGAGACACGATGACAACCACCCTCATTCGCGGCCGCCTGCTGAGCTTCAACCGTGCCCCGCAAGCCATCGACGACAGCGATGCCTATTCCTACGAAAGCGACGGCGCGCTGCTCATCGGGGACGGCGTGATCAAGGCGTCCGGGCCGTACACGGCAGTCAAGGCCGCAGCGCCGGAGGGCGTCGCGGAGATCGATCATCGCCCGCATCTGATCATGCCTGGCTTCATCGACACGCACCTTCACTTCCCGCAGATGCAGGTGATGGCCTCCTATGCCGCCAACCTGCTCGAATGGCTGAACACCTACACGTTTCCTGAGGAATGCCGGTTCGTCGAAACGGCGCATGCCGAACGCATTGCCGTTCATTTCTTCGACGAGATGATCCGCCAAGGGACGACGACCGCGACTGCCTATTGCTCGGTCCACAGGGCTTCCGCCGACGCCTTCTTCGCCGAAAGCCTGAAGCGCGACATGTGCATGGTCGCCGGCAAGGTGATGATGGACCGCAACGCACCGCAAGGCCTGCTCGATACCCCTGAGATGAGCTATGACGAGACGCGGGCGGTCATTGCGGACTGGCACGGCAAGGGCCGCAACCACGTCGCCATAACGCCGCGTTTCGCCATCACCTCGACCCCCGAGCAAATGGACGTCGCGAAATCGCTCGTTGGCGAATTCCCGGACCTGCACGTGCAGACGCATCTTTCCGAGAACCGCGACGAGATCACCTACACCTGCGAACTCTATCCGGAAGCGAAGGACTATACCGACGTCTATGCCCGCTACGGCCTGCTTGGACCGAAGAGCCTCTTCGGCCATTGCATCCATCTTTCCGATCGCGAAGCCGATGCCATGAGCGAGAGCGGCTCCGTCGCAGTCTTTTGCCCGACCTCGAACCTCTTCCTGGGCTCGGGACTCTTCCCGCTGCGCACCTTGACGCGCCGGCAGAAGCCGGTGCGCGTCTCCGTCGCCTCCGATATCGGTGGCGGCACCAGCTACTCGATGCTGAAGACACTCGACGAAGCCTACAAGATACTGCAACTGCAGGGCGAGCGGCTGAACCCTTTCGACAGCTTTCACCTGATGACCCGCGGCAATGCCGAGGCGCTGTCGCTCGTCGATCGCATCGGTACCCTGGAGCCAGGCACCGATGCGGATATTGTCGTCCTGAACATGGCGGCGACACCCGCCATGGCGCTGCGCGCCGAAGTGGTCAATTCGCTGGCCGATGAGCTCTTCCTGCTGCAGACAATGGGGGATGATCGCGCGATCGTCGAGACCTATGTGGCGGGCCGTCCGGCCAAATCTTCGCTGGGTACCGACTGAACCAAGTGAGAGGTCAATTTTTTTGACCTGTTCTCCCCCAAAGCTATTACGCACCTCCCGAAATCGTGATAATGGCCCTACAGCGCCGTGCGTCTCACAGGACGCACAAAGGTCGCTGTAGCACTTTTGGGTTGCTGCATGGCTTTACCCTTGAGTTCGCTCGACTTGAGGAAACATGCAGTCGTCATCCATCGATGAAGGCCGTTCCCATGACGCAAATCCTCGAAATCCGCGATCTCAAGGCGCTCGCCAAGCGGCGTGTTCCAAAACTCTTCTTCGACTATGCCGACAGCGGCGCCTGGACGGAGGGGACCTATCGCGCCAACGAGGAGGATTTTTCGAAGATCAAGCTGCGTCAGCGGGTTCTGGTCGACATGACCAACCGCTCGCTGGAAACGACGATGATCGGCCAGAAGGTGTCGATGCCGGTTGCACTTGCGCCGACAGGGCTCACCGGCATGCAGCATGCCGACGGAGAAATGCTGGCGGCACAGGCCGCGGAGGCTTTCGGGGTACCCTTCACGCTTTCAACCATGAGCATCTGCTCCATCGAGGATGTCGCTTCGGTCACCACCAAGCCCTTCTGGTTCCAGCTTTATGTGATGCGCGAGCGCGAATTCGTACTGAACCTGATCGACCGCGCGAAGGCCGCCAAATGCTCGGCGCTCGTCCTGACGCTCGATCTGCAGATCCTCGGCCAGCGCCACAAGGACCTGCGCAATGGCCTTTCCGCACCGCCGCGCATGACGCCGAAGCACCTCTGGCAGATGGCGACCCGACCCGGCTGGTGCATGAAGATGCTCGGCACCAACCGGCGCACCTTCCGCAATATCGTCGGTCACGCCAAAAGCGTCACCGATCTTTCGTCGCTCGGCGCCTGGACCAACGAGCAGTTCGATCCGCAGCTTTCCTGGAAGGACGTCGAATGGATCAAGGAGCGCTGGGGCGGCCCGTTGATCCTCAAGGGAATCCTCGACCCCGAGGATGCGAAGATGGCCGCCAAGACCGGCGCCGACGCGATCGTCGTTTCGAACCACGGCGGGCGCCAGCTTGACGGAGCACCCTCGTCGATCAGCATGCTGCCACGCATCGTCGATGCCGTCGGACACCAGATCGAAGTCCATCTCGATGGCGGCATCCGCTCGGGCCAGGATGTGCTGAAGGCGATCGCACTCGGTGCGCAAGGGACGTTCATCGGCCGCCCCTTCCTCTACGGCCTCGGCGCCATGGGCAAGGAGGGCGTGACGCTCGCGCTCGAGATCATCCGCAAGGAGATGGACGTCACCATGGCCCTCTGCGGCAAGCGCAGCATCACCGACGTCGGCCGCGACATCCTCGCGGAGTACGATCAGCTTCCGCGATAGGTGGAATAGCCGTAGGGCGAGAGCAGCAGCGGGACGTGATAGTGGCTTCCGGGATCGGCGATCCCGAAGCGCAAGGGGATGAGGTCGAGGAAGGCCGGCTTCGGAAGGACGACGCCCGTTGCCCGGAGATAGTCGCCGGCGTGGAAGACCAGTTCGTAATTGCCCGCCATGAAGGCCACGCCTTCGACCATCGGTCCGTCGACACGCCCGTCGCTGTTGGTGTGGACCGTGCGGATCAATTGCCGCTCCTCACCCTCCAGCCAATAAAGATCGATCCTCAGGCCCTCGGCCGGTTTGCCGAGCGCGGTGTCGAGGACATGGGTCGTAAGCCGCCCGGTCTTGCTCATCGCTTGATTTCCTTCAGAAGGGAACGGGGATCACGAAGGGCTCGTCGTAGAAGAATTCTTCCAGATTGTTGCCCGGCCCTTCGCGGTCGACGACGATGAAATCGCTCGCTGCTTCGACCGCCATCAGCGGATGATGCCAGACATTGCGGCCATAATTGACCCCTTGCCGTCCGCTCGCCAGGAACACCCGGGGCCTGCCCGGGTGCCCGCCTTCATCCTCGGCCACGACCGCCAGCCACGGCCGATCATCGAGCGGCGAGAAACTCTGGCTGCCGAGCGGATGGCGCTCCATCATCGTGACGGCATAGGGGAACGCGCGCGGTTGGCCGCGAAAGATGTTGATGATGACGCCGGCGCCCTCGCCCGACACGTCGGCGCGCGCAAGCGCGTGGAACCGTTCGGTGTTGCCGCCATTGATGAACCGCATCGATGCCGGATCTGCTTCGATGACACTGCCAAACGGGGCGAAAGCCTCCTTCGTGAGGGGCTCGATCAAAAGCAGGCGCGACATCAGGCTTCCGCTCTGCAGCATTCAGGCGCGCGGCTTGATGCCGAGGCGGAGAAGTCAGGGACGGCACTTTCAGGCATTTTCATCTCCGGGGAGCATGGATTTGAGCCGCAGTCGGGCGATCTGCTCCACCTGCGCGCAGGCGGTTTCAAATTCTTCTTCCGCCGAATTGTCAATCCGCCTCTCGAAGGCTGCGAGAATGTCGTCCTTCGTCAGACCCTTGACCGCGATGATGAAGGGGAAGCCGAATTTCTTCGTATAGGCCTTGTTGAGCTGAGTGAATCGCTGATGCTCCTCGGGTGAAAGGCGGTCCAGTCCGGCAGACGCCTGCTCGGCCCGGGAGTCGGCGGTCAGCTTGCCGGCGATCGCGAGCTTGCCGGCAAGATCCGGATGGGCTTTGAGGACCGCGCGGCGTTCGGCGGGAGACGCCGCACGAAACGCGTTGCAGAGTGCCGAATGGACGCTGCCGGCGGTCAGCCCGGCGGAAGCGGCGCGGTCGTAGGCGCGCTCGGCCACCCATGGCGAATGCTCGAAGACACCGCCGAAGCGAGCGACGAAGGCCTCCCTGTCAGACATCAGCGCACACCCTCCGGCTTGTGATGATCGTACCAATGGCGCGCAATGTCGATGCGCCGCGGGATCCAGACCTTGTCGTGGGACAGCACGTAATCGATGAAACGGGCGAGCGCAGCGGCACGGCCCGGACGGCCGACGAGGCGGCAATGCAGGCCGATGTTCATCATCTTCGGACTGCCTTCCTTGCCCTCCGCATAGAGCACGTCGAACGTGTCCTTGAGGTAGGTGAAGAACTGGTCGCCGGAATTGAACCCCTGATTGGTCGCAAAGCGCATGTCGTTCGCATCGAGCGTGTAGGGAATGATGAGATGCGGCTTGTCTGCGGTCAGTCCAGGAATCCAGTAGGGAAGCTCGTCTGCATAGGAATCGCAGGAGTAGAGAAAACCGCCCTCCTCCAGTACGAGCTTCAGCGTGTTGACCGAGGGCTTGCCCTGATAGATTCCGAGCGGCCGCTCGCCGGTCAGTTCCGTATGCAGGCGGACGACCTCGCGGATATGCTCGCGCTCGACCTCTTCCGGGAAATCCCTGTATTCGAGCCAGCGCAGTCCGTGGCTGGCGATCTCCCAGCCCGCCTCCTTCATCGCCGCGACCGCCTCGGGATTGCGCGCCATCGCAAGCGTTACGCCATAGACCGTGAGCGCGACGCCGCGGCTCGTGAACAGGCGCCACAGCCGCCAGAACCCGGCCCGGGCGCCATACTCGTAGATCGATTCCATGTTGAGATTGCGCTGGCCCGGCCAGGGCTGCGCGCCGACGATCTCCGACAGCAGGCATTCGGACGCCGGGTCGCCATCGAGAATGCAGCTTTCGCCTCCCTCCTCGTAGTTCAGGACGAACTGCACGGCGATGTGTGCATCACCCGGCCAGCGCACCTGCGGCGGCATGCGCCCGTAGCCGACGAGGTCGCGCGGATAGGAAGCCTCTGCCATCAAATCACCCCTTCGATTTTTCCGGAACGGTAGCACCGCGGACCGGATTGTCGAGATGAAATTGACGCTTCAGAGGGGGCGACTACCGGCCCGCAAGCAAGGAGGCCATGATGTAGGGTATCGGCCGGGCAGCGCGACCTTCGGTCAGGCTTTCGATGGCCGACCGTTTCGCCGCGCCGTCGCGCAGACGGGCGGAAATCTTGCCAAGCGGATGCTGAGAATGGACCCGCATCGGCGCGCCCGGATCCTGCTCGATGAACAGGGCAAGGCTGCCGATCGAAAGCGGCCTTTCCAAATGCGGCTCGAATAGCTCCCTGAGGGGCGCCTCCATGCGCCGGGCGGTTTCCGGATTCAAGGCGCCCGTCAGCTTCATGTGAAAGCGATACTCGTCCATCACGTAGGGATCGCCCCAGCGATGGAGGTTGGTGAATTGCGGTGCGGTCAGCCGGTCCGGGTCACACCGTTCGATCTCGTCCTCGCTCATCGGCGCGCGAAACCTGTCGAATGCCTGGACGACACGGGCGGCGAGCAGGTGCATTTCATGGCTCGGCACCTGCGGCACCAGCCCCCAGCACTGGCTGAACCGGGCAACCTCCATCCGCGCGATTTCGAAGGGGGCCTCGGCGCTGGCAAAATGCATCAGCGCCTTCAGCAGCTCGGTCTCGTTGGTCGCCTCGTTGAGGCAGAACGGCGCCATGATCATGGCATGAAAGCCGAAGCGGCGGGGTGCTGCCGTGTGGAAGGCGATCTCCGGAACGCTCAGTCCGGCAACGGAAGGCAGTTCCGTCGGCTCATCCGAATAGACGTTCCGCCCGAGCCAGCTGGCGGCCACCGCCGACAGCGGGTCCCCCATAGGTGGAGTGAAACAAATGGCGTAACGCATGGCGCATGCTCCGGAAGTCCGTGGATGGCCCGCCTATTAGGTGATTTGCGTGACAGATTAACGAAGTTGGAGGCTCGGAACCGGGCCAAAAATCGATCGTTTAAAGCGACCGAAGCGTCTCATGCGAAGCATGATGGACGGTGGAAACACGCGATGTCCAACCCCGCCAACGCTCGTCGACGTTCCGTACGCCGATCCGGCAGGGCCCTATTGTCAACACAATAAGTGCAGTTACTACGCCGCAGCGCTTCCCTTGAAGCGTGGAAAATCGCGCAATGGTGCAAGGCAGCAACCTGCCGTTTTGAGCACCGCCGCGCCGGAGGAAATCTACCCGCGGTTTCCTTTGAAGGTTGGTAGTGGCCGTCTGCGAGGCGGCGAATGCCTTGTTATCTCGAGAGAGATCCCGGCGACCGACCGCGCACACTCAGCACGAGTACCGAAGCGACCAGCGGGGATCAGAGCGAGGGCAGGCTTTGCTGAACCAAACTTCTGTATCCATCATCATCACCAACTATAATTACGCACGCTTTCTCAGGCGCTGTGTTGACAGCGCCCTGGCTCAAGATCACGCAAATACCGAGGTTATCGTCGTCGACGACGCCTCATCCGATGGATCGCCAGACATCATTCGATCATACGGCGACAGGATCCGCGCCTGTCTGCGACCGGCAAACGGCGGACACGCGGCCGCCTTCAACACCGGTTTTGCCGCGAGCTCTGGCGACATCGTGTTCTTCCTGGACGCCGACGACTATCTCTATCCGGCTGCCGTATCCGAGGTCGTCAATGCATGGGACCCCTCGACCGCGCAGTTTCAGTTCAGGCTTGATCTCGTCGACCAGCGAGAAAGGGCAATGGATATCTATCCGCCACCGGAGCAGCCCTTCGACACCGGCGACGTGACGCCAAAACTGTTTCATCGCGGCCGCTATCAGACGACGGTCACCAGCGGCCTCGCCTTCGCCCGTTCGGCTCTGGAAGCGGTGATGCCGATCCCGGAGGGAGAATTCAGGCAAGGAGCGGATGGCTATCTTGCAACTGTGGCGCCGTTGCATGGACAGGTCCACGCCACCGACGATTGCCTCGGGGCATACCGCATGCATGGTTCCAATCATTCGCTGTTTGCCGAGAAGCTGGCCGAGCGGGCCCGCTGGCGCATGCAACATGACTTCCGCCGCCTTGAGGCTCTTTCCGCCGAGGCAAAGGCCACTGGATCGCACTTGCAGCCCGGGATCGTCATGCGCGACCCGACCCACCTCGAAGAGCGGCTTGCCTCCTTGTGCATCGAGGAAGCGCGGCACCCGGTCAGAAGTGACTCGCGGCTGCGCCTGGCAGCAGCCGGGGCAACCGCCAGCCTTGGCATGAACTACTCTATCCGAAGGCGTGCCGTGGAGGCGGCCTGGTTCCTTGCCGTCGGGGTGCTTCCGCGGCAACTGGCGACGTCGGTGCTCTCCTGGAAGCTCGTGGCATCGTCCCGCCCGGCCTTCCTGTCTCTGCTGTCAAAAACCATACGGCGCGCAATGGGCTAGAGAATTTTGCAGTCAGGTGGGATCACCTGACGTCGCACAAATGCGGCAAAAACAAACAGATAGAGCGGTTGCGCGAACGCACGTGAGCGCATCCCGCTCTAAAGTGCAACAGCATCCTTTGTGCGTCTCGTAGACGCGCGGCGCTGTAGGTCAAGGAGCACCCTCGGGCCGGCTGCGGCCTTGCTGCCGCAGCGCCGCCATGTGGTGCGCGCACGCAAAGGACTCGGGAAGAGCGACGGTCGGCCGCCCAATGATGTCGTCGATCACGAAACGCGCCAGGGCGTGTGCGATGCCGAAACTGACTTTGAAGCCGCCGGTCAGCACGGACAGATTGTCGTGATCGGGATGGCGGCCGACGATCGGCTCGCGCCCGGTTGCCTTCGGGCGCAGTCCGGCCCAACGCTCGATGACCCGCGCGCCGCGCAACGCGGGCGCTAAAGCTTCGGCTCGCCGGATCAATGCATCCAGTTGATTGTCCGTCGAATAGGGCTCGTCGAAGCGATTCTCGCTGGTGCTGCCGATCGCCACATGACCATCTTCGTGCGCGACGATGTAGAGCCCATCGGTAAAGATGATTGGCGAAGCCGGATCGATATCTGCGCGAAGCAGCGCCGCCTGCCCCTTGACCGCACCGCCGCTCGGCGCCTGCGCCGAATGCGCCAGGCGATCGATCAGGCCAAAGCACTCGACCCCGGCGGAGAGGATGCAATGTCCGAAGGACATCTCCCTCTCGCCCGCGAGCAAGAGCCGTCCGTGTTGAGGATCGAGCGAGACAACCTCGGCACCCTCTTCGACACGGACATGGGGGAATTGCGCAAGCGCGGTCCTGAGCAGTTGCACAAGGCGCCGCGGCGCCACTCTCGCAGCCAGCGTGTCATGGATAATGCCGAAGGAGGCCGCCTCCGACGCCGGCCAGTCGCAGTCGGAATCCACATCCCGGACATGCCAGTGGAACCGGCGCACGCCGGCAATCCAATGCCGTGCCGCATCCCGCTCGTGGTCGAGAGCGATCTCCCTCAGATGCGGCTTGGCGAGCGGCATGATCCGGCCGCAGCGGCGATAATCGGCCGATAGTCCGGTCGCGCGCTGCAGTTCGGCGATCTCGTCTTCGAGCGCGACCAATGCATCGAACTGGAATTGTTTCTTTGCGTTCCACCGGTCGGGCATGTGCGGCATCAGCGCGCCAAGCAGGCCTCCGCTCGCACCCGCGCCGATGCTCCTGCGCTCGACAAGGCACGTGCCGATGCCCGCCCGGCCGGCCATGACGGCGGCCCACAGCCCCATGATACCGCCGCCCACGATCAAAAGTTCACTCATCGATTGACCTTCCGCGGCATAATTCCGTAGATCGAATCCGATCGAAGGAAAAATTATGCAGCGTTTCACCCTTGTGCATCTTCAAAGGGTCGGAAGACGACCACGCCATGACAGCAACTGATTTCCACCAGAGCCATCCGCCATCGCGGCAAAGCCTTGAATGGCACGAGGGCGATATGCCCTACTCGAGGGAGTTTGGCGATCACTTTTATTGCCGCACGGACGGCCGGCTGGAATGCGGCCATGTCTTCCTCTCCGGCAACAGGCTGCCGCAACGCTGGCAGGCGGCGGAAAGCTTCGTCATAGGCGAGCTCGGTTTCGGCACCGGCCTCAATTTCTGCGAAACGTGGCGGCAATGGAAACAGACGCGAACGGCGATGGGCCGGCTGCACTTCATCTCCTTCGAGCGTTTCCCAATGCCGGCAGCCGACATCGGCCGGGCGCTTTCGCACTGGACGGAAATTTCCGAGGAAAAACGGGCGCATGTTGCGAGCTGGCCGGAAGCACCGGAAGGCAACGTCGATCTCGAATTCGCCGATGGAGTTCGGTTGACGGTGGTGTGCGGGCCTGCGCTTGAGAACCTCGCCACCTCGGTGCATACATTCGACGCCTGGTATCTCGATGGTTTTGCTCCTTCCCGCAACCCGGACATGTGGTCACGGGAACTGATGCGGCTGGTGTTCGACAAGGCGGCGTCCGGCGGCACCTTCGCGACCTATGCCGCCGCCGGCTTCGTCCGACGGAATCTCGAAGCGGCCGGCTTCATCGTCGAGCGGCTCCCAGGTTTCGCCGGCAAACGCGAGATGCTGCGCGGCGACAAGCCCTGATCTCGGCGCTTTTTCAACCTCCGCTACGCGGCACGAAGCGAACTGTCGCAAATGGCGGGGCATGGCGCGTCAAAATCTGCGACAGAGATCCAACGGAAAAGCGGGGGTGGATCTTTCATGACCGACAATCAATTCCGGGACGCTGCGGCAGGCGAAACCTCACCGCTGGAGCGACGCCGCCGACCCGGCGGCCGAGCCGCGGAACGGTCACGAAAGCCGGCGGCCACGAAATACCTCAACCTCGTCAACACGCTGGCCACGTCGACGGTCCTTTCGGAAGACGCGCTCGAAGCGATACATGACGCCTCCCTGACGATCCTCGAAGAAATCGGCATGGACATCATCCTACCGGAGGCGCGCGACCGCATGAAGGCGGCCGGCGCGGACGTAACGCCCGGCACGGATCGCGTCCGCTTCGACCGCGGTCTGATCATGGAGATGATCGCGTCGGCTCCCCCCAGTTTCACAATGCATGCGCGCAACCCAGCGCGAAACGTCGAGATCGGCGGCAACAATCTCGTTTTCGCGCAGATTGCCAGCGCGCCTTTCGTCGCCGACCGAGAGGGCGGCAGGCGCACCGGCAACCAGGAGGATTTCCGCAAACTGGTCAAGCTGGCGCAGTCTTACGACATCGTGCACACCACGGGCGGCTACCCGGTCGAACCGGTCGACCTCCATGCCTCAATCCGTCACCTGGATTGCCTCTCGGACATGGTGAAGCTGACCGACAAGGTGTTTCATGCCTATTCGCTCGGTCGCCAGCGCAACATCGACGGCATCGAAATCGCCCGTATCGGCCGCGGCATCCCGATGGAGCAGATGGAACGGGAGCCGTCGCTCTTCACGATCATCAACACCTCGTCGCCGCTTCGCCTCGACGGCCCGATGCTTCAGGGCATCATCGAAATGTCGTCGCGCAATCAGGTGGTCGTCGTCACGCCCTTCACGCTCGCCGGCGCCATGGCGCCGGTCACCATCGCCGGCGCTCTCGTACAGCAGAACGCCGAGGCGCTTTGCGGCATTGCCTTTACCCAGATGGTGCGCAAGGGCGCTCCGGTCATGTATGGCGGCTTCACCTCGAATGTCGACATGAAGACCGGCGCGCCGGCCTTCGGGACGCCGGAATACATGAAGGCCGTCATCGCCGGCGGCCAGCTTGCGCGCAAGTACAACCTTCCCTACCGCACATCCAACACCAACGCGGCAAACACGCTCGACGCGCAAGCCGCCTATGAGTCGGCACTTTCGCTGTGGGCGCTGACCCAGGGCGGCGGCAATTTCGTGATGCACGCGGCCGGCTGGACCGAGGGCGGCCTGACGGCCTCTTTCGAGAAGTTCATCCTCGATGTCGATATGCTGCAGATGGTGGCCGAATTCCTCAAGCCGCTCGACGTCAGCGGGGATGCGCTCGGTCTCGACGCCGTGCGCGACGTCGGTCCAGGCGGACACTATTTTGGTACGCTGCACACGCTTCAGCGCTACGAAACGGCTTTCTACTCGCCGATCCTTTCCGATTGGCGGAATTACGAGACTTGGACCGAGGCGGGCCGGCCGACCACCTATGATCATGCCAACCGCGTCTTCAAGCAGAAACTCAACGAATATGAGCGCCCGCCGCTCGATCCGGCGATAGAAGAAGAACTCGACGCTTTCGTCGCCAGGCGCAAACAAGAAGGCGGCGTGCCGACGGATTTCTGACGGAACGCCGAGAGCTTATCGCGTGGAAGCAAGTTTGCGCTACGGAAACACCACGGAGCGGACCGTTGCGATCAACTGGTCCGTGGGCGCCGCGACGCAGTTGCGATCGATCTCCGCAAGGGTCCTTTCCTTGACCTGGGGCGACAGCAGCTTTCTGAGGTCGCCCAGTGTCTTGGGCGCGGCGCAGATCACAAGGTTCTCGAAGGCGTGCTCAAGCGCATAGTGGTCGAGTTTCCCGGCAATCTCCATGGCGAAGCGGTGCTGCTCCTCGCGAACCGGATCGCTGCTGTATTCCATCGCCGAACGGCCATAGCCGACCGACGTATGGCTGCGGCCGGGTTTGTCGGCCATGATATCTTGAGCACGCTTGGTTTCGATTTCGTATGTCTCCACTTCCGGTTGCTGGCGTCCATCCTTCAGCAGGTTGACGTCCTTGAAGATGCGCGCCGTGTTTCCGTCGGCTGCCAGTATCCAAATCCGGTTCCGCACTATTTTCTCCCCTGTGTCGTGGATGGCAGATAGGTCGGTGAAGGTCATCAGGCAGAACGGCCGAAGCCGTTTCAGGTTCCCTTCTGCTGAAATCTTTCACACGCAGTGCGCGCGGCCGGACTACATTCGGGTAAGATAGGCGTCGAAGCTGCGTTCCGGCGTTGGTTCGTATTGCTCCCGCTCGGTCGTGAGCGAAGTGATCCTGTCAACCCGAAAATCACGGAAGTCCTGACGCAATTCACACCAAGCCGTGAGCAGCCATTTGTGCCCGAAAACGCTGAGGCCGAGCGGCCAAATTGTACGCTCGGACGTCAGTTCTGCAAGACTTTCATACGTCACGTGCAGCTTCCGCCTGGTCGCAATCGCCTGACGTATTTCGCCGAGCAGCGGAGGCGGATCGGGCTGCATTGCCGAGCGGAAGGCCCTCAACGGTGCCTCTCTCAATCTTTTTGCGTGATCCGGCGGCAGCCCTTGTCCGATCTTCTCTATCGCCTCGCGCGCAGCTTGCGCCAGCCGCCTATCCCCGAGCATCTGAACGGCGCGGGCGCCAAATGCGATTGCCTCCAGTTGCTCGAAGGTGAAGGTGAGCGGCGGCGCATCAAAGGCCTCCCGCAGCAGGTAACCCACGCCGCGTTCACCATCGATCGGCGCTCCCGATGCCATCAGGTGCTCCATGTCGCGATAGATCGTGCGTGGCGCGACTTCCATCCTTTCGGCAATCTCCCGCGCCGTCATTGCCTTCCCGGATGCGCGCATGAGTTGAATGATGCGAAACAACCGATCGGCGGGCCGCATGATTTCACCTCCCAAAGACTATGGCCATAAGGCTGGCAGTTGGGGTGTGGTTAAGTCAAGCTATATTGAAAAGGAGACTACGATGACGGCCCAACATGTACTCGAACTCGCAGTCTGCACCGTGCGGGACAAGAAGGCAGCACTCGTCGCTCGCAACCGCGCCATGCAGGCCGCCGTGTCCCGCTATCCCGGTTTCGTCTCATGGCGCGCCGTGACCGCCTGCGAAATGACCGATCTGCTCGCCGACCTGGTCGAGTGGGAAACGCTCGATGCCGCCGAAGCGGCCGGCGAGCGGGTGCTGAACGACCCGGAATTTACGCCGTATATGGCGGCGGTCACGCGAGTAAGACTAATGCAGCACTTCGTCACCGAACGGCAGATCTGAGTAAAGAAGACGGCCCATGGCAGAACCGCTCAAGAACCTGTTGCATCCCGGCGTCGTCCTTGAAATCGCCACGCATCTGGGCCGGAGTGCGGCCGCATTCGACCGCGAGCGCTTCATTGCGCTCGCAACACACGACCTGGATGCGCTCGAACTGATGCAGCGGTCACGACAGATCTGCGACGCCTTCTTTCAAACGCTGCCCGAAGATTTCCCCGCCGCCGCCGAGATACTGCAGCGCGCCCTGCCGAGAGACGACGTACCGGGGCTGAGCGGCTGGGCACTTCTTCCGGTGAACCAGTTCATTGAGGCACGCGGCCTTGACCATTTCGAACTCTCGCTCTCGCTTCTGCGCCGTCTTACACCGCATTTCACTGCGGAATTCGGCATCCGCGCTTTCATCCGTCGAGACCAGCAACGAGCGATCACCACGATTTCCAGTTGGACCGGCGACAGCAACCACCATGTCCGGCGGCTGGCGAGCGAAGGCACGCGCCCGCGCCTGCCTTGGGCCATGCGCCTGCCGGAACTCATCCGCGATCCGCGCCCGATCCTTCCGATAATCGCCGCGCTGATCGACGACCCGGAAGATTACGTGCGCCGCTCCGTCGCCAACAGCCTCAACGACATTGCCAAGGATCATCCCGACCTCGTGGCGGAATTCGTCGCGGCGCATGTCGACGGCGCATCGCCGGAACGCTTGCGGCTGCTCCGCCACGCTTGCCGCACGCTCCTGAAGCAGGGCCATGTGGAGGCACTCGCCAACTTCGGCTTCGGTACATTGTCAGGCATCGATGCCAGCCTGACGTTGGGCACGCCGCTTGTCCGCCTCGGCGAACATCTTCGCTTCGGCCTTGGAATACGGAACTCCGACACGGCCGTGCAAAAAGTCATGATCGACTTCGCCGTGCATCACCAGAAGGCGAACGGCACAATGTCGCCGAAAGTATTCAAGTGGACGACGATGACGCTCAAGCCAGGTGCAGCGCTCGAAATCGAAAAAAGCCACCCGATCCGCCCGATCACGACGCGACGCTACTATGCCGGCGCGCACAGGGTCGTCGTTCTGATCAACGGTCAACCGGTGGCTGGAGCCGATTTCGAGCTCGTGATCGACTGAATCGGCGCGCCGTTTCGCGCTTGCGAAAAGATAGACCTTGACTTTTCCGGCCAAAACAACGACATGGTCGCAGCGTCACCTTCCGGCCGCCGCGTGAGCGCGCCCTCGGCAACCACTTCTCAGCCGTGAAGAAGGAAAAGCGCGAACATTCGCCGCGATCGGCGGCAGCACAGGCGCCTAACTGACGATTTTTCTTTAACCCACAAGTTCCCAATTCACGCGGGGTTCTTGACGCCAGACGACACCGGAATTGCATCCTGCGGTTCCGGCGAGAGCGTTTGGCGCGCCCTAAAGGTATACGCATTGTCCACTTTTAAAGAGCTCGGTCTTTCCGAGCAGATTCTGGCGACACTCTCGGCCAATGGTTTCGAAAAGCCGACGCCGATCCAGGCGCAGGCCATTCCGCTGGTTTTGAAAGGCCATGATCTCATCGGCCTCGCACAGACGGGCACCGGCAAGACCGCTGCTTTCGGCTTGCCGATGATCGAGAAACTCGTTGCCGACGGTAAACGTCCCGATCCGCGCAACATCCGCGCTCTCGTCCTTGCACCGACCCGCGAACTGGTGAACCAGATCGCCGCCAACTTGAAGCTTTTCGTGAAGAAGAGCCCGCTCAAGATCGGCGTCGTCGTCGGTGGCGTCTCGATCAACAAGCAGACCGAACAGCTCGCCCGTGGCGTCGACATTCTGGTCGCGACCCCTGGCCGTCTCCTCGATCTCGTTGCCCGCAAGGCGGTGACGTTGACCCAGGCTCGCTATCTCGTCCTCGACGAGGCCGACCAGATGCTTGACCTCGGCTTCATCCACGACCTGCGCAAGATCTCGAAGCTGGTGCCGAAGAACCGCCAGACGCTGCTCTTCTCCGCGACCATGCCGAAGTTGATCGCCGAGCTTGCCGGCGAGTACCTGACTGATCCGGTCAAGGTCGCTGTCACGCCTCCGGGCAAGGCCGCCGACAAGGTGGAGCAGTATGTCCACTTCGTTCCCGGCAAGGACCTGAAGACCTCGATCCTCAAGCAGTCGCTCACCGACAACCCCGATGGCCTCTCGCTCATTTTCAGCCGCACCAAGCATGGCGCCGAGAAGCTGATGAAGCATCTGGACCACGTCGGCTTCAAGGCTGCTTCGATCCACGGCAACAAGAGTCAGGGCCAGCGCGAGCGTGCGCTGAAAGCCTTCCGCGACGGTGAAATCCGGGTGCTCGTTGCGACCGATGTCGCCGCCCGCGGCATCGACATTCCAGGCGTCACCCACGTCTACAACTACGATCTGCCGGAAGTACCGGATGCCTATGTCCACCGCATCGGCCGAACGGCCCGCAACGGCCGCGACGGCATCGCCATCGCCTTCTGCGCACCGGACGAAATCCGCCTTCTGCGCGACATCGAGAAGCTGATGGGCATCAACATTGCTGTCGCCAGCGGCGAGGCTCCGGCCGACCAGGCGCGTCCGTCCAAGGGACGCGGCGGGCGCGGCAATGGCCAGCATCGCGGCAACGGCGGTGGGCACCGGCAGGAAGGGCGTCCGCATCGCGAACGTCCGGCACGCGAACCGGCAGCAACGCCGTCAGGCTTTGCCGGCGACGACCTGCTGCGCGACGAACGGCGTCCACAGAAGCACGACCGCCGCGATCAGCGCCAGCCGGCTCACGGCCATCATGACGGCCGGTCGGAAGGCAACCGCAATCACGAGGGCCGCAAGCACCACGGCCGCCCGGCTTCGAAACACGAGGGCCGACGCCACGGCGACGGCCCGTCCGGCGACCGCCGCGAAGGCCAGGGCGCACGTCGCGCCGACAATCGCGGCCGCCGCGGCTGAGTGCAATCTCATTGCTGGGAAACGAAACGGCGGGCCGAGTGCCCGCCGTTTTGGTCTAAGTTGGAGCATTGCGCCAGCTGCAGCATTCTCCTCCGGCCTGCCGGCCATCTCCGCCACAAGGGGGGAGATGCCGCGGTAGGGCAGAGGTGGTGTCAACATGCCCACTTAGAGCCAGAAGCGATTTTGATCAGCGTCCGAACTCCGCCCGCAAATGCTGATCGCCGTCCGGCTCAGCTCGCCACAGCCTTACTGGCCCGGTCGCCGGAGGGCGCAGGGTCAGCGGCCTTTCGGTTGGTAAGATAGACGCCGGCCACCGCGATGATCGTGCCGACGATCATCGGTAGCGTCAGGGCTTCGCCGAAGAAGAGCGCCGCCTGGACGGCCGCAAGCGGCGGCACCAGATAGATCAGCGAGGCAGCGCGCGAGACCTGTCCGCGGCGGATGAGATAGAGCAGCAGCGCGATCGCGCCCATGGACAGGCCAAGCACCGACCAGGCTAGCGCGCCGACAAGCTGCAGGTTCCAGGTGACGTGCAGGTCCTCAAGCGCGAACGCGAGGGGAACCGTAACAATCAGCGCGCCCGCATATTGCAGCGTCGCGATCGCACGGATGTCTCCATTCTGGAGGTGCCGTTTCTGGTAGAGCGTGCCGTAGGTGACGGCCGCCATGCCAAGGACATTGACGACGACGGGCAGGAGGTGGATCGGCATCGCGGCGGTATCGATCGCCACCATCTTCGGCAGCACCGCGAGCGCGATGCCGAGAAAGCCGAGCACGAGGCCGATCTGCTGCAGCCGGCTCAGGTTTTCATTGATCAAGAAGGGTGCGACGGCCGCGGTCATCAGCGGCTGCAGTCCGGCGATGATGCCGGAAATCGCTGCCGGCACCCCCTGCCCGATCGCCCACCACACGGCGCCGAGATAGAGCCCGTGGAGGAACATCCCCGACACAATAGCGTGACTGATGGTGGTCCAGGAGCGCGGCCAGCGAGCGCCCGTCACGACGCAGAAGCCGATGAAGAGCAGGATCGCGAAGGCATAACGCAGCACGAGAAAAGTCAGCGGATCGGCGAAAAAGGCCGCATACTTGGCGACCACCCAGCCGGTGGACCAGAGCAGGACGAAGATGGCCGGAGCCAAACGGGCAAGCGTCATCGGTTTTTCCGTGGCTGGGCACGACCGCGGCGGATTAGTCGAGTGCCTAAGGTCGCAAGCTGGTACGAGCACTTCCGCCGATAAAGCGCATACTGCCTTCGGTCAAAGTAATTTTTCTGATGCTCACCATCAGCGAATCGGAACCATAAGCCTGAGCGACGAGGCCGCGGGCGAAACAAACCCGGCCTCGTATTCCTCGCGATAGTGGAAATGGGTCGTATCGATGATGTGCCCCTCAGCGGCGATCCAGTCGAACATCTTGCTGTAATCCGCGAAGACATCCGAGCTCTCGGGACGATGGATCGTCGTTGCCAGGCGCATGGCCGGCAACTCGACTTGCTGCGGCTGGGTGAAGGTCCCGTCGTCTTCGCCCGCATAGCCGACGAGATAACGGAAGCCGTCAGACCGATCGTTCCAGGAGAGACCTATTAGCGCCGAATGATCATCAGGATAAGCACGCCGGCGATGTTCCTGCGTCTCCGCGATCAGGCGGCGAACGGCGCCGTCGGCCGCTTCGATGAAGGTACCCTCCCAGAGGTGACCCGTGATCGTTTGGGCCGGGCGTTCCACGATTTCGAACGCTATCACCATCTCGCTTCCTCCCGTTGCCTCCTGCCGAATGCTCAAATTTCAAGCATCTGCCGATTTCCTGCCGCACATGGAAAAGCGCCCGGGAGCCTGCCGCCCGCTGCGGCGGATTTCGGCCGCCCGCAATCACGGCGGCCGCGTCCCGAAAGACATTTAAGGCAGCTCGAAAATTCTTGATCAGCGAATGTGCACGCTTCTTGCATTGCATCAACCATTGTACTCAAATGGTCAAAAATAAGGGGACCACGCCTTTGGCATTTGACGAAATGATGAATGCGGACAGCAGTCCGCGCCAGCCATATTCGACCTACAATGAATGGTATGCCAGCCAGGACAGAAATCGCCTCATAGCGAAATCAAAAGAAGCTGAAAACATCTTCCGCAAGACGGGCATTACCTTCGCGGTCTACGGACACGCAGACTCCTCCGAAAAGCTCATCCCCTTCGACCTCATTCCCCGCATCATTTCCGGCCGAGAGTGGCGCAAGCTGGCGCAAGGCATCGAACAGCGGGTCATCGCCCTCAACGCCTTTCTCGACGACATCTACCACAAGCAGGAAATCGTCCGCGCCGGGCGTATTCCGCGCGAACTGATCGAGAAAAACGACGCCTTCCTGCCGCAAATGATCGGCTTAAGGCCGCCGGGCGGCGTCTACACGCATATCGTCGGCACCGACATCGTGCGCACCGGCGAAGACCAGTTCTACGTGCTCGAGGACAACGCCCGCACGCCATCCGGTGTCAGCTACATGCTGGAAAACCGGGAAACCATGATGCAGATGTTCCCGGAGCTTTTTCACCAGAACCGCGTGCGTCCGGTCGAGAACTATCCCTACCTGCTTCGCCAGAGCCTCGCCTCGCTGGCTCCGCCCGGCTGCAGCGGCAAGCCCCGTATCGCCGTGCTAACCCCCGGCATCTACAACTCGGCCTTCTACGAGCACGCCTTCCTCGCCGACATGATGGGCGTCGAGCTGGTGGAGGGCTCGGATCTCCGCGTCATCGACGGCAAGGTGAAGATGCGCACGACGCGCGGCTATGAGGCGATCGACGTGCTCTACCGCCGCGTCGACGACGATTTCCTCGATCCCCTCACCTTCCGCGCCGATTCCGCCCTCGGCATTCCCGGCATCATGGACGTCTACCGGGCCGGCAACATCACCATCGCCAACGCGCCCGGCACCGGCATTTCCGACGACAAGGCGATCTATTCCTATATGCCGGAGATCGTGGAGTTCTACACCGGGCGCAAGCCGTTGCTCGAGAACGTCCCGACCTGGCGCTGCTCGGAACCGCAAAGCCTCAAATACGTGCTCGAACACATCGAGGAGCTAGTGATCAAGGAGGTCCACGGTTCCGGCGGCTACGGCATGCTCGTCGGCCCGACGGCAACCAGGAAGGAGCGGGCCATTTTTGCCGAAAAGCTGAAGGCTCGCCCCGGCAACTACATCGCTCAGCCGACTTTGTCGCTCTCCACTGTTCCGATCCTCGTCAACAAGGGCATCGCTCCTCGCCATGTCGACCTGCGTCCCTACGTCCTCGTCTCCGACAAGGTGCAGATCATTCCCGGCGGCCTGACGCGCGTCGCACTGAAGGCGGGCTCCCTGGTGGTCAATTCAAGCCAGGGCGGCGGCACCAAGGACACCTGGGTACTGGAGGACTGACGCGATGCTGGGAAGAACTGCGAACGGCCTCTACTGGATGTTCCGCTATATCGAGCGCGCCGAGAACAGCGCCCGCCTGATCGATGCCGGCCTGCGCATGTCGTTGACCCGCAGCGAAGCGACCGAGGACGACTGGGACGGTGTGCTGCAGAGCGCCGGTGTGCGCGAACTCTATGACGAGGTGCACGACACGCTGACGAGCAGCGATGCCATCGACTTCCTGCTTCGCGATCGCGCCAATCCCTCGAGCGTCATGTCCTGCATCGAGGCGGGCCGCCACAATGCCCGCATGGTTCGCACGGCGCTGACGCGCGAGACCTGGGAAGCGACCAACGAATGCTGGATCGAGATGAAGGCGATGCTGGCGAAGAAGGCACGGCCCGCCGACCTGCCCGAGATCATCGACACGATCAAGCGCCGCGCCGGTCTCATCCGCGGCGCTTTCCATGGCACGATGCTGAGGAACGAGATCTTCAACTTTTCGCGCATTGGAACCTTCATCGAGCGGGCGGACAATACGGCGCGCATTCTCGACGTGAAATATTACGTGCTGCTGCCGGCCGTCGCCGCAGTCGGCTCGTCGATGGACAACGTGCAATGGGAATCGATCCTGCGCTCCGTCTCAGCCCATCGCGCCTATGGCTGGGTCTACGACGCCGAGCTCAAGCCGGCGAACATTGCCGACTTCCTGATCTCCAACGGGCGCATGCCGCGATCGCTCGCCTATTGCTACGAAAAGATCGTCAGCAATCTCGGTTATCTCGCGCGTGAATACGGCGAGACACATGCGGCGCACGAGACGGCCGAGCAGACGCTTGCGGCGCTCCGCAGCCGCTCGATGAACGACATCATGGATCAGGGGTTGCACGAATATCTCGAGGAGTTCATCAGCGACAATAACCGTCTGGGCCAGGAAATCTCCGACGGCTATCGGTTCTATCACTGAGCTTCAGGAGAAAAACATGCACCTGAAAATCAGCCACACGACCGAATATCACTACGATGAACCGGTGCAATATGCGCTTCAACGGCTGCGACTGACGCCGACGACCCAGGTGGGTCAAACGGTCCTGAACTGGGAGACGCGCGTGGAAGGTGCGGCTGTCGAAGTCGCCTACGACGACCACTTCGGCAATCGCACGCATCTCGTCAGCGTCGAGGGAGACCGCAAGGCCATTCGGATCGTGGCGAGCGGCGAGGTGCACACGGAAGATCGCGCCGGCGTTTTCGGCCCGCACCACTCCTTCGTGCCGCTATGGCTCTATGCGCGCGAGACGCCGCTCAGCAAAGCCGGGAAGCTGATCCGTGATCTTGCGAAATCCGCCGAAGGAGAGACCGATCTCGAGCGCGTGCATTCGCTGATGGCCATCATCCACGAAACGGTCGAATACAAGCCCGGCGACACGCAGACTGAGACCACAGCAGAAGAAGCACTGGAGCGCGGCAAGGGCGTCTGTCAGGATCACGCTCATATCCTGATTTCCGCAGCCCGCACGCTCGGCCTCCCCGCCCGCTATCTTTCCGGCTATCTCATGATGGAAGGCCATCCGGAACAGACGGCGAGTCACGCCTGGGCCGAGGTTCATATCGCGGGCCTCGGCTGGGTCGGCTTCGACGCCGCCAACAAGATCTGCCCGGACGATCGCTATGTCCGCATCGCGTCCGGGCTCTGCTATAGGGATGCCGCTCCGATCTCCGGACTGGTGCATGGCGCGGCGAGCGAGACGCTGAAAGTGGCCGTGACGGTCGAGAAGCAAGGACAGACGCAAAGCCAGAGACAAGGCGAACAGAGCCAGAGCCAGAGCCAGAGCCAAAGTCAGAGCCAGAGCCAAAGTCAGTAATCGCCGTCCCAACTGCCCCTCATCCGGCCTGCCGGCCACCTTCTCCCCGCAAGCGGGAAGGAGACTCGTGGCGGCCGCTCAAGTCCCCTCTCCCCGCGAGCGGGGAGAGGGTTAGGGTGAGGGGCAAATTGGCGAAGAAGCGCTGAGCGAGGGCCAATGCGACCGCCCTCGCCGGCTTATTCAGACGCCAGCCCTGGTCAATGGCTGTCGCGGTCCATCGGGATGCGGTCCCCACGCGCCCCAACGAGGAAGTCGAGGTCGGCGCCGGTGTCGGCTTGCATCACGGTCTTGATATAGAGCCCGCCATAGCCGCCGGTGAGCGGCCTGACCGGCGACACCCAAGCTTCGCGACGGCGGGCAAGTTCCTCATCGGACACGTGGAGATGCAGCGTGCGGTTGGGGATATCGACTGCTATGAGATCGCCATTCTCGACGAGTGCGAGCG
The DNA here is from genome assembly GCF_029714365.1 of Sinorhizobium terangae. Classification (NCBI taxonomy): domain Bacteria; kingdom Pseudomonadati; phylum Pseudomonadota; class Alphaproteobacteria; order Hyphomicrobiales; family Rhizobiaceae; genus Sinorhizobium; species Sinorhizobium terangae. Next base: position 2,567,123 of record NZ_CP121659.1, read on the forward strand.
GCCCGCCCTCGGCGGCTTCGGGCGCGGTATGCAGGATAACTGTACCGTAAGCCGTGCCGGACATGCGCGCATCGGAGATGCGAATCATGTCGGTGATGCCCTTCTTCAAGACCTTCGGCGGCAGGCCCATGTTGCCGACCTCGGCCATGCCGGGATAGCCCTTCGGGCCGCAATATTTCAGCACCATGATGCAGTTCTCGTCGATGTCGAGATCTTCACGGTTGATGCGGGCGTGATAGTCCTCGATGCTTTCGAAGACGACCGCGCGGCCCTTGTGCTGCATCAGATGGGGCGAAGCGGCTGACGGCTTCAGCACGGCGCCTCTCGGGGCAAGATTGCCGCGCAGCACGGCGATGCCGCCGGACTTCGTCAGCGCCTTTTCGCGCGGCAGGATCACGTCTTCGTTATAATTGACGACGCCCTTGACGTCGTTCCAGATCGTGTCGCCGCTGACCGTGATGGCGTCGTTATGAAGGAGCCCCATCTCGGCGACGGCCTTGATGACAACCGGCAGGCCGCCGGCGTAGTAGAACTCCTCCATTAGGTACTTGCCCGACGGCTGCAAGTTGACGATCGTCGGCACGTCGCGGCCGAGCCGATCCCAGTCATCGAGCGAGAGATCGACCCCGACACGACCGGCAAGTGCGAGCAGGTGCAGCACCGCATTGGTGGAGCCGCCGACCGCGCCATTGACACGGATGGCGTTTTCGAAGGCCTCTTTGGTAAGGATGTCGGAAGGCCTCAGGTCTTCCTTGACCATCTCCACGATGCGGCGGCCGGTAAGCTGCGAAATGACCCGGCGGCGCGCGTCAACGGCGGGGATGGCGGCATTGCCGGAGAGCGTCATGCCGAGCGCTTCGGCCATCGATGCCATGGTCGAGGCCGTGCCCATGGTCATACAGCTTCCGGCAGAACGGGCCATGCCCTGCTCGGCGTCCATGAACTCTTCCAGCGTCATCTCGCCGGACTTGACCATTTCGGAAAACTGCCAGACGGCGGTGCCGGAGCCGACGTCCTTGCCGCGCCATTTGCCGTTGAGCATCGGTCCGCCAGAAACGACGATCGCCGGAATATCGACGCTCGCCGCTCCCATCAGAAGGCTGGGCGTTGTCTTGTCACAGCCGCCGAGCAGCACGACGCCATCGACCGGGTTGCCGCGGATCGCCTCTTCGACATCCATGGCCGCAAGGTTGCGGAACATCATCGCCGTCGGTCGAAGCGTGCTTTCGCCGGTCGAGAAGACCGGGAACTCCACCGGGAAGCCGCCCGCCTCGTAAACGCCCCGCTTCACGCGCTCCGCGAGGTCACGTAGATGCGCATTGCAGGGCGTGAGCTCCGACCAGGTGTTACAGATGCCGATGATCGGCCGGCCGTCGAAGGTATCGGCGGGCAGTCCCTGGTTCTTCATCCAGGAGCGATGCATGATGGCATTCTTGCCCGTACCGCCGAACCATTCCTGTGAACGGAGTTTGCGCGGCCACTCAGCTTTCTTCTTCATCGTTTCCTCTTCAGCCCCGCATGTCAGCGGGCAATACCATGCTGCCTCACGCCAGCGTGTAGGCGGTCTTGACGGTTGTGTAGAATTCGGCGGCGTATTTGCCCTGCTCGCGCGAGCCATAGGAGGAGCCCTTGCGGCCGCCGAACGGAACGTGGAAATCGACGCCGGCCGTCGGCAGGTTGACCATCACCATGCCGGCTTCGGCATTGCGCTTGAAATGCGTCGCATGCTTCAAGCTCGTGGTGGCGATGCCGGAGGACAGCCCGAACGGCGTGTCGTTGGCAACCGCCAGCGCCTCGTCGTAGTCCTTCACCCGGATCACCGCCGCGACCGGACCGAAGATCTCCTCGCGGGAAATCCGCATCGCGTTGGTCGCCTCGGTGAACAGCGCCGGCTGCAGGTAGAAGCCGGGCGTGTCGCGCGCAATGAGCTCGCCGCCGAAGGCGAGCTTGGCGCCTTCCTGCTTTCCGATGGCGATATAGTCGGTGTCCTGGTTCAACTGGCCCTGATCGACAACCGGACCGATATGGGTGCCGGCCTTCAGCGCATCATCGACGACAAGACCGTTCATCCGCTCGGCCATCGCTGCGACGAACCTGTCGTGGATGCCTTCGGTGACGATGATGCGCGACGAGGCGGTGCAGCGCTGGCCTGTCGAGAAGAAGGCGGAATTGACCGCCGCCTCGACGGCGACCGAAAGATCGGCATCATCGAGCACGACGAACGGGTTCTTGCCGCCCATCTCGAGCTGGAATTTGCGATTGTGCTCGACCGAGGCAGCGGCCACGCGTTTGCCGGTGCCGACGGAACCGGTAAAGGTGATCGCCTGAAGGTCGGGGCTGTCGAGCATCGCCTGGCCGACGACCGAGCCCTTGCCCATGACGAGGTTCAGCACCCCTTTCGGCAGGCCGGCACGGTGAAGAATGTCGACGATCGCCCAGGAGCAGCCGGGCACCAGTTCGGCCGGCTTGAAGACGACGGTGTTGCCGTAGCAAAGTGCCGGGGCGATCTTCCAGGCCGGAATGGCGATCGGAAAATTCCACGGGGTGATGATGCCGACGACGCCGACCGGCTCGCGGGTGATCTCGATGCCGATTCCCGGCCGGACCGACGGGATGACCTCGCCGGCCAGCCTCAAGGCCTCACCGGCGAAGAATTCGAAGATCTGGCCGGCACGCACGGTCTCGCCGATGCCCTCGGCCAGCGTCTTGCCCTCCTCGCGCGACAACAGCCGCCCGAGTTCGTCCTTGCGCGCGATGATCTCGTCGGCGGTCTTCTTCAGGATCGCGTGGCGCTCGAGCAGCCCGGAGCGCGACCAGGCCGGAAAGGCCGCCTTTGCCGCCGCGATCGCGGCCTTCGCATCGTCGGCGCTGGCGCGGGCATAGTCGCCGATGACATCGTTGGTGTTCGACGGATTGATGTTGGCAACGCCGTCGGTGCCGACCCATTCGCCGGCAATCAGGTTCTGATGAAGTGTCATGGGCTTTGGGCCTCCTTGTCTTCTTGACGCAGCCGGCCGCCCGTCGCGGCCTGCGGCTGCCATGTCAGGTATATCAGAGTTGGCGTATGGCGATCTCTTCCTCCGCGGCAATGGCCAGCGGATTGCGTAGCGGCAGGCCGAATTCCCCGGCCTCGATCTCGAATACGTCCCCCTCCTCCGTGCGGATGCCATCCCCGAAGGAAAGCGTCGCCGTGCCGAACATGTGCACATGCACGTCGCCCGGCACACGGAAGAGACCGTACTTGAAATGGTGATATTCGAGATTGGCGAAGCTGTGCGACATGTTCGCTTCGCCGGAAAGGAACGGCTTTTCCCACAGCACTGTGCCGCCGCGCAGGATGCGAGACGTGCCGCGAATGTCGTCAGGCGCCGCGCCGATGCGGATTTCCGGCCCGAAGCTCGCCTGGCGCAGCTTCGAATGGGCGAGCCAGAGATAATTGACCCGCTCGGTCTTGTGGTCGGAGAACTCGTTGGCGACGGCAAAGCCCAGGCGATAGGGCACACCCTTGTCGGAGATCACGTAGATACCGGCCATTTCCGGTTCCTCACCGCCATCTTCCGCAAAGGCCGGGGAAACGAGGGCTTGGCCGGGCGCGACCGCAGACGTTCCGTTGCCCTTGTAGAACCATTCCGGCTGGACGCCCTTTTCGCCCGGCTTCGGCTTGCCGCCTTCGAGCCCCATGCGGAACATCTTCATCGAATCGGTCAGCGTCTCTTCCGCTGCCTCGGCCGTCTTCTTGTGCATGGCGTCGCGGGTTGCCGCCGAGCCGAGATGAGTGAGACCGGTTCCAGTCAGATGCAGGTGCGCCGTATCAGGATGAGTGATCGGCGGCAGCATCCGCCCTTCCGCATAGGCCTTCTTGAGATCGATCGTATCGCCCAGACCGCGGCTGTCGATCACCTCCTTGAGGCTCTTGTCGCCATTGGCCGCTTCCATCGCCAGCGCATAGACGCTTTCCGCCCCCTTGACGACGCGAGCCACCTCGCCCGCAGACCGAACGGCGACGGCGATCGATCCATCTTCTTTCCTGACCTGAGAAATCAGCACGTTCCTGTCCTTCCTCTCGACCTGGGCTTCACCGCCCGCCCCTTTCGTGACGCAGGCAATGCGCCGCCCTCGGGTGATTTGCACCACCCAATCCAGCGGCCCGAGCCGCCCGTTTCTGTTTCTGGTTCAATGAAGGCTGATCGGGGAACCGGTCAGCCTTTGCCTTTGTTCTTGTTGTAGACGTCGAAGAATACGGCTGCGAGCAGCACAAGACCCTTGATCAGCTGCTGGTAGTCGATGCCAATGCCCATGATCGACATGCCGTTGTTCATGACGCCCATGATGAAGGCGCCGATGACGGCACCGGTGATCTTGCCGACGCCGCCCGAAGCAGAGGCGCCGCCGATGAAGCAGGCGGCGATCACGTCGAGTTCGAAGCCGACGCCGGCCTTCGGGGTGGCCGAGTTCAACCGCGCCGTGATGATCATGCCGGCGAGAGCGGCAAGCACGCCCATGTTCACGAACGCGTAGAAGGTCAGCCGCTCGGTGTTGATGCCGGAGAGCTTTGCAGCCTTTTCGTTGCCGCCCATCGCATAGATCCGCCGGCCGATCGTCGAGCGCGTCGTAAGGAACGTATAGGCGGCAATCAGCACGCCCATGACGATGAGAACGTTCGGCAGACCGCGATAGGTCGAGAGCTGGAAGCCGATGAACAGCGCGACGAAACCGATAACCGCCATCTGAATCGCGAAGAAGATGAAGGGCTCGTTCTCCGTGCCGTGCTGCTCGTTGATGCGGCGATTGCGCAGCCCCGCGTAGACGGCGTAGCCGACAAGCGCCAGCACAGCTACCAGCGCCACCATGTTCTTGATGACGTCGGGGTTGGGGCTGAGGAAATAGAGGAAATCCGGAACGAAGCCCGTCGACAGGATCTGGAACTCCTTCGGGAACGGCCCGATCGGCCGCCCGCCGAGGACCACGTAGGTCATTCCGCGGAACACCAGCATGCCGGCGAGCGTGACGATGAAGGACGGAATCTTCTGGTAGGCCACCCAATAGCCCTGCGCCGCCCCCATGATGCCGCCGACGACGAGACAGGCGGGAATGACCACGAACGCAGGCAGGCCCCATTTGACCAGCATGATCGCCGATATCGCGCCGATGAAGGCCACGATCGAGCCGACCGAAAGGTCGATATGCCCGGCGACGATGATCAGCAGCATGCCCAGCGCCATGATGACGATGAACGAGTTCTGCAGCACCAGGTTCGTGATGTTGACGGGCCTGAAGAGAACGCCATCGGTCACGAACTGGAAGAACAGCATGATGATGACGAGCGCGACCAGCAGGCCGTATTCGCGGATGTTGTTCCTGAGATAGTCACCGATCGACGGTTTGGTGGTTTGGGTGCTCGTATCGGCGACCATTAGTGTTTCTCCCCTGAACGCATGATGGCGCGCATGATAGATTCCTGGCTGGCTTCTTCCTTGGAAAGCTCTGCCACAATGCGCCCTTCGTTCATGACATAGATGCGGTCGCAGGTTCCGAGGAGTTCCGGCATCTCCGAAGAGATCATCAGGATGCCTTTGCCCTCGGCCGCGAGTTGGTTGATGATGGTGTAGATCTCATACTTCGCGCCGATATCGATGCCGCGTGTCGGCTCGTCGAGTATGAGAACGTCGGGATTGGTGAACAGCCACTTGGACAGCACGACCTTCTGCTGGTTGCCGCCCGAAAGGTTCACCGTCTCCTGATAGATCGAATGCGAGCGGATACGAAGCTTCGTGCGATAGTCCGCAGCGACCTTTCTCTCCTTGCGCTCATCGATGACGCCGTTCGACGCGACCGCATGCAGGTTGGCAAGGGTCGTGTTGTCCTTGATGTTGTTGATGAGCACGAGCCCGAGCTGCTTGCGGTCTTCCGTGACATAGGCGAGACCCGCCTTGATCGCCCGCGGGATCGTGCTGACGTCCACCGGCTTGCCGCGCATGGTCACGTCGCCGGTGATCTTGTGCCCCCACGATTTGCCGAAGATGCTCATCACCGTTTCGGTGCGGCCCGCACCCATCAGCCCCGCAATACCGACGACTTCGCCAGCGCGAACATTGAAGCTGACATCGTGCAGGAACTGGCGGTCACGGTGATGCTGATGGAAGACGTTCCAGTTCTTCACCTCGAGCAGCGTCTCGCCGATGTTCGGCTCGCGGGGCGGGTAGCGGTCTTCCATCGCCCGGCCGACCATGCCCTTGATGATCCGATCCTCGCTGATGTCTTCCTTGTGACAGTCGAGTGTTTCCACCGTGCCGCCGTCGCGCAGGATGGTGATCTGGTCGGCGACCTTTTTGATCTCGTTCAGCTTGTGCGAGATGATGATCGAGGTCATGCCCTGCTTGCGAAACTCCATGAGCAGCTTCAGAAGCGCGTCGGAATCGGTCTCGTTCAGCGAGGCGGTCGGTTCGTCGAGGATCAGCAGCCGGACCTTCTTGGAAAGCGCCTTGGCGATTTCCACCAGTTGCTGTTTGCCGACGCCGATATCGGTGATGAGCGTCGCGGGCGGCTCCTTCAAGCCTACCTTGTTCAAGAGCTCCTGCGTGCGGGCAAAAGTCTGCGGCCAGTGGATCACACCTTTGCTAGCGATCTCGTTGCCGAGAAAGATGTTTTCGGCGATCGACAGCAATGGAACCAGCGCCAGTTCCTGGTGAATGATGATAATGCCGAGATGCTCGCTGTCCGAGATCGTGCTGAAGCGCCGCACCTCGCCGTCATAGTAGATCTCACCCTCGTAGGTTCCCGCGGGATAGACGCCGCTCAGCACCTTCATCAAGGTCGACTTGCCGGCACCATTTTCGCCGACGAGAGCGTGGATTTCCCCTTCGCGGACCTTGAAGCTGACATTGTCAAGCGCCTTGACGCCCGGAAACGTCTTGGTGATGCCCCGCATTTCGAGAATGATATTGTCCATGTTCAGCATTCCAGCTGCAGCCCGCGAGAGACTACAGACTCCCTTACCCAGAGAAAAGGGTCCGCAACGGGATCGCGGACCCTCCGTTTCGACGCGATCAGTTGTTGATCTGGTCTTCCGTGTAGTAGCCCGAGCCGACAAGGATTTCCTTGGCATTGGACTTGTCGACCGCAACCGGCTTCAGCAGGTAGGACGGAACAACCTTGACACCGTTTTCATAGGTCTTGGTGTCGTTCACTTCCGGCTCCTTGCCGTCCATGATCGCGTTGACCATGTTAACCGTGACCTTGGCGAGTTCGCGGGTGTCCTTGAAGACGGTCGAAAACTGTTCGTCGGCGAGGATCGACTTGACCGACGGCAGTTCGGCGTCCTGACCGGTGACCACCGGCATCGGCATATCGCCGGAGCCGTAACCGACGCCCTTCAGAGCGGAGATGATGCCGATCGAGAGACCATCATAGGGCGAGAGCACGCCGTCAACCTTGGCGTCGGTGTAGGTGGACGAAAGCAGGTTTTCCATGCGGGACTGGGCGACGGCGCCGTCCCAACGCAGCGTGCCGACCTGATCCATGCCCGTCTGGCCGGACTTCACGACGATCTTGCCGCTGTCGATCAAGGGCTGCAGGACCGACATCGCGCCGTCATAGAAGAAGAAGGCGTTGTTGTCGTCCGGCGAACCGCCGAAAAGTTCGATGTTCTTCGGCTCGGTCGCGCCGTCGAGCTTCAGGCCGTTAACGAGCGAGGTCGCCTGCAGGACGCCGACCTGGAAGTTGTCGAAGGTGGCGTAGTAGTCGACGTTGCCGGAGTCGCGGATGAGGCGGTCATAGGCAATGACCTTGACGCCGGCGTCATGCGCCTTCTGCAGGATGTCGGACAGTGTGGTGCCGTCGATGGCGCCGATCACGAGAACCTTCGCGCCCTTGGTCACCATGTTCTCGATCTGCGCGAGCTGGTTCGGAATGTCGTCGTCGGCGAACTGCAGGTCCGGCGTGTAGCCGGCTTCCTTGAACAGCTTCTCCATGGTCTCGCCGTCGGAAATCCAGCGGGTCGACGTCTTCGTCGGCATGGAGATGCCGACGGTGCCCTTGTCCTGTGCGAAGACCGGTGCAGCAAACGACGCGACGGAAATCGCCGCGGCTGCGAGAAGCGAAGTAATCAATTTCATCAGATCTCTCCCTGAGTGTTGAAGCCGGCAGGCCCCGTCATATGCGCAGCGATCCACCGGCGCGGAGAGTTGGTCCCCGGCGGTGGTTCAAGGTGAAGGAAAGCCCTCCCGGCCCCACATACTCCCGCATGCACTGGCGCATCGACAGGGAAACTGGAATCAATAAACATAACTGTCAAATACAATATCGCTTTGCATGCATATCAAAATTGATATACCACAGCAAAAGAGTGTGATTATTGAAAATTTTCAGAAAACGGGGCCAATGCCGTGACAGTGGACAGCAGGGCGAATGCCGGAGCGATGGCGGACGAACTTCTCGATAGCGCCCTCCTTCGATCGGGCCTGAAGATCAATCATCTGAGGCTCATCCTGGCGATTGAGGACTATCGTCGCATCAGCACCGCCGCCGATTCGCTCGGCATCTCGCAGCCGGCAGCGTCGCGAATGCTCGCCGAGATCGAAGCGATCATGAAGGCGCCGATCTGCGAACGGGTGGCGCGCGGCGTCGAACTGACCCGCTATGGCGAGGCGCTCGCACGACGCGCGCGAACGATCTTTCTCGAACTGCGCGAGGCCGCGCGCGAGATCAATGAATTGAAAACCGGTAGCGGCGGCTCGGTCTCGCTCGGCTCCGTCACGGGCCCCGCCCTTAACCTCGCCGTGCCCGCCATCCGCCAGGTCTCGACGGCCTATCCCGGCATCGAGATAAATGTGCAGATCGACAACAGCAACGTGCTGACGCGCGAGCTCCTGGCGGCGCGCCACGACTTCGTCGTCGGCCGCATCCCGGACGATCTCAATCCGCGCCTCTTCAACATGGTCGAGATCGGTTTCGAGGAGGCCTGCCTGATCGTTCGCGAAGGCCATCCCCTGCTCGAAAAGCCAATTGCAAACGCCGACGACCTGCCGGGTTACGAGTGGGTGTTCCAGCCGCCGGGAACGCTGCTGCGCCGTGCGGTCGAGGACAGCTTCGTCTCCGCCGGCGTCCGGCTGCCGGCAACCGTCATCAACACGTCCTCGATCATTCTGACGCTGTCGATCGTTCGAAACACCAACGCGATTGCACCGGTCGCCCTCGACGTTGCGAATTTCGTCGCCGGCAACGGGACGCCCGCCGGCGATATTCGCGTGCTGCCAACGCAAATCCCGATACGCATCAAGCCCTACGGCCTGATCACCGCCGAAGGCCGTGCCCTGCCGCCAAGCGCAAAGCTGCTCTACGACCTGATCCTGAAGCAGAGCAGAGCGTGATAAGGCCCGCATAACCCTCACAGGGCAGGATGGCTGAAGAAGCTCGCCGTCGGTCGTTCGCAAAGCGACATCCCCGACAAATGCTGTTTGGAGAAGACACGTCATGTTCGGCATGTCGGTGTTTCAGTCAGTGCTCGAACGATTGAAGGCAGAGCAGCAGGACGCGGCGTGCGACGAGGACGCCGGCGAGCAGGCATTCCGGCATGGCATGGCCGGGTTCTCGCACGGCTTCATCGTCGACACGTCGCCGGCTATAACGGCGCTCGACGCGGTTCAACGTGCTTATCATGAGCTTGCACCGGCCGAGAGCATGCAGCAACCGGTGATGCCCGATCATCTGAAACGCACGAGTCTTGCCGAGGTTGCGGCCGAGCTTGCACTGGACGAGCAGGAAACCGCGATTTCGCTTGCTGCCAAACGACGGCGGTTCGCCGCGGCTAACCACCCGGACAGGTTACCGGCCGACTTCAGGGCCAACGCCACCGTTCGGATGAAACTTGCCAATATGCTCATCGATGAAGCGTCGCGAAGGCTGCCCCGCGACAACGGGTCGGCATGACCTTCACTTCGGCGCGTCACCCGCGTCGGTCTTGTCACCGGCCGATTGCTTCGGCTTGAAAAAGATCAGCAGAGCACAGCCCGCATAGGCGGTTACGGCCAGAAAGATCATGCCCCACGTCGTCTGCCCGGTGCTGAATTCCACCGCCGTCCAGGCAGCGCAGACGGCGACGATCAACAGGCGGATCCACAGGGGCTGGTAAAAAGGGTGATCCGGATCGATGAACTTGAACATCCTGTCTCTCGGCCAGCGTGCAAACTTGTTTCCTTGTAGGGGCAAATTGGGCGCGCCTGCAAGTGTACGGCCACAAACCCGGCTTGACGACGCGAGCGCAAATGGAATAAAAATTCCGAAATTGATGAGTTTGGCCTTTTCATTCCGGCGCGAAATTGTCGCAAACGGGAGACAGAATCGGAGTGGAGGCAAGGGAGAGACACGCCGCGCCGCGGCGCGCGGGGATATCAGCGTTACATTCCTTATGAATGCGCGGGCAATGCGGTCCGCGACGCCTTTGCGCGATGAGCGTCAATCATCGCGCCCCTTTCCGGTTGCGACCGGATTTCGAGAGAGACGAACATGACAGTGAGATTTGGTCTTCTGGGCGCCGGGCGCATAGGCAAGGTTCACGCGAAAGCCGTCAGCGGCAATCCCGACGCCGTCCTCGTCGCGGTCGCCGACGCTTTCCCGGCCGCGGCGGACGCCATCGCCAATGCCTATGGCTGCGAAGTGCGCACGATCGAGGCAATCGAAAGCGCTGCCGACATTGACGCCGTCGTCATCTGCACGCCGACCGACACGCACGCCGACTTGATCGAGCGCTTTGCCCGCGCTGGCAAGGCGATCTTCTGCGAAAAGCCGATCGATCTCGATGTCGAGCGCGTGAAGGCCTGCCTTAATGTCGTATCGGACACCAAGGCAAAACTGATGGTCGGCTTCAATCGCCGCTTCGATCCGCATTTCATGGCCGTGCGCAAGGCGATCGATGACGGCCGCATCGGCGATGTCGAGATGGTGACGATCACCTCACGCGATCCGGGTGCGCCGCCGGTCGATTATATCAAGCGCTCCGGCGGTATCTTCCGCGACATGACGATCCACGATTTCGACATGGCGCGCTTCCTGCTCGGGGAAGAGCCGGTCACCGTGACCGCGACCGCTGCCGTGCTCGTGGACAAGGCGATCGGCGAGGCCGGAGACTATGACAGCGTCTCGGTCATCCTGCAGACGGCCTCCGGCAGACAGGCGATCATCTCGAATTCGCGCCGTGCCACCTATGGCTACGATCAGCGCATCGAGGTTCACGGATCGAAGGGCGTCGTCTCGGCGGAAAACCAGCGCCCGGTATCGATCGAAATCGCCACCGGCGAAGGCTACACCCGCCCGCCGCTGCACGACTTCTTCATGACGCGCTATACCGAGGCCTACGCAAACGAGATCGAAAGCTTCATCGCTGCCATCGAAAAAGGCGCGGAAATCACGCCCTCCGGCAAGGACGGCCTCGCGGCACTGGCACTGGCGGACGCGGCCGTGAAATCGGTTGCCGAGAAGCGCCAGGTGAGCATCGCCTGACGCTGCATTTTCAGCAAAACAGCCAAGGCCGGGTTTTGAGCCCGGCCTTGATCTTTTTCATTCGGTGAACATCACGCCTCGGCCCTTGGCCGGTCCTGCACCGGCTGGTTGGCACTCGGTGCGCGCCCCGGACGACCGGAGAGGAAGCCCTGTATCTGCCGGCAGCCCTCTTCGACGATGATCTGCTTCTGCCGCTCCGTTTCGACACCTTCGGTCACCACCGGCAGGTTGAGGCTTTGGCCAAGCGCGATGATCGCGCGGATGATGGCATGCGCCGCAGGGTCCTTGTCGAGAGCCGCCGTGAAGCTGCAATCGATCTTCAGTTTGTCGAACGGGAAGGTCTGGAGGTTGCTGAGCGAGGAATGGCCCGTCCCGAAGTCGTCCATGACGATGCGCACGCCGAGCAGCCGCAGCCGGACGAGCGTCGTCAACACGTCATCTCTATTGTGCATCAGCACTGCTTCGGTGATCTCCAGTTCCAGCCGGCGCGGCTCGAGACCGGTGCGCCTCAGAATCGCTTCAATCTGGTCAAAGAGGTTGGGAAGCAGAAACTGCACCGGCGAGATATTGACCGAAATCGCCAACGGCTCGTTCCAGCGGGCCGCTTCAAGGCAGGCCTGCTCAAGCACCCACTCGCCGATCTGGATGATCGAGCCGCTTTCCTCGGCGATCGGAATAAAGATACTGGGACTGACAAGACCGCGATCGGGATGTTGCCAGCGCAACAGCGCCTCGTAGCCGACGATCCTGTCGTCACGAACGTCGACGAGCGGTTGGTATTCGAGGAAGAGCTGGCGCCTGACGACCGCGTGCCGAAGGTCGTTTTCCATTTGCCGGCGCGTGCGCACCGCTGCATCCATCTCGGCGTCGAAGAAGCAGGCAATGCCCTTGCCGGTCTGCTTCGCGCGGTAAAGCGCCGTATCGGCATTGTTGCAAAGCCGGTCCGCCGTCATTCCGTCGGCCGGATAGATCGCCACACCGATGCTGACGCCAACAGCCATCGGGTCACGGCTGGTATCCATTTCCTCTGCAATGGATCTCAGAATGCGCTCCGACAATTGCCGCGCTGCCTCGGGCTGCCCGGCGGACGGCTGGATGATCGCGAATTCGTCGCCGCCGAGCCGCGCGATCGTATCGCCATCCCCGCATGCCGCGCGCAGGATGTCCGCCACCTTGCGCAGGATGCGGTCGCCTTCCCCGTGGCCGAAAATATCATTGACGGCCTTGAAGCGGTCGAGGTCGAGACAGAGGACAGCCAGCAGTTCGTTCCTCGCGCTCGCTACGGCGATCGACTGCGCCAACCGCCGATCGAACGAACTGCGGTTCGAAAGGTCGGTCAGCGCATCATGATGCGCAAGGTGCTCGATCGTGCGTTCCGCCTCCTTGCGCTGGCTGAGATCGCGCACGAAAATCACGTCGCACTCCCGACCCCGGTATTCGATCGTGCGACACGTGTATTCGACGGGAATTCGCCTCCCGTCCGCGTGAAGCAGTTCGAGTTCGCATGAGCCGCCGAACGCCCGACGATCCCCCGGCCGTTCCCGATCCTGCGCGAACAGCTCCGTCAGGTTTTTCTTTGCCAGTTCGGCTGCGGTCCGGCCGCAAAGGCTCATGAAACGCTCGTTGATATCGACGATTTCATCACCGCGGACGATCATCATGCCTTCGAGCGACGCGTTGACGAGCCCGCGAAGATCGGTGAGGTGCCGGTCGAGGAAGAGCGCGCCGAAAGCCACGAGGATGAGTGTCGTCGATGCAGCGATCACGCCGCCCGCAAGCCAGGCAGGATCGAATGTGGTAGCGGCGGCAACGCTCGGGTCCGGCACAAGGCCGACACCGCTCATCGACTTGAAGTGCATCGCGCAAATCGCAAGCACCAATAGGACCGTGGACGCGACCAGCCCGCGAACGCCCTGCAGCTTTCGGAACAGATGAAGCGCGACGCCTGCGATCAGCATGCCGAGGATGACGGCGGTCACGGTGGATCGAAAGTCGAACGTAACCTGGCCTTGCGCTTCGACCGCGCGCATGCCGGTGAAATGCATTGCTGCGATGCCGAGGCCGAGCAGAATGCCGCCGACGGCGAAGGCGTAGCGGAAGGTTCCGGCGAGCGCCACGGTGAATGCAATCCAGGACGCCGCGATCGCCACCAGCACCGAGAGGGTCGTGCCTCGGACCTCATATGCGATCGGCATGCCGCCGTCGTAGGCGAGCATCGCGATGAAGTGTGTCGACCAGATGCCGACGCCGGACGCAAAGGCGCAGGCGACGGTCCAAAGGCGGCGCTCAGTGCCGAGGCTGCGCTGCGCGCGCATCAGGAGCAGCATCGTGGCGACGCTGCCGGCAAGACAAACGATCGCCGCAATGGCGATCAGTCGCCAGTCATGATCATTGCGTATGCATGCAATCACTGAAAACATCGCTGCCCCCTGCGTCAGGGACAGCTTTGCAAGGAGTCTCTAAATAACCGTAAATTGCAGAGACACCAGAATTCGCCCGAGAGATTTCAGTGCCGAGCGACGCGGAGCGCCGAGGCGGCGTTCGAACTTAGCCATGCCCGCCGGCAATGTCTGCGTCGATCGTGCTGAGTGCGCGATTGAGATGGCCATCGAAAACGAGCCGCTGCTCGTCGGCTGCCACCGCGATTTCCGGCAGTCCTTGCAGGCGTACCTGCAGGGACTGGGCGAGCCCCTCCTCCAGTCCCTTGTGAAGGAGATCGAAGTAACGTGTCCCCGGTCCGGTGACGAAGATCGGCATCGGCTCGTAGAGGCTGAGCAAGCGGGAAATGCCGTTGCCGAGCGCGATGCCGGCCTGGCGGAAGGCGTAGCCGGCCATGCGGTGTCCCTGGCGCGCGTTGGCCGCAATCTTGTCCATCTCCGATAGCGGCACGAACTTCGCAGGGATCGTGTCGGAGGGCACCTCGAACGCCGTGCGCAGGATTCCATAGAAGCCCGCCGCCGCTTCGATGCAGCCGTGGCCGCCGCATCGGCAAAGCCCAGCGGAGCTCGTGTGCAGCATGTGCCCGAAATTCGGCGCCGAAACATCAAGTTCGCCGAGACGGCCTTTCCGTGCAAGGCCGAGACCGATGCTGTGCCCAAGCGATATGGCTGCAAGCGCCTTGAAGTCTTCTCTCTCCTCCTCGGCTCGGACCGCAAGCGCTTGGGCAACCAGCAGCGTCTCGTTGCTGAGCATGATCTTGGCCCGCCAATCCGGGCGCAGCAGCTCTTCGAAATCGAGTTCCTCTTGGCCGAAAACCGGGGACCAGATCAGTCGCGCTCCATCAGCCGCAACAAGGCCCTTGCTGCTGATCGAGATGGCAAGCACATCTTCCTTCGTGATGCGGGAGCGCTGGAGCAGCCGTTCAAGCGCTGCGGCGAATACCTGCCCGAAAGCGGCGGTGCCCCTGAGATCGTGTTGTCTCGCCTCCTCGAACCGGTCGAGCAGAGTGCCGCCGTAATCGGCGAGCGAATACTGCACGATATCGGACGAGATGCGCACGACGATCACATGGCCGCAGTCGCGCCGCGGCATGAAAAGCACACGCGGCCGGCCACGGCCGCCTTGAACGTGCTGTTCACTTCTGGCGATGATTCCGGCGCGTTCCAGTTCCGCCGTGATGGCGGAGACGGTGGCCGAGGCGAGATCGGTTTCCGATGCGATTTCCGTGTGCGACAGGGAACCTTTCCGGCGGAGCGCCGCAAGGACAAGCGTGCTGTTCTGCTGACGTACAAGTTCAGTGCTGGACTTCGTCAGCATTACGCGTCCCTGTCGATGGCGGATCCTTCAACCCCATGCCTCCTCCAAAGCATCTGTTGACCGGCAAGACAAGGCGCCCTGCATGTTTACTCGGACGGAAGCCGATCCAAGGGCAAAAACATACAGCATTTCAACATGCTATCACGACTTTTGCGCCTTCCCGGAAGAGGCGCATGGCGCTGCACGGGGCCTTGTTGACAGCCTGCTAAAACTCTGACATTTATTTTCTCGACTGTCGAGAAAAAAGTCCGCACTGGTTGCGGCGGGCTTGCGACAGCACTTCACGGTTGGCCGAGGAGGCGTGCGGGAGGTTCGTGCGCACGGCGCAACCATTTGGGAGGGATGAAATGAAATCCGTTTTGAAGTTGATGGCGGGGGCTGCCATCATCGCGTCCATGCATTCGGCGGCCATCGCCAAGGATCTTGTCGTCGGCGTTTCCTGGTCGAACTTCCAGGAAGAGCGTTGGAAAACCGACGAGGCCGCCATCAAGGCCGCGCTTGAAGCTTCCGGCGACAAGTATATCTCCGCCGATGCCCAGTCTTCCGCCGCCAAGCAGCTGACCGACATCGAATCGCTGATCGCGCAGGGCGCAAACGCCTTGATCGTGCTTGCCCAGGACTCCGACGCGATCGCCCCGGCGATCGAAAAGGCCACCGCAGAGGGTATCCCGGTCGTCGGCTATGACCGCCTGATCGAAAATCCGGCCGCCTTCTACATCACTTTCGACAACAAGGAAGTGGGCCGCATGCAGGCTCGCGAAGTCTTCAAGGTGAAGCCGGAAGGCAACTTCGTCTTCATCAAGGGCTCCTCGTCCGACCCGAATGCCGACTTCCTCTTTGCCGGCCAGATGGAAGTGCTGAAGGAAGCGGTTGACGGCGGCAAGATCAAGAACGTCGGCGAGGCCTACACCGACGGCTGGAAGCCGGAAAATGCCCAGAAGAACATGGAGCAGTTCCTGACCGCCAACGACAACAAGGTCGACGCGGTCGTCGCTTCGAACGACGGCACGGCCGGCGGCGCCATCGCGGCACTTTCGGCGCAGGGCCTCGCAGGCGCCGTTCCGGTCTCCGGGCAAGACGGTGACTTTGCGGCGCTTAACCGCGTCGCGCTCGGCACCCAGACGGTTTCCGTATGGAAGGACGCCCGCGAGCTCGGCAAGAAGGCCGCTGAAATCGCTTCCGCGCTCGCCGCCGGCAAGACGATGGACGAGATCGAGGGCGTTCAAACCTTCAACGGCGGACCGAAGGGCGTTGCCATGAAGTCGGTCTTCCTGGCACCGCTTGCCATCACCAAGGACAATCTGAACGTCGTCATCGACGCCGGCTGGATTTCCAAGGACGCAGCCTGCCAGGGCGTTGCTGCCGGCACCATCGCCGCGTGCAACTGACGGCTCGGCATTTGAATTGACCTCAAGACGCCGCAACGTGACCGCGTTGCGGCGTTTGCTTGAGGTCGGGACGGTCTTCGCATGCAGGTGATAAGATCGCGGCAACGCGGCGCGAAAATAGCCGCATGAGCAAATGGAAACAGTGGGGGACGGCGGCCATGGCCGACACGACAAATACCGCACATTTTAATCGCGCGCGCAGCGCGGCTGAGAATCCAGTGAAGCGCTTCTTCCGCGCCACCGAAATCGATACCCGCCTGCTCGGCATGGTCGGCGCGATGCTGATCATCTGGATCGGCTTCGACTTCCTGTCCGGCGGCCTGTTCCTCACGCCGCGAAACCTCTGGAACCTTTCGGTGCAGACTGCCTCGGTCGCCGTCATGGCGACCGGCATGGTTCTCGTCATCGTCACCCGCAATATCGATCTGTCGGTCGGCTCCATCCTCGGCTTCGTCGGCATGATCATGGGCGTGCTGCAGGCTGAACTGCTGCCGCAGATCCTCGGCTTTAACCATCCTGCCACCTGGATCATCACGCTGCTTGCCGGCCTTTCCCTCGGAGCGGCGATCGGTGCACTCCATGGCATGATCATCGCTTTCCTCAACGTCCCGTCCTTTATCGTCACCCTCGGCGGTCTCCTCATCTGGCGCGGCGCCACCTGGTTTGTGACCAGTGGCCGCACTGTCGCGCCGATGGACGCCACCTTCCGCCTGATGGGCGGCGGCACCGAAGGCTCGATCGGCGCGACGGCAAGCTGGATCGTCGGCTTGCTTGCCTGTCTCGCGATCGTCGCCAGCATCATCAACGCCCGCAAGCAACGTAAGCGCTTCGGCTTTCCCCGCCGCCCGGTCTGGGCCGAGTATTTCCTGTCGGGAATTGGCTGCGCCCTCGTTCTCGGCGCGGTGGCGGTCGCCAACAGCTATCCCTGGCCAACCAACATCGCCCGCAAATACGCCGAAGCCAGCGGCATCGCGTGGCCCGAAGGCGGCCTCTTCATCGCCCACGGCATCGCCATTCCGGTGCTGATCGCCATCGTCATCGGCATCGTCATGACCTTCATCGCCACGCGCCTGCGCTTCGGCCGCTACGTTTTCGCGATCGGTGGCAATCCGGAGGCGGCCGAGCTTGCCGGCATCAAGACGCGCTGGGTCACCGTCCGCATCTTCGCGCTGATGGGCATGCTCTGCGCTGTCGCCGCCGCAATCTCGACGGCGCGCCTCAACGCCGCCACCAATGCCCAGGGCGAACTCGACGAACTTTACACGATCGCCGCGGCCGTCATCGGCGGCACCTCGCTTGCCGGCGGCATGGGCACGATTGCCGGCGCCATGCTCGGCGCCCTCGTCATGCAGTCGCTGCAATCCGGCATGGTGCTGCTCGGCATCGACAGCCCGCTGCAGCGGATCGTCGTCGGCGTCGTGCTGGTCACCGCCGTCTGGCTCGACACCGTATATCGCGCCCGCGCAAAATAATCAGGAGTACGAACATGACAGATCAACGCACTCCGCTTGTGGAAATGAAGAACATTTCCATCTCCTTCGGCGGCATCCACGCGGTGGACAACGCTTCCGTCGATCTCTATCCGGGTGAGGTCGTGGCGCTCCTCGGCCACAACGGCGCCGGCAAATCGACGCTGATCAAGATACTTTCCGGCGCCTACAGGCGCGATGCCGGCGAGATCCTGATCAATGGCGAGCCGGCCGAGATCCACAATCCGCGCGACGCCAAGAAATACGGCATCGAGACGATCTACCAGACGCTCGCTGTCGCCGACAATGTCGACGCCGCCGCCAATCTCTATCTCGGCCGGGAACTGCGCACCCCCTGGGGAACGCTCGACGACGTGGCGATGGAGGCGAAGGCGCGCGAGGTGATGGGCCGCCTCAACCCGAACTTCCAGCGCTTCAAGGAACCGGTAAAGGCACTCTCCGGCGGTCAGCGGCAATCGGTGGCGATTGCCCGAGCCATCCTCTTCAACGCCCGCATCCTGATCATGGACGAACCGACGGCGGCCCTCGGGCCTCAGGAAACCGCACAGGTCGGCGAGCTCATCAAGCAGTTGAAGCGCGAAGGCATCGGCATCTTCCTGATCAGCCACGACATCCACGACGTCTTCGATCTCGCTGACCGCGTCTCGGTGATGAAGAACGGCCAGGTCGTCGGCCACGCCCGCACCGAGGACGTGACCAAAGACGAGGTGCTCGGCATGATCATCATGGGCAAGGTGCCGCCAAAAGCGATCCCCGGCCCCGGCGCCATGCAGATGGCGTGAGCCTGAAGCTCTGCAAACACCACGAATGCCGCGTCCGAGGGCGCGGCATTTTTCTTCACGGAGGTCCCTTGTCCTATGCAGCGCTGCGGCCTCCACGCGAACACAGAACGCAAATTTCCGCTGCAAACTCATTCAATCACCATTGAAGCGGCGCGCAAGCTAGGCTAAGAACCGCTCACAGCCTGCTTCGGCGGCCCTGGCCGCCAACGGATGCACCCGTAGCTCAGCTGGATAGAGTGTTGGATTCCGATTCCAAAGGTCACAGGTTCGAATCCTGTCGGGTGCGCCATTTTGATATAAACCTGAGAATCCAAGCCGCCGATTCTGCGCCCGAAGCGGCGGAAAATGTCTTTAGCAGTTCGGTTTTTGCGACGCCAAAGGCGGCGCGTATGCTGCAGGCAAGGACCTCAATCATGAAGAAGCAAGTCTTGTTCATTCAAGGCGGCGGCGCAGGGACCCATGATGAATGGGACAACAAGCTCGTCGACAGCCTGAGGCGAGAACTTGGGCCTGGCTACGACGTCCGCTACCCGCGCATGCCGAACGAGGCAGATCCCACCTATTCCACATGGAAGGCCGCGCTCGCGGAAGAGATCGCCGGCCTCGATGATGGCGCGATACTGATGGGCCACTCAATTGGCGGAACGGTTCTGATCAACGCGCTCGCGGGGTCACCACTGAACCGGAAGCTTGCGGGCATATTTCTCATCGCAGCGCCCTTTGTTGGCGCTGGCGGTTGGCCAAGTGAAGATATCCAGCCAACAGCCGACCTCGGTGCGCGATTGCCTCCAAAGACGCCGGTCCATCTCTATCATGGCAGCGAAGACGACATTGCGCCGTTTGCGCATGTCGATCTCTATGAGAGAGCGATACCCGGCGCGATAGTGCACCGGCTCCACGGCCGCGATCACCAGCTCAACGACGACTTGGCCGAGGTTGCCGCTGGCGTCCGCGCTTTGAAATGAGACGGGCCTGCCTGCGACCGCGTTCTCCAACGGGACTTCATATCCGGTATTCGGCGGCGCTTCAGCTCACCCCCACCCCGGTGTGTAGCAGTTTCCGGCGACCCCGGTCACAGATGTTTTTTGTGACGGCTCGACACCGCATCGGTCGTCGGGCGCTGTTCACCGGTCGATCTGGCGATCACAAAACGCACAGAAAGCTCACGCTTGAAATTACATTAGCGCTAATGTAATTTGCTGCCCATGAGCCAAAAACAGATGCCAGGTCTCGGTGAACTGCTCCGCTATGTCGGAGAATTGGTCGATCAGGGTGCGGAGGAAGAGTACCGCGCCATGAACCTCCCCTATCGCGCCAGATACACCCCGGTCATGCGTGCGCTCGCCGCCGGCGCGGAAACCGTGACCGAGATCACCGCCCTGAGCAACCTCACGCAGGGCGCGATCAGCCAGACCGTGAGGCTGATGGAGGCCGATGGCCTAGTGGCACGCCATCGCCTGGAGGATGGGCGCAAGAACGGTGTTCATCTGACGGCTCGCGGCCGGGAATTGCTGAAGAGACTTGAACCCCACTGGGCGATCACCTTCACAGCCATAGACGCGTTGGAAAAGGAAATTGGCCATCCGCTTCTTGAGGTGCTGGCAAAAACGGCGCGCGCACTGGAACACCAGGGATTTGCCGCCCGACTGAGGGCCGCCGCACACCACGCAAACGAGGATCACGTCGATGCAGACTGACACGATGCTGCGCAAGAACTGGTTCGGTGCAGGAGGCAGCGCCTATGCGCAGTTCAGGCCCGAGTACCCGGTCGCGCTGTCGACGTTTCTTGCGAAAGTGTCTCCCACCCGTGACATGGCCGTCGATGTCGGCTGCGGCAACGGGCAACTGACCCGGCAACTGGCGACCTATTTCGATCGCGTGATCGGGGTAGACCCTAGCGAAGACCAGATCGCCAACGCTCAGGCCGAGGACAAGGTGCGATATCTTTGCGCGCCGGCCGAAAAACTGCCTCTTCCGGACAACACGGCGAGCCTCATCACCGCAGCACAGGCCGCCCACTGGTTCGATCTGCCGGCCTTTTATGCCGAGGCTCGCCGGATCGCCGTCGAGAACGCCGTTATCGCGCTCATCAGCTACGGGGTGCTCCGGCTGGAACCTGATGAACTTCAGGAGCGATTCATCGACTTCTACCACAACGAGATCGGCCCCTATTGGCCGACGGAGCGCAAGCTGGTGGACACCGGCTATGCCGATATCACCTTCCCTTTCAATGAGCGGGCAGCACCGGAGATGGAGATCCACAGGGCCTGGGAGCTCGGCGATTTCCTGGGCTACCTGTCGACATGGTCCGCCGTGCACCGTGTCAACGACGCCGGGCGCGAAGACATTCTCACGGCCTTTGTCCGGGATATTTCCGAACTCTGGGGCGACCCGGCGAAGAAGCGGCCGGTGTCCTGGCCCATCAACATGAGATTGGGGACGATATGAACGATATCAGCGAACTGCCGATACTCGAGGCTGGCCTGCGTCATCGCGAACGGCTGGCGGTCACCCCGTTTCACACCGTGCCCGAGGTCGATGATGCCTGGCCAGGCTTCAGGGATATGCCGCCGGTGTTCGCAACGGCGATGATGATCGGCTTCATCGAGCAGACCTGCATCGAAGCGTTGCGTCCTTATCTCACCGACCAACAACGCACCGTCGGCACCCATGTCGATGTCAGCCATGTCGCGCCAACACCCGTCGGCATGTCGGTGACGGCAGATGTCGAACTGGTAGCGGTGGACGAAAGATCGCTTCTCTTCAAAGTCTGCTGCTGCGACGAAGCTGGTCTGATTGGCGAAGGAACCCATCGCCGCGCCATCATCGACCTGAACCGGTTTACCCGGCGATTGGCTGACAAGGCCGCCCAGGCCAGCTAGTTGACATTCCGATATTATGTGACAAAGTCAGTGATATATATGACAACGTCAACTAAATGGATGTTCCATGCCGCAGGTCGATCAGGAAGATTATGTGGCCGCGGTGCGCCGCTTCAGCCGTTTCTACACACGCCGGATCGGCCTGCTGCACGAGGGCCTGCTCGGCGGCCCCCTGTCGCTCGCCGAGGGCCGCCTCGTCTACGAGCTGGCGCAGCGTAAGACATCCACAGCCAAGGAGCTCGGAGCCGAGCTCGAGCTCGATTCCGGATATCTCAGCCGGCTCCTGAGGGGCCTGGAAGAGCGCGGTCTCGTCTCGAAAAGCCCGTCGCAGGAGGACGGCCGGCAGGTTCTGATCTCGCTGACCCCGGCGGGCCGCGAGAGCTTCGCAACCATCGACGCGCGTTCGCGCGACGAGGTGAGCGCCATGCTCGATCGCCTCTCACTGCCCGAACGGCGGAAGCTCGCGACGGCACTTGCCGAGGCCGAGCGACTGCTGGGCGGTGCGACCCCGGAACCTGCTCGCGTCCCCTATATCCTCCGCCCGCATCAGCCCGGAGACATGGGTTGGATCGTCCATCGCCACGGTGTGCTCTATTCTGAGGAATACGGATGGGATGAGCGGTTTGAGGCCCTCGTCGCCCAGATCACGGCCGATTTCATTCAAAACTTCAAGCCGAACCGCGAGCGCTGCTGGGTCGCGGAGCGCGAAGGCGAGATCGTCGGTTCTGTCTTCCTCGTTGAAGAATCTGCGACCGTCGGCAAGCTCCGCCTCCTCTACACCGAGCCAAGCGCACGAGGTCTCGGGATCGGCCGCCGGCTGGTCGAGGAATGCATCCGCTTTGCGCGACAGGCGGGGTATTCGAAGGTTACCCTCTGGACCAATGACATCCTGACCGCAGCAAGGCACATCTACCAAACGACGGGTTTTCATCTCGTGCACGAGGAGAAGCACCATAGTTTCGGGCACGATTTGGTCGGGCAGAATTGGGAACTGGTGCTGTGACGGTGACACGGCCCTGCCCCAGCGCCGCGTCAGACGCGTACGGCAACGCCTCGGAAGCGCCAACTCGGCGTCCGGTGGTAAGGGCTCGACCGGAGATCGCCCGTTACGACGGGTGACTGAAGCGGGCCACTTGCGCATCCTTCATCAGGCTGCGGAAGTTTGGTCCGCTGACATGCACCAGTGTCTTGTGGTCGCCGCCTTCGAAATAGACGTCGGTGACGTTGCCGAGACTCTCGTCAAGGACCACCGGCACATTATAGGCCGATCCGATGGGCGGCACCGCGCCGGTGTCGCAATCGGCGAAAAGCGTGCTGACCTCCTCTTCCGAGGCGAGGCCAAGGCGCCTGTTCATCACGTCCTGCAACGTGGAGAGCTCGATCCGATGCGTGCTTGGAACAACGGCGAGAAAGTATCCCATTTCGTGATGCACGACGACGGACTTGGCCAGCCTGCTGCCCGGAACATGCGCCGCCTGCGCCGACTGGCTGGTGGTTGCCGTGCGGTGGTGAGCGACGGTGTCATAGGCCACACCCTCGCCTTCGATGTAGTTCTGAAGCTTCCTTGCGATCGTCATCGTAGGCACCTCAATGTTGCGTAGTGACGTATCAGGAGAGACATTTTCCTCTCATCAACTGCGAAGTCAACGGCGAATGGCCGTTGCGCCGGCCGCACTTCAATTCCAAAAACACCCACTGCAGACGCAACAAAGGCCGGCGGCCGCCGTGCAGCCACCGGCCTTCTGCAACTTCGGCCGGTCGTTACGCGGCCGCACTGTCCTTCGGAAAGTCCGTCGATACCGCGAGTTCCCGCCAGGCGGCGAGTTCGCCGGCGACATGGGCGTTCTTGGCTTCGATCGCGGCCACGGTGTCGCTTCCGAAGGGCATGCGCAGCGGCGGGTTGTCGGCGTGGGCAAGTTGCACCATCGCTTTGGCGAACCGCGCCGGGTCGCCCGGCTGGGCATGGTTTGCCGTCTTGGCGAATTCGCGCATGGCGCCAACGGTCTCGCTATAATCGGAGATCGACAGCGGGCTCACCGACAACGACTGCTCGTCCAGGAAGTCGGTGCGGAAGAAACCCGGCTCGACCACCGTCGCCTTGATGCCGAGCGGCGCCAATTCCTGCGCAAGCGCCTCGGTCAGCCCTTCGATCGCGAATTTGGTCGAGCCGTAGACGCCCCAGCCGGTAAAGGCCGTATAGCCGCCGATCGACGAGATGTTGATGATGTGGCCGGAGCGCTGGCTGCGCATCTGCGGCAGGACGGCACGGGTGACGGCGAGAACGCCGAAGACATTGGTGCGATAGATCTTCTCGATTTCTTCCGCGGTCGCTTCCTCGACGGCCCCGAGCAGACCGTAGCCGGCATTGTTGAGCAGCACGTCGATCCGGCCGAAGCGCTCGACCGCTGCTGCGGCTGCCGCCCGGGCCTGTTCCTCATTGGTGACGTCGAGCGCGAGCGTCAGGAGGTTCGCGTGCTGGCCGAGCGAATCGAGGGATTCGACGCGACGCGCCGTGGCAACGACCGCATCACCGGCACTGAGTGCCTCCTTGGTGATCAGTGCGCCAAAGCCGCGGGAGGCACCTGTGATGAACCAGATACGCATGGGAATATCCTT
Organism: Sinorhizobium terangae; assembly: GCF_029714365.1. NCBI lineage: Bacteria > Pseudomonadati > Pseudomonadota > Alphaproteobacteria > Hyphomicrobiales > Rhizobiaceae > Sinorhizobium > Sinorhizobium terangae. Next base: position 2,591,533 of record NZ_CP121659.1, read on the forward strand.
TTTCCTTGAGTTGAGTCGGATGTTTTCTTCGAGTGTCAATCAGTTCGATTCAGCAGCCGGGAAGTCGGCCCCTTCGGTCACTTCGGCCCAGGCATCGAAATCCTTGCGCAAGGCATCGAGCTTCGCCCGAGCACCGGCGAGAGCTTCGCGGCCGAGCAGCAGCCGCAGCGGCGGTTCGGCGGCATTAACCGCCATCACGATCGCGCGCGCGGCCCGATCCGGATCGCCAGGTTGCTTGCCGCTGTAACCCCTGATCCGGCGCCAGACGGCACCTGCCGTGTCCTCATAGTCGTTGATCGAGACGGTGGCCTCGCCGGCGGAGCGTCCCGCCCAATCGGTGCGGAAGGGACCGGGCTCAACAATGAGCACCTTGATGCCGAGAGGCTCCGTCTCCTTCGACAGCCCCTCGGACAATGCCTCGACGGCGAATTTCGAGGCCGCGTAGAAGCTTAGCGACGGCACCGACCGCAGGCCACCGACCGAAGAAATGTTGACGATCGTGCCCGAGCGGCGCCGGCGCATGCCGGGCAGGACGGCGCGGGTCATGTTGGCGAGGCCCCAGACATTGACCTCGAACATGGCGCGGACCGCATCCATGTCGCTCTCCTCGAAGGCGCCGAAATAACCGACACCGGCATTGTTGACGAGAATGTCGATGTGGCCGAAGCGCTCTTCGGCGGCGCGTGTCGCCGCGGCAATGTCGTCTGCCTTCGTCACGTCGAGTGCGAGCGCGAGCGTCCGGTCCGGCGCGATGGCCGTTAGATCGGCGACCTGCGCGGCGTCACGAGCCGTGACGACAACATTGTGGCCGAGCGCGATGACGTGCTGTGCGAGCGCGCGGCCGAAGCCGGTCGAGCAGCCTGTAATGAACCATGTCTGTGCCATTGCGAACTCCTTCCTTGATCGGATGAGGATCAGATCCTCGAGGCCGGGGCCGACTTGCCCGTGGCGACAAGGGGAGAATGGCGCAATTAGATTTGCGTGATTAGAATGGAAAATATCTCAACAATGCTGAGCGAGGTTCATCTATGCGGGCAACCGATCTGTCAGAACTTGCGGCCTTCGACGCCGTCGCGCGGCACCGAAGCTTCCGGAAGGCCGCCGAGGAGCGTGGGGTGACGGCCTCGGCGATCAGCCACGCCGTCAGCAATCTGGAGGAACGGATCGGGCTTCGGCTGCTCAACCGCACGACCCGCAGCGTCTCGCTGACCGACGCCGGCACCATGCTTCTGGCGCATCTCACCCCCGCCTTCGGTGAAATCGGATCGGCGCTCGACGCGCTCAACAGATTTCGCGACACGCCGTTCGGCAAGGTGCGCATCAATGTCCCGAATTCGATTGCCCCTTTCATCTTGGGGCGGGTGATGGGTCCGCTTATCCGGGACAACCCCAATCTGGAACTGGAGATCTCCGCGACCGACCGACTGGTGGATATCGTCGAGGAAGGTTTCGACGCCGGAGTCCGCCTCGGCGAGAGCCTTCGGGAGGGCATGGTGGCAGTGAAGGTCGGGCCTCGACTACGCTTCGCGGTCGTCGGCGCACCGGACTACTTCCGGGAGCGGGACATCCCGCAGACGCCGCACGAACTGAAGGATCATGTCTGCGTTCAAAACATGTATCCGACCGGTGTGCGCTACCCCTGGGAATTCGAACGGCGCGGCGAGGCTGTCGCCTTCCATCCGAGCGGACCGATCGCGCTCGATGACCAGGAACTCATGGTCCAAGCGGCGCTTTCCGGCGTGGCGCTCGCCTATGTCTGGGAAAACCGCGCACAACGCGAGGTCCTTGACGGCAGGCTGATCCGCTGCCTCGATGAATGGTGTCCGCCGGAGGACTGGTTTTATCTCTACTATCCGAGTCGCCGGAACATTTCAGCGGGACTGCGGGCGGTGATCGAGGCGATGCGGGTGTGACCGGGGCCGGCAAACTGGTCCTCGCGCGCCATCACGGCCGCTTGCTACTTCGGCAACGCCTCACCCATGTCGCTCCAGCCATGCCTTCAGTGCCACGGCATTGTTCCTCCCGACGTCGCGCGCCGCGAATAGCAACGTCACGGAACCGTTTGCCAGATGCTCGCGAAGCTCCTGGACCGCCGCCTGCGCCGCCGCGTCCTCCAGTTCCGCCGCATAAGCCGTGCAGAACTCGTCCCATGCATCCGGCTGTCCATGGAAGCGTTTGCGCAAGGCATCGCTCGGCGCGATGTCCTTCAGCCAGAGATCGACCCCGGCCTTGTCCTTGGCAACGCCGCGTGGCCAAAGCCGATCGACGAGGATGCGCGTGCCGTCGCTGGCCTCCGGCGCCTCGTATACCCGCTTCAATTTGAGCGAGCTCATCAGAAGCCTTTCCATGTATCTAGATACTATGTATATGCATACAACCATGGAAAAGACGAAGCAACCGCCGAAAACGCTCCGCAGCGATGCCAGTATCCTGGTGGACATCTGCGCCGGCCTGAACAGCCGGCTCGCCGCCCGGCGCATCACCCAATTCATGGATCGTGAAATGGCGGGATGCGGGCTGAGCGTCGCGCAACTCGGCCTGATGGCCCAGATCGCAGCGGCATCCGACGACACGCTCGGCGCCCTGGCGCGGCGCAGCGGGCTTGAACAATCCACCCTTTCGCGGAACCTGCGCACCCTCGAGAATGAAGGCTTGATCGAGATTGCCATCGTCGAGGCTGATCTGCGCCGCCGCGCCGTGTGGCTGACGGAGGCCGGCGCTCAAAGGCTTGAAGCGGCGATTCCGGTCTGGCGCGACGCTCAGGCAAGGTTGGCGGCGCACTTTTCCCCCGACCTCGCCCGCCGTCTGGCGGAGGAGACGGAAGTGTTAGTCAGAGGTTGAAGGCGTTGTGCCGAGCTCGCGCTCCATGAAGACGATATGGGGCATGAGGTCATCCGGGTACTGATGGTATGGAGGACAGTCGCGGAACCCGAGCGACTTGTACAGGGCGATCGCCTCCGTCAGGCGGTTGGCCGTGTCGAGCCGCATCAGCATGTAGCCGTCGGCGCTCGCCGCAGCCATGATCGCGTCACCCAGACGCCTGCCGATGCCATGCCCCTGAGAGCGCGCCGGAACAAACAGCCGCTTCATCTCACAAATCCCATCTGAAAGCCGGCGGTAGGCGCAGGCGCCGTGGATCTGGTTGCCGATCGTGGCAAGAAGGGTTTTGCCATTCGGCGGCCCGTACACTGCCGGCAGGTTCATTAGTTCCGCATCGAGCGATTGATGACCGAACGCCGCGTCGACGAACCAGCGGTCGTGCGCATAGCGGGCTCGGCACCAGTCCGTATACTCCCGGATCAATGTGTCGAAGGCGGCGTAGTCGTCAGCCGACACAGCCGTGCGAATGGTCACGTGCATATCTGCCATCAGCAACCGTCACTCTCCCGGAGCACCGCCCGCCATGCCGCGATGATTGCGTCTGCCGCAGCATTGCCGGCGAGATCGTCGGTCAGCCATGAGATCACCGATACGCGCATGACCTTGCGGCCACGCCAGATCGCACCGCCGCAGAAGCAGACGCCGTCGGCCTGTATCCGCTCGATCGTCCGCTGCGTGAGCCGGTCGGCCGCGTCGTCTGGGTGTTTCGCACCGAACCGCACGAGGATCTGGTTGAGCACGACGTCATTCAGTACCGCAATGCCCTCCTCCGACCTCAGCTTTTCGGCCATGGCATGGGCGACCCGACAGTGACGCGCGACCATGGCGGCAATGCCGTCACGCCCGAGATGCTTGATCATCGCCCAGGTGGCAAAACCACGGGCGCGACGCGACAATTCCGGGACGAAATGGCTCGGATCCCGCTCGCCCTCGTAGCTTGGCGGCAGGTAGCTTGCCGCAATCGTCATCGCACGGCGATGCGCCTCTTCGCTGCGAACAATGGCATAGCCGCAGTCATAGGGCGTCTGCAGCCATTTGTGGCCGTCGGTAGCCCAGGAATCGGCACCGTCGACGCCCTTGGCGAGCCCGCTTCTCTGCGGGCAGGCGCGCGCCCAAAGACCGAAGGCGCCGTCGACATGAACCCAGGCGCCGATGTCCCTGGCGATAGGAATGATGCGGTCGAAATCGTCGAAGGCACCTGTGTTGATCTGCCCAGCCTGAAGGATGGCAATACAGGGTCCGGAAACCTTGCCAGCCGCCTCGGTGAAATCCGACACGAGAATGCGGCCGGCATCATCGGTCTTCACGCGGACAACCCTGTCGTGCCCGAGGCCGAGAAACTGCAGAGCCGAGAAAACCGTCGCGTGGGCCTCATCGCCAATCAAAACCGTGATTGGCGGTGCGCCGAACAGGCCCTGCGCTTCGACGTCCCAGCCGGCCTTTCGCAGCACATCGCCGCGTGCTGCGGCGAGGCAGACAAAATTCGCGACCGTCGCTCCGGTCACGAAGCCGATGGAACTTTCTCTCGGCAGATCGAGAAGATCGAGCAGCCAGTTGCCAGCAACAGCCTCGGCGGCCGCGGCAGCGGGTGTTGCGTGATGGTTGCCGGTGTTCTGGCCCCAGGCGCTCGTCAGCCAGTCGGCGGCGACCCCAACGGGATGCGACCCGCCGATGACCCAGCCGAAGAAGCGCGGACCCGTCATCGCGTGAAGTCCGGGCTCCGCCTTCGCCACAAGTTCCTCGATCACGCCAAGGCCGCCTCTCTCCGGCAGAGGTTCGCGGAATTCGTCAAGCGATGCCTGGTAGGAGATCCGCGGCCTTTGCGGGCCCGCGGCTATGTTGTCGCGGAAGCGCGCGGCATGTTTTGCCGCACGCTGGAACAGGTCGTCTACCGAGTCCTGCTTCATGAAGCCCCCTCCGGCCAAGTCGCCAGCCCTCGCAAGCGAAAATGACGACTCCTGACGTCTCTCTTCTGCCGTCACGACGCGGTCCGGCCATACGCGTGCGGTTTCGCGCATGGCCGCATTTCAGCAGTGAGCGGCAGCTCTCGTGGACTCAGGCCGCTCCCCGCTCCTCGATCGGCCTTACGTTCTGGTTCATGCGGAACAGGTTTTGCGGGTCGTATTTCCGCTTGACCTCGACAAGCCGTCCGTAATTGCTGCCATAGGCGGCCTCGACGCGGTCGATTTCGTCAGCCGGCATGAAATTGATATAGGCCGTCCCGGCTGCATAGGGCTTGGCCGCCTCGAAAAGACGACGCGCCCAGTCTATGCAGGTCTGGTCCATTCCCGGTTCGCGCCAGCGAGCATGAACGTTCATGACGAAGTGCGAGCTGCGCTGCGGGAAAGCGGTCTCCTCGGCTGCAACACGACCGGCGGCACCACCGACGTGGCCGATGAAGATTTCACATTCCGGTCCCGGCAATTGACGGATGGCGTCCAGAAGGATGCCGATCGTCGTGTCCGACAGTTCTATGAAATCGTGGCTCTTCCAGTAGTTGCGAGCACCCGGCGTTAGCAAGGGATCGAACGCCTGCTGCCAGCCGACGAAAGGACTGGGACCGACGACATCCGCAATCGGCTTGCCGATTGCGCGCAAGGCCGCAGTTGCCTGCCCGCCGGCCGCGATATCGCCCGAGTAGCACATGGCCAGCACGAGGATTTCCTTGCCATACCATTCTTCCGGAAGGAAGGGCAGCGGCGGCGCCTGCCGCATCACCGCCCAGCAGGTGAGTTCGTCCGGCGCAGTCTCGAGCGCCTCGCGGTATTGCTGGAGAACCGTTTGCGCGTCGGCGAAGGGGTGGACAACCAGCCCCGCGAGAACCTGCGTGTCGAGTTCGTGGAGCTGGAATTCGAAGGCCGTGACGACGCCGAAATTTCCGCCGCCGCCGCGCAGCGCCCAGAACAGGTCGCGATGCTCTGTCAGGCTGGCGCGCACCATCTCGCCATTCGCCGTCACCACATCGACCGAAAGCAGGTTGTCCAGGGTTAATCCGAACTTGCGCGTGAGCCAGCCGAAGCCGCCGCCAAGCGTCAACCCGGCAATGCCCGTCGTTGAATTGATGCCGGTAGGGAGCGCCAGTCGAAAAGCCTGTGTTTCCTTGTCGACATCGGCAAGCGTCGCCCCCGGCTCGACCCATGCCCGCTTCGTCGCAACGTCCACGCGCACGGATTTCATCGGCGACAGATCGATCATCAGGCCGCCGTCGCAGACGGCGTTGCCGGCGATGTTATGCCCACCGCCGCGCACCGCGACGAGCAGGCCGTTTTCGGCCGCGAAACGAACCGCATTGATGACGTCGGCGGCCCCTGCGCATTGCACGATCAGTGCGGGCTTGCGGTCGATCATGCCGTTCCAGATCGTACGCGCCTCGTCGTAGGTCGCGTCGTTCTCGGTGAGTACGCGGCCACGCAATTGCCCCGCCAGCGCCTCGATGGCCTCGGCCTTAACCGTCGTCTTTCCCGCTTGCAGATTGGTGAGGCTCATATCATTCATGATTCGCTTCTCCCGCGGTGAACCATGCCCCAGCGAGCGGCATTCTGCGCCTTTCCCCAAACCCGCGCAAGCAGCCGGCCCGGCTGCATCGACCGGCGTCAGTGCGCCCCATGGTTGCAATTTTGGCCAAAATCCGCCAAGGAACGCCGGCGGCGCGCGGATGACTCCGCAGTTCACGCCGCCCCCCAGGAAGGACGTCGCCAATCAAGCCCCGGGCAAGGCTGGAATACGAGAAAAGCGGAGCGCAAAGCGCACGTTGGAGGCAGATCGGGCATGAAAGTCGTCATTCTCGCCGGTGGATACGGCACACGCATCTCCGAGGAGAGCCACCTGCGGCCCAAGCCCATGATCGAGATCGGCGGTCGTCCGATCCTCTGGCACATCATGAAGATCTATAGCCATTTCGGCTTTTCCGATTTCGTGATCTGCCTTGGCTACCGCGGCTACATGATCAAGGAATATTTCTCCAACTACATCCTCCACTCCTCGGACGTCAGCTTCAACATGGCGACCGGAGAGACCGTCTATCACACCAGCAAGGCGGAGCCCTGGCGCGTAACCCTTGTCGAAACCGGCGCGGACTCGATGACCGGCGGGCGCTTGAAGCGGGTCGCCGATTATCTCGGCGATACCTTCTGCCTCACCTACGGCGATGGCGTCGCCGACATCGACATACGCGCGTTGACCGATTTCCACCGCCGGCATGGGCGCGACGCGACCGTGACGAGCGTTGTACCGCCAGGACGATACGGGGCGCTCGCAATAGATTCCGGCCGGGTCTACAGCTTTACGGAAAAGCCTGCGGGCGACAACGGCCGCATCAATGGCGGCTTCTTCGTGCTCAACCGCGCTGTGCTCGACCGCATCGAAGGCGATCACAGCCCCTTTGAAGACGGGCCGCTCGAAGGCCTGGCGCGGGACGGCCAGTTGATGGCTTTCCCGCATGACGGCTTCTGGCGTCCGATGGACACGCTGCGCGACAAGAACCAGCTCGAAGAGCTCTGGCAGCAAAACCGCGCGCCCTGGAAGGTCTGGTCATGAGCCGACTGGCTGATCCAGAGTTCTGGGCGGGAAAACGCGTCCTTCTCACCGGTCACTCGGGCTTCAAGGGCAGTTGGGCTGCGCTGTGGCTGAGTGAAATGCAAGCGCATGTCACCGGCTACGCATTGCCGCCGGCTACCCAACCGTCGCTGCACGCCCTGCTGCATCCAGGCGAATTACCGGATGCGCAGCTCGGAGACATTCGCGACCGCGAAGCGCTTGCCGAAATCCTGCGGAAGAGCGAGCCGGAGATCGTCCTGCACATGGCGGCACAGCCGCTGGTGCGGGAAAGCTATGCGACGCCCGCCGAAACCTTCGACGTCAATGTCATGGGCACGGTATGGCTGCTGGAGGCCGCCCGCGCCGCGCCATCGGTCAAAGCCATCGTTTTGGTGACGACGGACAAGGTCTACCGCAACGACGAGAGCGGCCGACACTTTCGGGAAAGCGACACGCTCGGCGGCCACGATCCCTATTCCGGCTCGAAGGCCGCCTGCGAGATCGCGGTCGCGACTTGGCGCAGCTCCTATTTCAACGAGCGCGGCATCCGCATCGCTACCGCCCGTGGCGGCAATGTGATCGGCGGCGGCGACTTTTCGGCCGACCGGCTGGTGCCCGATATCGTGCGGGCGGCGCTTTCAGGTGAAAGGCTCCACATCCGCAGCCCGCTTGCGACGCGGCCGTGGCAGCATGTGCTCGACTGCCTCAACGGCTATTTTCTCCTGGCCGAATCGCTCTACAAGGGCAAAGCCAGCGTCGATGCACTGAACTTCGGTCCTTCGCCCACCGAACAGCCGATCGCCGTGCGTGACGTGGCAAACGCCATTCAGGCCGCAATGGGTCTTTCCCCGCAATGGGACGATGTTTCCTCACTCGCGCAACCGCGCGAAATGCAGACACTCGGTCTTGATCCGGCACTCGCAGCCGAGACCCTCGCCTGGCGCGCGCGACTGACGCAGCGACAGGCGATCGAGTGGACCGCGCACTGGTACAACGGCTGGCGCCGGGGCGAGGCCGCGCGCCAGCTCACGCTCGGCCAGATCGCCGAATTTACGAAAGGTTGCCCATGCTGATGCCCCATCACTGCCGTTTCTGCTCGACCCCGCTCGCAACGCTCGTTGCCGACCTGGGGGCGACGCCCTGGTCCAACTCGTTTCTCGAGCCGACCGAGGAAGCGATCGCACGGGAGCAGGCCTTTCCCTTGCAGGTGATGGTCTGCTCGGAGTGCCTGCTCGTCCAGACTACCGAAACGGTACCGGCCGATAAAATCTTCAACGCGGAATATCACTACCTGTCATCGTTCTCGACGAGCTGGCTGGACCATTCCCGGCGCTATGCCGAAAAGATGATTAACCGCTTCAATCTCGATGGCACGTCACAGGTCGTGGAGGTTGCCTCAAACGACGGCTATCTGCTGCAATATTTCGCCGAGAAGTATATTCCCGTGCTTGGCGTCGAACCGGCGGCCAATGCCGCCAAGATCGCCGAAGGGCGCAACGTCCCGACGCACGTTGCCTTCTTCGGAGAGATTACCGCGAGTGGACTGGTCGCCCGCGGCATCCGCGCCGACCTGACCGCCGCAAACAATGTTCTGGCGCACGTGCCGGACATCGCCGATTTCGTCAGAGGCTTCCCGATCCTGCTCAAGTCGGACGGGGTGGCGACCTTTGAATTCCCGCATCTGCTGCGCACCATCGAAGGCATCCAGTTCGATACGATCTACCACGAGCATTACTCCTATCTCTCGCTCGTCGCCGTAGAGCGCATTTTCAAGGCCTGCGGTCTGCACGTCTTCGACGTCGAGGAACTGCCGACCCATGGCGGCTCGCTCCGAGTCTATGCGCAACTGCCAGGCGGCAAGAGGCCGGAGACCGCGGGTCTGGCGACGGTGCGTGCCGACGAGGCCGCGGCCGGTCTGATGCGCATGGAGACCTACACGGCGTTTGGAAAGCGGATCGCAGCGGTGTGCGAAGAATTCCGGGCTTTTCTCGCGGATGCAAAGGCCGAGGGCAAGACCGTGGCGGCCTATGGCGCGGCGGCCAAGGGCAACACCTTCCTGAATGTTTGCGGCCTTACCTCAGAGGACATAGCCTTCATCGTCGACCGCAATGACCTGAAACAGGGCAAGCTGTCGCCCGGCAGCCATATCCCGATCCACGCGCCGGACGAACTGGCGTCCGCGAGGCCCGATTACGTCGCGATCCTTCCCTGGAACCTGACGGATGAGATCGTTGCCGCGAACGATCACGTCCGCTCTTGGGGCGGCCGCTTCGTCGTGGCGATTCCGGAAGTACGCGTGATCTGAGGGTGCGATTACTGCATGTTTCCTCAAATCGTAACCGGTTTAAGGACAAAACATGCAGCAATTCAAAGTGCCACAGCGTCCTTTGTGCGTCTGAAAAGATGCGCGGCGCTGTAGGCGCCCCAACTTCATTCTGCGATCAGACGAAAGCGAGGTTCCGGTCGCGCTCGGACATCTGGGTAATTTCGATCGGCCATGCGATATTCACACGCGGATCGAGCGCATTCAGTCCGCCCTCCGCCTCCGGCGCAAAGGGCTTGTCGTGAAGATAGATCAGCTCGCAATTCTCGGTGAGGGTCTGGAAGCCATGTGCAAAGCCGCCCGGGATCATCATGGACCGAGCGTTTTCGGCGCTCAGGATTTCGCCGTGCCAGCGCAAGTAGGTCGGCGAATCCGGCCGCATGTCGACAGCGACATCGAAGACCGCACCCGCGAGACACGAGACAAACTTCGCCTCCTCATAGGGCGGGCGCTGGAAATGAAGCCCGCGGACGGCACCCTTGGTGCGCGTCATCGAATGATTGATTTGCGCAATCACGCCAGAGGGGCCGAGCTCGGAAAGCTCCTCCTGACAAAAGAAACGCGAGAAGAATCCACGCTCGTCACCAAACCGCTTGCGCTCGACCACCAGCAGGCCGGGAAGTTCCGTATGGATGCGCTTGAAGCGCGACATTGCATGTCCCTCTCAATTGGCCAAGCGATTCATCGGGGCGGCGGTATCATCATTCCCGCGCGATCGAAAGACGTTAGAGCGATTCCACGGAAGGTGTGTAGTCGTTTTCCTTCCGGGATTGCATCGTTTCGAGGGGTTGCGTGTCTCATGAACACGATCCCTCGCGAAAACCCTTACCGGCGAACGGAGACCGCTTGACCAGACAAGTCCTTCTCACCGGCGCTGCCGGTTTTGTCGGCCGCCACGTCCTGCGCGAACTGGCCAGACGCGGCCTTGTCGCGTGCCCTGTCGTGCGCACAGGAAGCGAAGACCGGCTTGCCGACGTGGCCGGGATCGGGCGCATTCTTTCAACCGATGCGCTTTTTTCCGAGCCGGCGGAATGGTGGGCGCAAGCGCTCGCCGGAATCGACACGATCATCCACCTGGCATGGTATGCCGAGCCCGGCAAATACCTCACATCACCCATCAACCTCGATTGTCTCACCGGCACTCTGGCCATGGCCAAAGGCGCCGCGGCCGCCGGCGTCAGGCGCTTTGTCGGCATAGGTACATGCTTTGAATACGAGCTTACCGGCCGGCCGCTCACCATCGATACGCCGCTCAAGCCCCTGACACCCTATGCGGGCGCCAAGGCGGCGGTCTTCATGGCGCTTTCACAATGGCTGCCGCAGGCGGGTGTCGAATTTGCCTGGTGCAGGCTGTTCTATCTTTACGGCGAAGGAGAAGACGAGCGGCGCTTCGTTCCCTATCTACGAAAATGCCTCGCCGCGGGACAGAGGGCGGATTTGACCCAAGGTCACCAGGTCCGCGATTTTCTCGACGTCGGCGAAGCCGCCAGGATGATCGTGGACACTTCGGTCAGCACCGCGCAAGGAGCGGTCAATATTTGTTCGGGCGTACCGGTAACGATCCGAGAATTTGCCGAGAGAATCGCCGACGAACATGGTAGGCGGGACCTGCTCAATTTCGGGGGTCGAGCCGAGAACCTCGTCGACCCGCCATTCGTCGTGGGCGTCAGGTGAACCGACAGGCTGAGGGACCACTTATGGCATCAGAAAACGCTACGCGGGTGCTTTACGAGCAGCGCGAGTTGCCGATTTTTCAGAACAAGATGTACGACAGCCCCGAAGACGCGATATCTTCGCCGCGCGGGGAAATGCGCCTCGTGGAGGACCTTGGCACGGGCCTGGTGCGCAATGCGGCCTTCCGGCCGGATCTGATGGTTTACGATACGAGCTATCAGAACGAGCAGGCCGTCAGCCCCTCATTCCAACGTCATCTCGATGACGTCGCCAGGATCATTCTCGATACGATGGGGCGCCACGAGCTCGTCGAGGTAGGATGCGGCAAGGCCTTTTTCCTCGAGAAGCTTCTTGGCGAAGGCGTCGATATCACCGGCTTCGATCCGGCCTATGAGGGTGACAACCCGCGCGTCCGCCGCGAATATTTCCAGCCCGGCTCGGGCATCGAGGCCAAGGGCCTCATTCTGCGCCATGTGCTTGAGCACATTCCCGATCCTGTCGCCTTCCTCGAGCAACTGAAGCAAGCGAACGGCGGCCAGGGGAAGATCTATATCGAGGTCCCCTGCTTCGACTGGATCTGCGAGCGCCGGGCCTGGTTCGACATCTTCTACGAACATGTCAACTATTTCAGGCTGTCCGATTTTCACCGGATCTTCGGCAACGTCATTTCGAGCGGCCGTGTCTTCGGCGGCCAATATTTGTTCGTGGTTGCGGAATTGAATTCCTTGCGCAGACCGGTCATCGACGAGAAGGATCGGGCAGGCATTCCGGAGGACTTCACCCGCAAGCTCGACGCACTGGATACGGCGGACCGGGAACCGGCGGTGATCTGGGGCGGCGCATCGAAGGGCGTCATCTTCTCGCTGCTGCGCACGCGCGCAGGGCTGCCGGTGAAGGCGGTCATCGACATCAACCCGGCCAAGCAAGGCAAGTATCTGCCGATTACCGGGCTGCGGGTCCGCGCGCCCGAGGACGTGCTGGCGGACTTGCGCCCCGGCTCGAGCATCTACGTGATGAACCGCAATTATCTCGAAGAGATCAAGCGAATGTCCAACAACGCATACACCTATATCGAGGTCGATCATGACTGATTTCCGAAAGGAGCTCGCCGCGCGAATCTCCGAAATCGAAGCAAACAGCGAGTTCCGCAAGAGTGCCGCCGATTTCCTGCGCCAGTCGATCGGTCCGAAATACTCGTACAACTACTTCTGGATGGACCGGCCAATCATCCAGTATCCGCAGGACATCGTCGCGATGCAGGAGATCATCTGGGCGACACGTCCCGATCTCATCATTGAAACCGGCATCGCCCACGGCGGCTCGCTCATCATGAGCGCATCGATCCTGGCGCTCCTCGACATGAGCGACGCAATCGAGGCGGGCACGACGTTCGACCCCCGCGCCCCGCGCCGGAAGGTGCTGGGTGTCGACATCGATATCCGCGCCCACAACCGGGAGGCAATCGAGGCCCACCCGATGTCGTCCCGGATCCACATGATCCAGGGGTCGAGCATCGAGCGCAACGTCGTCGAACGGGTCCGTGACTTTGCAAAACCGTTCGAGCGCGTCCTCGTCTGCCTCGACAGCAACCACACGCATGATCATGTGTTGGCGGAACTGGAGGCCTATGCGCCGCTGACGACGAAGGACAGCTATTGCGTCGTGTTCGACACGGTCATCGAAGACCTTCCGGAAGAGGCCTATCCCGACCGTCCGTGGGGCAAGGGAAACAACCCCAAGACCGCGGTGTGGAAATATCTTGAATCGCACCCGGAATTCGAGATCGACCGCTCGATTGACCGGAAACTGATGATCACCGTTGCTCCGGACGGCTTCCTGCGGCGCAAGTGATCACACGAAGACGCTTTTCTGCAAAACGCCCCGGGACAGCGTCTCGGAGCGTTTGCATTTCACAAAGAAATTGAGGCCAGGCGACGGGAACAAGGGCTGAGCGCTTCGGGAGGTCAGTCCCGCCGAAAGCCCTTGCTCGCCACCATCAGGTTGCGGGTGTAGTCCTCGCCGATGCGTCCCGCGACGAGATCGGCCGACGACAACCGTTCGACGACGCGTCCACCGCGCATGACCGCCAGCCGGTCGCACATATGAGTGACGACCCCGAGATCATGGCTGACCATGATGAAGGTCAGCTTGCGGTCGCGACGCACCTGTTCAAGGAGGTTGAGCACCTCCGCCTGGACGGATGCATCAAGCGCCGATGTCGGCTCGTCGAGCAGCAGGATCGATGGTTCGAGAATGAGCGCCCGCGCGATGGCGATGCGCTGGCGCTGCCCGCCGGACAGCTGGTGCGGGTAGCGGAATCGAAAGCCGGAACCGAGCCCCACCTCGTCCAGCGCCTTCAGGATGCGGCGTTCGCCGTCGCCGATGCCGTGGATCGCCAGCGGCTCCAGCAATTGCCGGTCAACTGTCTGGCGCGGATGCAGCGAACCGTAAGGATCCTGGAACACCATCTGCACCGAGCGATAGAAGGCCTTGTCTCGGCGCGTGCCTTGAAGCTGCCGGTTCTCGACATGGATCGTACCCTCGGTTACCGGCGCAAGCCCCGCAACGGCCCTGAGCAAGGTGGATTTTCCCGAGCCGGATTCGCCGACAAGGCCGAAGGACTCACCGGCGGCGACATCGACGCCGACAGCGTCCAGCGCCTTGAAGTCGTCATAGCTGACCGTGAGGTTTTGAACGGAAACGGCAGTCGTCATAGCGCCCACTCCGGCTTCCGGTCGAGGACGGGCAAGGGATGGCGGTCCGCCCCGATGACCGGCATGCAGTTCAGGAGGCCCTGCGTGTAGGGATGCTTGGCGCTGGCGAGATCCGATGCGGCGATTTCCTCGACGATCCTGCCTGCATACATCACCAGCACACGGTCGCAGAAGGACGAGACGAGCCTGAGATCGTGCGACACGAAGATCAATCCCATGCCGCGATCCGCGACCAGCTTGTCGAGGATCGACAACACTTCGAGTTGCACCGTTACGTCGAGGGCAGAGGTCGGTTCGTCGGCAATCAGCAGCTCCGGGCCCGCGACCAGCATCATGGCGATCATCGCGCGCTGGCCCATGCCACCCGAGACCTCGTGCGGGTAAAGATCGAAGACGCGAGCCGGGTCGCGGATCTGCACCGCCGCGAGCATATCCAACGCCCGCTCCCGGGCCTCGGAACGGCTGACATTCTCGTGCCGCCGAAGCGTCTCGACGATCTGCCGGCCGATGCTCATCACCGGATTGAGCGAATATTTGGGATCCTGTAGGATCATGGCAATGCGCTTGCCGCGAAGATCGCGGCGGACTTTTGGCGGCGCGGAAATGAGATCGATACCGCCGAAGGAAAGCGTCTTTGCCGTCACCTCGGCATGCGGCGGCGTCAGCCCCATGATCGCCCTGCCCGTCTGCGATTTGCCGGAACCGCTCTCGCCGACGATGCCGAGACGTTCGCGCCCGAGCGTAAAGGAGACGCCGCGCACGGCCTCGACCACGCCGGTGCGCGTTGGGAACCGGACCCTCAGGTCGTTGACGGTCAGAAGCGCGCTCATTGGCCGCTCTCCCGCGGATCGAGCGCATCGCGCAGGCCGTCGCCGAGGAGGTTGAAGCCGAGGCTGACGATCAGGATCGCGACACCGGGCATGGTGGCAACCCACCATTGATCGAGAATGAAGCGGCGGCCGGAGGCGATCATCGCACCCCATTCCGGCAACGGCGGCTGCGCGCCAAGGCCAAGGAAACCGAGTCCCGCCGCCGTCAGGATGATGCCGGCCATGTCGAGCGTGACGCGCACGATCAGCGACGACAGGCACATCGGCATGACGTGGCGGAAGATGATGCGCGTCGGCGACGCGCCCATCAGTTGCACGGCGGCGATATAGTCGGAATTGCGCACCGTCAGCGTCTCGGCGCGGGCGATGCGCGCATAGGGCGGCCAGGAGGTGATCGCAATTGCGATGACGGCGTTTTCAATACCGGGTCCAAGCGCCGCGACGAAGGCAAGCGCCAGGACGAGCTTCGGAAAGGCGAGGAAGATATCGGTGATGCGCATCAGCACGGCGTCGACCCAACCGCCGGAGTATCCGGCTACAGCGCCGACGATAAGGCCGATGGGCGCGGCGATGATCGCGACGAGCACGACCACCGCAAGCGTCAGTCGCGACCCGTGAATAAGTCGCGACAGGATATCACGGCCCTGGTCGTCCGTGCCGAGCAGATAGCCCTCGCTTCCCGGCGGCAATAGCCGTGCGCCGGCAAGGTTGCCGACCACGGGCGAATGCGGCGCCAGCACATCGGCGAAGGCCGCCACGAAGACCAGCCCGAGCAGGATGATGAGACCGAGAACCGCCAAGCGGTTGGCCGAGAAGCGCCGCCAGGTCATGTAGGCGCGGCCGAGACGCGCCTGCGTGCGGGATTGTGGCCGGTCGGACAGCAGCCATTCGCGGCGTGTCATCGGTCGTGTTTCGGTGGCAAGGCTCATCGCGCGCGCGTCCTTGGATCGAGCGTCCGGTAGAGGAGATCGGACAGGAGATTGATGCCGATGAAGACCGATCCGATGACGATCGTTCCGCCGAGCACGGCGTTCATATCGGCATTCTGCAGCGAATTGGTGATATAGAGGCCGAGCCCCGGCCAGGCGAAGACGGTTTCGGTAAGCACCGACCCTTCGAGCAGGCCCGCATAGGAGAGCGCAATCACCGTAACGAGCGGGACGGCCGCGTTGCGCAGCGCGTGGCCCCAGATGATCCGCGCTTCCGAAAGACCTTTGGCGCGCGCGGCGACGATATACTCCTGCTGCAGTTCGTTCAGCATGAAGCTGCGGGTCATGCGGCTGATATAGGCGAGCGAGAAATAGCCGAGCAGCGACGCCGGCAGCACGATGTGGCGGAAGACGTCGCGGAAGACATCCCATTGCCCCTGCCAAAGAGCGTCGACGAGATAAAACCCCGTGATCGGCGAAAACGTATATTCGTAGACGACATCGATGCGGCCGGGATAGGCGACCCATTGCAGCCGGGCGTAGAAGACGAGCAGGGCCAATAGCGCAAGCCAGAAAATCGGAACCGAGTAGCCGACGAGGCCGATGACGCGGACGATCTGGTCGGCGATGCTGGCGCGCTTGACCGCTGCGAGCACGCCGAGCGGCACACCGATAAAGGCGCCAATCAACGTTCCAAGCGTCGCGAGCTCGATCGTCGCCGGGAACACGCGGCGGATATCCGTCATGACAGGGTTTGTCGTCAGCACCGAAGTGCCGAAATCACCGGAAAGCGCCTGTCGGACATAGATGAAGAACTGGTGGTAGAGAGGCTGGTTGAGCCCCATCGCCTCACGCGTTCTCTCGACGACATGCGAAGGCGCCCGGTCGCCGAGAACGGCGAGGACCGGATCGATCGGAATCACGCGCCCAATGAAGAAGGTGACGGCGAGAAGGCCGAGATAGGTGGTCGCCACGACGACGAGGAATTGCAGTGCCGAGGCCACAACCTTTCGGGAACGGGCGCGTCTGCGCCCGCTCAGTCGTTCTGTTCCGCTCATGCTCAAGGGAACGGTCCTTTCGGGTTATTCCTTGGAAACGTTCCAAACGTAGTTGGTGTCGAAGCTCGGACCGAGCTTGAGGCCCTTCAGGTTGCCGCGAAGGCCAGCAACTTCCGTCTGCTGGAAGATGATGACGAACGGGCTTTCCGCCAGAACGGTCTTCTGGAGCTCCTTGTAGGTCTCCGCGCGCTTGGCGCTATCGCGCTCGAGAAGCGCCTCCTTGGTCTTCTTCGTCAGCTCCGGAACGTCCCAGGCATTGCGCCAGGCAAGCGTCTTGTTCTTGCCCTCGTCGGAATTATCAGGGTTGCTGGTGAAGGTTTCGGCGTTCGAGTTCGGGTCGAAATAATCCATGCCCCATTGGCCGATATACATGTCGTGGTTACGGGCACGATACTTCGTCAGCGTCTGCTTGCCGTCGCCGGGAATGATCTCGAGCTTCACGCCCGCCTGTCCAAGCGTCTGCTGGAAGGATTCGGCAACGCCGGTGACCGGCTGCGAGTTGCGCACGTCCATGGTGACGGTGAAGCCGTCGGGATAACCGGCTTTCGCCAGCAGCTCCTTGGCCTTGGCCACATCGAGCTTGTAGGGGTTCTCGTCAAGCGCACCCAGAACGCCCTTCGGCAGGAAGCTCTGGTGGATTTCGCCGATGCCCTTGATCAGGGTCGAGCCAATCGCGTCGTAATCGACGAGGTATTTGAAGGCTTCGCGCACTTCGGGCTTCGCCAGCGCCTCGTTCTTCTGGTTGAGGCTGATGTAGTAGACCGTACCCTTCGCTGCGCTGGTCGTCGCCAGGTCGCCGTTCTTTGCCACGGCCTCGTAGTCGCCCGGCTCCAGGTTGCGCGCGACGTCGACATCACCCGCCTCAAGCGCAAGCCGCTGGCCGGAGCTTTCCTTCATGTGCCGGTAGATGACGCGGGCGAGCTTCGCCTGTTCGCCGTAATAGTTGTCGTTGCGCTCCAGCACAACGACTTCATTCGCGCGCCATTCACGCAGCTTGAACGGGCCGGAGCCGGCATAACCTGTCTTCAGCCATTCGTTGCCGAAGTCGTTGTCGTACTTGTATTCCTCAGTCGGCGTCACGGCCTTGACGTGCTCGAGCACCAGCTTCTTGTCGACAACCGAAGCGACCGTCGCGGTCAGGCAGTTGAGGACAAAGCTCGGTGCATAGGCCTGGTCGACGGTGAAGACGAAGGTGGTTTCGTCAGCCGCCTTCGCCTTTTCGGTGACGTTGTCGCCGTTGAGGCCGAACTGAGTAAGGATGAAGGCAGGGCTCTTGTCGAGCTTCACGGCACGTTCGAACGAATAGGCGACGTCCTCGGCCGTGATAGGATTGCCGGATGCGAACTTCATGCCGGGCTTCAGCTTGAACGTATAGGTCAGGCCATCGTCGGAGACTGTCCAGCTGTCCGCGAGATCGCCGACGACCTTGGTCGTGTCGTTAAGATCCAGGCGGACGAGCAGGCTATAGGTGTTACTGGTCATCTCGGCGGTCGAAAGCTCGAAAGCCTCGCCCGGATCCATGGTGATGATGTCGTCGATCGCGAAGGCTTCGACCAGCGTGTCCTTCGGCGTCTCTGCGAAGGCAGGCTGGGAAGCGCCCATCACCATGGCAAGTGCTGCCGAAGCGGCAAGCAGTCGAAAACGTCCATTGAGCTTGTGCATCATTTTTGCAGTTCCCTCGTTTTTAACGCCCTTTCCGGGCCTTTCTTCATGGCATCAGGCAGGCTCGTGCCATGCCTGTCCCAGAACTCTCAGCCAGTTCTCCCGGCATATCTTTGCCAGTTCGGCCTCACCATATCCGGCGTCTTGTAGTGCTGCAACGAGCCTCTGGTTACCTGCCGCGTCGGCGATTTCCTCCGGTATGGTCGCGCCGTCGAAATCCGATCCGAGTGCGACGCAATCAATCCCCATGCGCTCGACCATGTAGTCGACATGGCGCACCATGTCGGACAGAGGCGTTGCCGCATTCTCCTGCCCGTCCGGGCGAAGCATCGTCGTCGCGTAGTTGAGGCCGACGAGCCCACGGCTTTCGCGCACGGCGTCGAGCTGCCGGTCGGTGAGATTGCGGGCGACGGGCGTCAGCGCATGGGCATTGGAATGGCTGGCGACAAGCGGCTGGTCGGTCGTCTTCGCAACGTCCCAGAAACCCTGCTCGGTAATGTGCGCCAGATCGATGAGGATGCCGAGCCGGTTGCAGGCGCGCACCAGTTCGAAGCCGGCCTCGGTGAGGCCCGCGCCCGTGTCGGGTGACATCGGATAGGCGAACGGCACGCCGTGGCCGAAAACATTGTGGCGGCTCCAGACCGGACCAAGCGACCGAAGCCCGGCGGCATAAAAGGTTTCGAGCGCTGCCAGATCGGGCCCGATCGCCTCGCAGCCCTCCATATGCAGGACCGAGGCGAAGATGCCGTCCGCGATCGCCGACCGGATTTCCGCGGTCGAGCGACAAAGCCTCCAGGCCCCGGCGCGATCGAGCCTCACGGCGATGTCGGCAAGCTCCATCGCGGTAGCAAGCGACGGGAGACGGTCAAGCGGCGCGGAGAGAGGGGTGGCGTAGTGACCGTTTTCGTCCGGCGTCTTCAGCACCAGATCGCCGGATGGGATGTAGATTGCCGAAAGACCGCCGACCAACCCGCCGCTCTTGGCGCGCGGCGCATCGATATGGCCCTTATCGGTCCCCTCGGCGAATTCGGTTACCGGATCGCCTCCGCTGCGCCCGTGCTGCCAGAGGCGCAGAAGCACGTCGTTGTGGCCGTCGAAAACCGCCTGCATTCCCAGATTCCTTCGCATTATCAGGGAGATCGGATGGAATGCTTCCATGCCGCATCCAAAGAAGGGACGCGGGCGATGCTATTGAAACAGTTCGGCCATTTCAATGAAATTCAGGGGTTTTCCCAGCGTAATCTGTAGTGAAATGTTGCAAGTACCCCGTGCTGATTGCTGACGCCAGGTAGCACATGGGCCAGAGCACCACTTGGATGACACCGTCGGCCGGTCAGTGGAACGTCGACTTGGAAAAGAGATTGAGAACCAGCACGCCGGCGATGATGAGCGCCAGCCCGGAAACGGCCGGCAGGTCGAGCTTCTGATCGAAGACGAGATAGCCGGCGACAGAGATCAGCACGATGCCGAGACCGCTCCACAGCGCGTAGGCGATGCCAACCGGAATATAGCGCAGCGTGTAGGACAGGAAAAAGAACGCGACGCCATAGCACAGCACCATGACCACCGTGGGCGCCAGCCGTGAGAAATGCTGCGCTGCCTGCATCGCGGAGGTGCCGAGCACCTCGAAGATGATGGCGATCACCAGGACCGTGTAGAGCATGGCGGGGTTCATGGGACGTCTCCGGTGGACGAGTTGAGAGCGATCTGCTCCGGTTTCTTGCCTATTGCAGTGAAAGCGCCTTGAGGTTTTGGAGCAGAAGCGCACGGGTTGGCGCATCGATCTCATGGCTCTCAAGCAGGTCCGCCAGCCAGACGCCGTCGGCGGCGAAACGGGCGAGCAGGCAATTCGGCGAGGAATCGGTCGCTGCGAACTCGTCCGCGCGCCGTGCCACCCAGTCGCGCCAGCGCGCCTTGAGATGCGGCTCGGCGAGCAATGCGATCGTCAGCACCTGCCAACCCTTTCCATCCGCCTCCGCCTCGAGCGCGAAGCAGACCGTCAGATAGGCGCGGGTAAACCGCCCGCACTCGACATCGTCGGCTTCCATTGCCGCCTCGATCGCCCGATCGAAACGCGCGACGAGTTCGTCGAAGAGACCGTCGAGGAGCGCGAGCTTGTTCGGGAAATGATGCAGGAGCCCGCCCTTGCTGACGCCTGCCGCCTGCGACACCGCGTCCAGCGTCACGGCACCGATGCCCTGCTCCAGCGACAGGCGCGCGGCAACCTCCAGCAATTGCTGGCGAACCCGCTCCGGCTGCTTCTTCCTGTGATACGCGCTTGTCATGCCCAATAAAGATACCGTCTGGACGGTTTGTCAAGAGGCTTGGTTTGGCCGACGCGATGAAACGCCGCAAATGGTTGAAAGAGATTGTCGGAAGGCGGGTCGCGTTATACCAATCCGGCAAAGGACGACTATATGGCCGAAACCGGAACGACAACCCTTTACGAAGCAATCGGCGGCGACGCCACGGTTCGCGCGCTTACACGGCGCTTTTACGCGCTCATGGACAGCCTGCCTGAAGCCGCCCGCTGCCGGGCCGTTCATCCGCCGGATCTCTCGGGCAGCGAGGAGAAACTCTACGAATATTTGACCGGCTGGCTCGGCGGGCCGCCGATCTATGTGGAAAAGCGCGGCCATCCAATGCTGCGCCGCCGGCATTTCATCGCGGAAATCGGCCCGGCAGAACGCGACGAATGGCTTCTTTGCTTCACCCGCGCGCTCGAAGAGACGGTTGCCCATCCGAAATTGCGGTCAATCATTCTCGAACCGATCACGCGGCTTGCCCATCACATGCAGAACAAGGAATAGTCTTCGATGCCGAACAGCGGAGCGCGCTCGACCGTCCTTTTCATCGCCGGTCTGATGGGGATCACCGGTGTCGCCGCTGCGGCAGCGGCGTCGCATGGCGCCGATCCGCGACTGCTCGGTGGCGCCTCCGCGATGTGCCTCGCCCATGCGCCGGCACTCGTGGCGCTCCACGCCGCATGGGCCCATTTCCGAACGGCCGCAATCGCCGCTTTGCTATTGGCGGCAGGCACTGCGCTTTTCGCCGGCGATCTCACCGCGCGCCATACTCTCGGCCACGGCCTCTTCCCGATGTCGGCGCCGCTCGGCGGATTGACGATGATGGCGGGCTGGCTTGCCGTGGCGCTCGGGGCGTTTCTGCCGTCGCGCGCAAGCTAAGAGCCGCTGCTCACGCGCCCTCGACGACGGAATAGCCCTCGAATTTCGGCGGGCCAACATACATCGCCTTGTTCTCGCCCGCGCTCCGATGCGCCGCGCGGAAATTTTCCGACTTCGTCCAGGCGATAAAAGCGTCCTTGCTTTCCCAGGTCGATTTCGAAATGAACGGTGTATAGCCTTCTTCCGGCGCGCTTTCCCCGCGAAGCAGGTGGAAGGCGATGAAGCCGGGCACTTCGGCAAGGCTCGAGTCCCGGCCTTTCCAGACGGCCTCGAACGCCTCTTCCTGACCGATTGCAATGCGGAAACGGTTCATCGCGAAGTACATGTCGTCGCTCCCGATCATTTCACGGTTTCATCGAAACCGAGAAACCCTATAACCCTTTGAAATTACACAATTCCGGACGGAAAGCCGTTGCACACTTTTTTCCTGGAATTGCTCTATGCTCGATCTTTCTTCAACGGAGCATCGGTCCCGACGCTCGGGAACGGCAGGATAGCGCCCTCAAGCGGTGACGCAAGGCCGAGAGGATCCCTGCCCGGCTGCCGCGCCTGCCATGTCGGGAACTCGGCAACGTTCGGATTTTCTTCCAGCATGCGGGCCCGGCGGGTCAGCAACTCGTAAAGTTCGGGCACCAGTCCATCGCCGAATTGGAAGGCAAGCTTGTGCAGACCGATCAGCATCATCTGATCGGGGCGTTCGTCATTCATCGTCAATTCTCCAGTCACGGCGCGCCCTCGCGTGCCGCTGATCTTCAAAAAACTCAGCCGTCGCGGCTGTTACTCGCGGTCAGGTCCTGCAGCGCCCGCTCCAGGCTCGACTTCGAGCCATTGCGGAGCGGCACGAAGGCCTTGCCCCACTTCTTGCAGCCGGTCTTCACGCGAAGACACGCGTCGTGGCTGATGCAGTCGATGGGGCAGAAGACACAGTCGACGGAAGGAAGTACGCGGTCGATACGCGATACGGCTTCGCGCAAGCCCCCGTCGTGATGGATCAACTCCGCGCCGAAGGAACTGGCGATCTCGCGCAGATGCGCAACCTGGCAGTCCCTGCCGCCGACATAGAGGAAGCTGCGGCCCTCCAGCGTCGCCTTGCCCGCATCGGGCCTCGGTTCGGGTGCTGCGTTCGCCGCGTTTCCCTTGTGGCCTTTGCCTGCGTTCTGCCGCTTGCCGCGCATGCGTTCCTCTCCATCTTGTTCCGCGTCACCGGCGCTTCGTCGCCGATCACCCTTTGGATTTACGCTTCAGCACACACCGATCGGTTGCGTGATGGCGAGACGTTATTAAACTTGATAATCAGAGTAAAGTATAAACATGAGTATTAAACTCATATATTTGTCGCGCCGCACGCCGTCCCCGGTTGCGGGACGCCGCCGTCCCTCACACCCGAGCGAGCATCCATTCAACGATTGAAGGCGAGCGGAATAGTGAAAACCCAGCTGTCGCGACCCGCACCGGCGGGAATGGCGGGGAACGGAGCCGCGCGGCGCACGGCGTCGAGCGCGGCCTCATCGAGGATCGGCGAACCGGCGCTCTTCGCCAGGCTGACACCCGCCACGTGACCGC
Organism: Sinorhizobium terangae; assembly: GCF_029714365.1. Lineage (NCBI taxonomy): Bacteria > Pseudomonadati > Pseudomonadota > Alphaproteobacteria > Hyphomicrobiales > Rhizobiaceae > Sinorhizobium > Sinorhizobium terangae. The sequence goes on from NZ_CP121659.1 coordinate 2,614,887, forward strand.
CGGCGGTTACAGTGAAGCGAACCTGGGCGACGCCGCGCAGACGTTGACGTTTCGCCTCGGCGGGATAGCGAAAGGCGCGATTGAGCTTGCTGCGCACCTTGCCGGGATAGTTCGACACTGCCGCGTTGCCGGATTGCTGGGAGACGCGACCCTTGTCGCCCGTGGCTGCGCTTGCCGCGGCGTCTTCTACGCCGTCGGCCGTGCCTTTGACCTGCGATTTCGCTTGCTCGCCGCCGTCACCGGTCTTTTTCCGGGTGACTTTCTTCTTCTTCACCGGCTCCTTCTTCGGCTCCGGCTTTTCCACCTTCGGCGTCTCGACCTTATCCGGCTCCGGCTTTTCTTCCGGAACGACGGTGTCGATCGGCGCCACGCTGGCTGTTACCGCGGGCTCCGGCTGCAGAGGGGTGGGCATCTCCTCTGCCGGCAGGATGACGTCCGCCTCCGTGGGCGTGACGTCGGATGGTTGCTGCGACACGGCCTCAGCCGCGGTCGGCGGCACTTCCTCGCTGCGTTCCTCGGTCGGCTGAACCTCGTCGGGCGTCAGCTCTTCCGCCACATCTTCTGACGGCTCAACGATTTCAGAGGGGTCGCCCGCCTGAAGCGTCTCTTCGAAGGCGTCGCCGAGCAGCGTCACCTCTGTGGCGGCGCCGCCAGCAACCTGGACCTCTTCTTCGCCGGGGCTAAACAGCATCGCGCCGCTCGCATGCGCAAGGAGCGATAGCGCGATCGCCGCCGTCCATTTCAACGTCTGCTTCATCAATGCCTTACCTTGGTCACCGATTGGCCGGCACCGCCTCAGCCCTTGAGGTCGACCGTCGATTTGGAGCGGGTCTTGAGACCCGACATGCAGGCGTTCTTGTCGACGCCCTCGCCGACACAGGCGGGGGCATCGTTGATCAGCAAACTCTTGACCGACTCGCATTTGGTGCCCGGCAGATCGAACTGGCGGACCTTTGTTTTGCCGGCCGGCAGGTCACGGAAGTCGAGCACGGCCATGCGCTCCACCAATCCCTTGTGATCGAAGAGAACGAACTCGAACGAGACTTTCGAAAGCGACTGCGGCAGCGCGTTGCCGGCGACGAAGGTCAGCTTGCAGCCCTTCTGCGATGGAGCGACGTCGTTCAGTTCGATGGCGAGTCCGGAAGCCGCAGTCTCCTGCGCGATCGCCGGCGCTGCTGCGGGAAAAAGCGCGACTGCGGCCGCAAGAGCGAAACGGAAAGCATGCGTCATCATCACACCACTCGATATCTGCGCGCGTGCCCGGCGATCCTCGAACAGCGCTCGCGCTCATAAAACTTGACTGTAATTATCCGGTATTGCGTCCTTAGATAAATATGAGTAATGAAGTCAAGATACTAAAAGGGAATATGCGGGAGGAATTCGGAAAAACAGCCGGTTCGTCCCTCGCGAACTGGCCGAACCGTGACACCGAACGATACCGATACCGCGCGCCCCTCGCAGCCGACCCCGATCGGTCAAAACCAGCGAGTCGTGGAGAGCCGCGATCTCTTCCGCGGCGACAGCGAGATCCTCATTTCCCATGACGGCACGATCTACCGGATGAGGATCACCCGTCAGGGCAAACTGATCCTGAACAAATAGGCAGAAGACCATGATCGAGAGCATTTGCCCAACTCCTTCCGAAATCCGTGCCTACCGCGCCGCGAACCCGAAGCTGCGCGAGCGCGATATCGCTGCTGAGCTCGGCGTTTCGGAAGCTGCGCTCGTTGCCGCCGAATGCGGCCTCACGACGGTTCGCATCGATAGCGACGCCAACCGCTTCCTGGAGCGGGTCGCGGAACTGGGTGAAGTGCTCGCGCTCACTCGCAACGAAAGTGCAGTCCACGAGAAGATCGGCGTCTACGAGAACATCAAGGCGGGAAAGGCGGCGGCCCTGGTGCTAGGGACCGAAATCGACCTGCGTATCTTCCCAAGTGCCTGGGCCCACGGCTTTGCCGTCAACAAGACCGACTCCAACGGCGACGTCCGGCGAAGCCTGCAATTCTTCGACAAGTGGGGCAACGCCGTCCACAAAGTTCACCTGCGCCCCGCCTCCGACGGAGCGGCCTACGACAGGCTCGTCGAGGATTTCCGCCTGGGCGACCAGTCGCAGCACTTCGTTGCCGACGCGAGCGCACCGACGAGCGACGACCATTCCGATGTGGCGGTCGATGCCGGGGAACTCCGGGACCGCTGGTCGAAGCTGACCGACACCCACCAGTTTCACGGCATGTTGCGCAACCTGAACATCGGCCGGCGCCAGGCTCTGCATGCCGTCGGCGAGGATCTGGCCTGGCGCCTCGATCCGACGGGCGTCGAGGCGATGATGCGCGGCAGCGCCGAAATCGAACTGCCGATCATGTGCTTCGTCGGCAACCGCGGCGTCATTCAGATCCATTCCGGACCAGTCGCCCGTATCGGAGTGATGGGTCCGTGGCTCAACGTCATGGATCCGACGTTCCATCTGCATCTGCGCACGGACCATATTGCCGAATTGTGGGCAGTCCGCAAACCGACGGCCGATGGCCATGTGACCTCGCTCGAGGCACTCGACGCCAAGGGCGAGATGGTCATTCAGTTCTTTGGCAAGCGCAAGGAAGGCTTCGCCGAGCGGCCGGAGTGGCGCTCCCTTGTAGAACGCCTGCCCCGGCTCAACACAATCGTCGCGGCCTGAGGAACGATCATGAACACCGGTCTTGATTTCCGCCGACTTCGCCGCTGGGAGCTGGCGCTTGCCGCCTTCGCGCTCTCAGCGCCCCTGCTGCTGCCGGTGCTCGCCCCCGGAAATCCCTCGTTCCTGCGCCCGGCAATGGCCGAGGACATGCAGCAACCGGACGTTTCCCGTGTCGTGTCGGTTGGCGGCGCGATCACCGAGATCATCTACGCGCTCGACGAGGAAAATCGCCTCGTCGGTCGCGACTCCACCAGCACCTATCCGGAAGCGGCAACGAAGCTGCCGGACGTCGGCTATATGCGGCAACTGGCGCCGGAAGGCATCATCGCCGTCAACCCGACGGCGATCGTCGCCGTCGAAGGCAGCGGACCGCCCGAGGCGCTCGCCGTGCTCAAGGAAGCAAAGATTCCCTTCACCAGCGTTCCCGATACTTTCGACAGGAACGGTATCGTCGCGAAGATCCGTGCGGTGGGCGCCTTTCTTGGCGTGAAGGACAAGGCGGAAGCGCTCGCCCAATCCATGGAGAAGGACCTTGACGCAGCGGTCGCGGAAGCCGCCAAGCGCCCCGAAAATGAACGCAAGCGTGTCCTCTTCATTCTCAGCACGCAGGGCGGCAAGATCCTGGCATCGGGCACCGGCACGGCCGCAGACGGCATCATCACGCTCTCCGGCGCGGTCAATGCCGCAGGAACATTCCCGGGCTACAAGGCGCTGACGGACGAGGCGATCATCGAAGCCAAGCCAGACGTCGTCCTGATGATGACGCGCGGCGGCGATCACTCAGCCGGCGTCGACGAACTGTTCGCCATGCCGGCCCTGAGCTTGACGCCAGCGGCAAAGAACAAGGCGCTGGTCCGCATGGACGGCCTGCACCTGCTCGGGTTCGGCCCGCGCACCGCAGGCGCCGTCCGCGAACTGAATGCCGCAATTTACGGAAAGAAGACCAATGCCCCGCAGTGAGGCGATGGAAGGCAGCATGCGCGCGCCTGCCTTCGCCGCCAATATCGTCCATGAATGGCGCGCCGGAAACCGTTCGGGGCTTGCGCGCCTGCTGATCGTCGTGCTCGCGGTCGTCGCGGCTGCGACATTTGCCACGTCGATCATGACCGGCGCCGCCGACGCCTCTCTCTCCAATGTTGTTCACTGGCTGGCCGGCACGGAGGGTGCCGACCAGGCGCTGAGTGTCCGCGACCGCATCATCATCCTCGATATCCGCCTGCCGCGGGCCGTGCTCGGCTTGCTCGTCGGCGCGGCGCTTGCCGTATCCGGCGTGGTGATGCAGGGCCTCTTCCGCAATCCGCTTGCCGATCCTGGCCTCGTCGGCGTCTCGTCCGGCGCGAGCCTTGGCGCCGTTCTGTTGATCGTCCTCGGTTCGAGCCTCTTCGGCCCGCTCTATGCGCTCATCGGTTTTTACGCGCTTCCAGTCGCCGCTTTCTTCGGCGGCCTTGCCACCACCCTGCTCCTGTACCGCATCGCGACGCGCGGCGGCCAGACTTCGGTGGCGACCATGCTGCTTGCGGGCATTGCGCTCGGCGCGCTCACCGGTGCGGTCACCGGCGTGCTCGTCTTCATCGCCGACGACAAGCAACTGCGGGATCTGACCTTCTGGGGCCTCGGTTCGCTCGCCGGCGCCAACTGGACGAAGATCCTCGCCGCCGGCCCGATCATCTTGATGTCGCTTGCCGTGGTCCCGTTCCTGGCGCGTGGCCTGAACGCGATCACGCTCGGCGAAGCGGCGGCGTTTCACATGGGCGTTCCCGTCCAGCGCCTCAAGAACGTCGCGATCCTCAGCGTAGCGGCCGCGACCGGCGCCTCCGTTGCCGTCAGCGGCGGTATCGGTTTCGTCGGCATCGTGGTGCCGCACCTTCTTCGCCTCGTCATCGGTCCGGACCACCGCTACCTGCTGCCCGCCTCTGCGCTGCTCGGCGGCACGATGCTGATCTTTGCCGATATGCTGGCACGGACGATCGTTTCGCCCGGCGAATTGCCGATCGGCATCATCACCGCCTTTGTCGGTGCGCCGTTCTTTCTCTGGGTCCTGCTGCGCGGCCGATCGAACATGGGACTTTGAGAGCGGGTCATGATCAACGTTTCCGATATCTCCGTCCGTCTTGCCGGCAGGCAGGTGATCGATGGCGTCTCGTTCGATGCGGCGCCGGGCACGATGACGGCGATCGTCGGCCCAAACGGATCGGGCAAGACAACCACCCTGAAGGCGGTTTCCGGCGAACTGTCGCCCGTCACCGGCAAGGTCACCATCAACGGCCATGATCTCGCCGCCCTCAGACCGTGGGAGCTTGCGCTGAAACGCGGCGTCCTGCCGCAATCGACCGTTATTTCCTTCCCCTTCACGGTGCGGGAAATCGTCCGCCTCGGCCTTTCTGCCGGCGGCACGGGCAGTGACTCCGCCAACGACCGCATGGCCAACGATGCGCTGGAGGCCGTTGATCTCGCCGGGTTTGCCGGACGCTTTTATCAGGCGCTCTCGGGCGGCGAGCAACAGCGCGTCCAGCTTGCGCGCGTCCTATGCCAGATCTCGGCGCCGGTAAGCGATGGCGAGCCCCGCTATCTCCTGCTCGACGAGCCCGTATCGAGCCTCGACATCCGCCATCAGCTGGCGATCATGCAGCTTGCGCGCCAATTCTGCGAACGCGGCGGCGGCGTCATCACCGTGATGCACGACCTCAACCTGACCGCGATGTTCGCGGACCAAATTGTCATGATGAGGGGCGGCCGCGTCCGCGCGAGCGGACCGCCAAGGAAGGTCCTGACCGACGAAACCATGGAAGCCGTGTTCGGTTGCCGGATGCAGGTCAATGTCATCCCGACGCGGGACATCCCCTTCGTACTGCCGCAATCGGTGGCGATCTGATCACGACCGGTCGCCCGCGCCTTTTCGCTGTTTCCAAGAGCTGTTTGCGGTAACGGCAGGATTTGTCGAAACAAATCCCGCCTTCGCGCGTTGTCCCGCTGGATGTCGAGCGAGGTCCTCCTCGCCCGATGGGGGTAGAACACGCGCCGGCTGTCCTGGCCGGCGTTGCAGCGAAAGGGAGCTTCACACCATGGCAACGGGCCTCTTCTCGAGTTCGAGCACCAGGAAACGCAACGGCGGGCACAGCGAGACCCCTATCGAGGACCAGCTCCAGGAAATTCGAGCGGACATTGCGGCGCTCGTCGGACTGCTCAGCGAACGCGGAGCGGCGGTTTCCCAAGACGCGAAAGCCAAGGCAAAAGGCGCGCGCGATCGGGCCGAAGCCGATCTTGAAAATCTGCTGGCCAGCGGCGAGCAGCTGCTCTCGGATTTACGCGACCGCTATTCCGGGACGGAAAGGGAGCTCCGCAGGGCGGTGCGCGAGCACCCGATCGCGACGCTCGGTGCAGCAGCGGCGATAGGCCTTGCGGTGGCTGCATTGCTGCGCCGATGACCACGTCCATTTGATCAACCACCAACCGCAGGGCTTCCTGCACCGCTTGACGCGCGATCGGAGTAGCTCGCATGGGAACGCTCGGGGCCGCCTTGTCCGCCTTGCTTGCAGTCGACGTGGCTGCCGCCACCTCACGCTACAGGCGCAACGCGATGTTATGGGCGATCATCGCGACCTTGCTCGGCACGGCCTATGTGTTCGCGCTCCTAGCAGTCACGCTGTTTCTCGCCGAGCGTTATTCACCGGTGGCTGCGGTTGCGACGATGGCAGCCGTCCTGTTCGTGACAGCGCTGATCCTTATGGCGGTGATGGCAGGGCTTCGCGCCCGCGACCGGCGGCTCGCAGAAGAGCGCCGGCGCCTCGCCGCGATGCAGACGAATCTGGCGCTCGTTGCCGCCGCAGGCGTCTTGCGAACGCAGCCGCTGCTCGCCGTGGCGACCGCCGTCGCGGTCGGGGCCCTGCTCGGCCTCGGAAAGGGCCGCCGTCACGACGAAAAGAGCTGATTTCCACCGAGGGTTGGTCGCGGTCGTCGCTGTGAACCGCCCTCATCCCGCTGCCACGACCGCGATTAAAGCGGTAAACGGATGAGCGCGGTCACGCCGGCCGGCAGATATTCGACCTTGACCGAACTGCCGATGACCTTGTCGAGGCTGCGCTCGATCAGGATCGAACCGAAGCCACGTCGTCTCGGCTCGCGAACTGGCGGGCCGCCCACCTCTGTCCAGGTCAGATGCAGCACGGCACCGCCGTCTTCCACGACACCGCGCGCGGTCAGCACGACCTTACCCTTCGGCACCGACAGCGACCCGTATTTCAGGGCGTTCGTCGCCAGCTCGTGCAGCACCAACCCAAGTCCAACCGCCTGATCGGGGCCCAGCAGGATTTCGTCCTTATGGAGCTCGACCTGTTCGGCATAGTCGCTGACATAGGGGCGCAACTGCTTCGATATCAGTTCCGAGAGGTGGATCGTGCCCCATTCGTAATCGGACAGCAGCCCGTGCGCGTCCGAGATGGACTGGAGCCGGCCGGCGAACGCAGTCATGAACTCGGCGGGATCGCTCGTCTGTCTAAGCGTCTGACGGGCAAGCGACTGCAGCATCGCCAAGGTATTCTTGACCCGGTGGTTCAGTTCCTTGAGCAGAAGCCGCGTCCGCTGCACCGAAGCCTGCTGGTCCGTGACATCGATGGTCATGCCGAGGAAGGTCAGCGGAGCACCCTTGCCGTCGCGGTCGTGTACCCTGCCGCGCCCGAGGAGCCAACGCTCGCCGTCGCGAACGCGAAACATACCGTCATATTCCTCGTTCACGGCCATGGCCTGCCTGAGCTTGGAAAACGTTGCAATGCGGTCATCGGGATGGATGGCGGCGAAGATCGTCCTGGCGCCGACCGACCGTTCGGGCGGCAGCCCGAACATGCGCATCATCGCGCCGTTACCCGCAACCGTGCCGGCGCGGATATCCCAAAGCCAGCTGCCGACATTCGCTGCGTCGAGCGCCATGGCGAGACGCTGTTCCTCGCGCGAAAGCGCCGCTTCCTTCAGCGCGCGCCGGCGCGCCTCCTCCTTGAGCTTGAGCAGCGATGCGGCAATGCCGGCAATCCGGCGAAGCTCATCGATCAGTTTCGGCGCGATTTCCTTGCGCGGCGCCACGTCGAAGACACAGACAGTGCCGACCGCCTGACCGTCCAAGAGAATGGAAGCACCGGCATAGAAGCGGAGAAACGGGGCGTCAATGACCCTCGGCCGATGCCGAAATAGTGGATGCTGCGACGCATCGAGCACGACAAAGACGCCGTCGGGATCCGCGACCGTGTGGAGGCAAAACGATTCGTCGCAGCGCCGCCGCGTTTCCGTCGTTCCGACGGCCGCCTTGAACCATTGCCATTCACTATCAACGAGGCTGACGAGGGCAATCGGGGCGCTGAACAAGCTTGCCGTGAGCTTCGCGAGACCGTCGAAGTCGGCGTCCGGCACCGCCATATCAGGCACGGCGGCATGCAGGACGCTAAGCCGTTCGCGGGCATCGAGCACTTGCGCTACCGTTGGAAGCATCGCCTCGGTCTTCTCGCGCATCCGGTCCAACTCCAAACTCGCGCACCCACCAGCAGCAGAACCTCTCCTAGTTTAGAAGGCTCCCGCCCCACCGCAGTACCTGGTGCTCCGAGCAAAAAAGCAGGACTGCCGTCGACTTGCAACGGTCTGGCCTCGAGGGCGCACGACAATCACGAAACGAATGCGCGCGAGGTGATGGGCGCCGAGGTCTCATCGGGGCCGTAGTCGTTCTCGCCTTGCACCTGGAGAATTTCCTGAAGGCGCTGGCGCGCGCGATTGACGCGGCTCTTGATGGTGCCGAGCGCGCAGCCGCAGATTTTAGCAGCTTCTTCGTAGGAAAAGCCGGAGGCACCGACCAGGATAATCGCTTCGCGCTGGTCCGGAGGCAACTGATCAAGGGCACGCCGGAAATCCTGGAGATCGAGTGAACCGTATTGCTCGGGATGGTGGGCAAGCGATTCGGTGAAATGGCCGTCACTGTCCTGGATCTCCCGACCGCGCTTGCGCATCTGGCTGTAGAGCTCATTGCGCAGGATCGTGAAGAGCCACGCCTTCATGTTCGTGCCGATCTCGAAATGGTCCTGTTTCGCCCAGGCCTTCATGATCGTGTCCTGCACGAGATCGTCGGCTCGATCGTGGCGGCCGATGAGCGACATGGCAAAGGCGCGCAGGCTGGGAAGTGCCGCGAGCATCTCGCGCTTGAATTCTTGATTTTCAGACGGCATCCGGCGCCTACTCCCTCCCTTGCAGAACCGATCGGCCTTGCGGAGTCGAGTGCTGTTCAGCTGCGTCCAGCTTTTCCAGCAAATCAAGAAAACGTGCGGGAATCGCCTCTTCCTGCACGGACTGATAGAGCGCTTTCAGCTTCGCCGCGATCTGTGCATTCGGATCACCGGTCGACGAGCTCATGCCGATCGGCCGCCCTGCCCCTGAATTATATCTCATTTTGCAATCGTCACCTTTGAGTTCGCCTCCACCATAACGCAGGAAAAAAATGAAATGTTCCAACGCGGAACCTTTTTTTCAGCCGGGCGTTTCCGCGTCGAGACAAGAACCGAAGACATGACTGAGGGAGTCCTGAATGACACTGTCTAACCGGATCGCGCCGCTCCTGCCCTATCTGCGCCGTTATTCCCGCGCTTTGACCGGCTCACAAACCTCGGGCGATGCCTATGTGGCGGCCGTTCTTGAGGCTCTTATCGCGGATACCGCGATCTTTCCCGAAGCGAGCAATGACAGGGTCGCTCTATTTCGTCTTTATACCTCCTTGTTCGGCTCATCCTCGGTCCTGATCCCTGAGCCGGTTTCGCCCTTTGCCTGGGAACAGCGGGCATCGGTCAACCTCGCGGCGGTATCGCCGCTGGCGCGTCAAGCCTTCCTGCTCGTGTCGGTCGAAGGCTTCAGCACTAACGAGGCTGCAGAAGTGCTTGACGTCGATACAGACAAATTGAGCGCGCTTCTCGAGCGGGCATCGCAGGAAATCTCGCGTCAGGTTGCGACCGATATCATGATCATCGAGGACGAACCGTTGATCGCGATCGACATCGAGCAGATGGTCAAGAGTCTCGGCCATCGCGTCACTGGCATCGCACGGACCCGGGACGAGGCAATCGCTCTTTACAAGGACACGAAGCCCAGCATGGTGCTCGCCGACATCCAGTTGGCGGATGGAAGTTCCGGCATAGATGCCGTGAACGAGATCCTGAAGACCGCCGCCATTCCGGTGATTTTCATCACCGCCTTCCCCGAGAGACTGTTGACCGGCGAACGGCCCGAGCCGACCTTCCTTGTCACGAAGCCCTTCAACCCGGAAATGGTCAAGGCACTTATCAGCCAGGCGCTATTCTTCAATGAATCGACAAAAGCGGCCGCCTGAGTCGCATCTGTCGGCGATTGCCGTCGTCGAAAAGATCACAATGGGCTTAACGCAAAACAGCCAGTGCCGAGGGAAGGGCACTGGCTGAGCTTTATCAACTCACAGAGGGGATGTGAGTTGGGCAACCGGCGGTATGCCTCCGGCGTCACATTGGGGGCGATGTGCGCCACCGTCCGGTTGTCTGCCCAAACGCGCACGTAAGAAAAAAGTTCCGAAAAAAATTGCCGGCTACTCCATCGCTTCCAACTCCGCGCGATGCCGGTAAAGGGTCAGAAACCGCTGATAGTCGCGATCGTAGAGATTGCGCAAGGCAGCGTTGGGAAGACGTTCCTGACCATTGGACCCCATTGCCGTCCCCGCCGTTGCGAGATCGCAGTAAAGTCCGCCGGCAACAGCAGCCGCCATCGCTGTGCCGAGCAGCACGGCATCGGGCGTTTCGGGCGCAACCACGCGGCAGCCGGTCGCATCGCAATAGAGCTCCATCAGCAGCGGATTGCGCACATGACCGCCGGTTACATGCAGCGTATCGAGATTGTATCCCGCCTCTTTCATCATTTCGAGAATGTGCCGGATGCCTAGCGCGATCGCGACACAGGCGCGCCAATAGAGACGGCAAAGCGCATCGAACGATGAATCGAGCGCGAGACCGCTGATGACGCCGAGCGCGTGCGGATCGGCGAGCGGCGATCGGTTGCCGTGAAAATCGGGAAGAACGTGCAACCGATCGGCGAAGGCCGGGCCATGAAGCGCGCGCAGTTCCTGCACGCGCTGGATGATCTTCATGTGCGTCTCCGCGGTCGGTTCCCGCCCACCGCCATGCACGCGCACGATATGATCGAGGAGCGCGCCCGTCGCCGACTGCCCGCCCTCGACCAACCAGCAGCCCGGAAACACCGCCTCGAAATAGGGCCCCCACATGCCGAAGCCCGGCTTCATCTCGCGTGAAAAGGCGACAATACAGCTCGAGGTGCCGGCGATGAGGGCGAGTTGCCGTTCGAGATTTGCGGGCTCGGCGGCAAATCTGCCGAGCACGCCGAGCGCGCCGGCATAGGCATCGATCAGTCCCGGTGCAACCCGGCATTCCGTGTCGAGGCCTAGCTCCCCGGCCGCCGTTGCGGTCAGGGTCCCGACTGCGCTGCCAATGGGCAGGGTTTCCTCAGGCAGCCCCCCTCGGCCGAGAAGGTCCGCAAGGCCGATCTCTTCGAGATAGTCGGCCTGCCAGCCTCTCTCCTTATGCGCGAGATAATTCCATTTTGCCGTGAGCGTACAACGCGATCGCGCGGTGCTGCCGGTCGCGCGCCAGGACATGTAATCCGCAAGATCGAAAAAATAGCCGGCCCTTTCCCATTGCCCGGGAAGGTTTTGCTTCAGCCACATCAACTTCGGCATTTCCATCTCCGGCGACATCACGCGGCCGGAATGGTGAAGGACGGGATGCTCTGTCGACGTGCAGAAATCGGCCTCCTTGAGCGCCCGGTGATCGAGCCAAACGATCGTGTCCCAACGCGCGTCACCGGCACGATTGACCGAAAGCGGTGCGCCGTCACGATCGCGTACGACCAGCGAGCAGGTCGCGTCGAAACCGATCGCTGCGACATTATCCGCGGCGACACCGGCCTTGTCGCGTGCCGCCTTGACCGCCCCGCAGACCGCCGCCCAAATATCCTCGGAATCCTGCTCGGCGTGGTTTTCTTCCGGCCGGTTCATGGCAATCGGCCTGTCGGCCCGCGCGAGAAGCTTGCCTTTCCGGTCAAAAATGCCGGCACGGGCGCTACCGGTGCCGATATCGACCGCAACGACATATTCGCGCATCAATGGATGTCTCCGTCCCGAGATCACGATGATTTGAGAGGTCAGAACGGCATGTGGTCACGCTGCATTGCCGCCATCCTGCTCTGACTTATTGCCGGACAAACTGTATCAATTCGCCCATATCGTCAAACAGGACATCGGGGTGAAGTTGCGCCAGCGCTTGCCGATGCCGGTCGTTTCGCGCGTGGCTGGCGCCGGCGAAGGCAAAGACGCGCATGCCGGCCGCTTTCGCAGCCTCGATGCCGGCCGGACTGTCTTCCACGACGACGCAATCGGCGGACGCGTAGCCCATTTGCTCGCTCGCATAGAGGAAGAGATCGGGCGCCGGCTTGCCGTGCGTCACCATGCTGGCGCTGAATATGTGCGGCTCGAAGAGATCGATCAACCCGGTCACCGTCAGGGAAAGACGAATGCGCTCGGGCTGGCTCGACGACGCAACGCAACAGGCCCCGTCGAGCTGTTCGACCGCGCGGCGAATGCCTCGAACGGGCTTCAGTTCCTCGCGAAAGCGCGCATATAGGCGCGTGCGCATGCCTTCGAGAAAGGCGTCGTCGGTCGCAAGGCCGTGTTCGTCATGAAGGATGGCGGACATGCTTTTAAGGCTGCGGCCGAGGAAGCGCGCGCTCGCCTCGGCCGTCGTCATCGATATGCCCGCGGCATCCAGCGCCTCGACAAGGACGGCAAGCGAGATCGGTTCGCTGTCGACCAGGACGCCGTCGCAGTCGAAGATCACCAGCCTAGCGCGGTCCGCCATCGGCGCTATTCCCCGAGGTTGCCATCCAGATAAAGCTGCAGCGTTGCGCGCGTGCCCTTTTCCCTGAGCGTTTTCAACGCATGCCCGAAACGCCGCCGGAAGAGATCGGACCGGGCGACGTCGCCGAAAATATCGGAAAGGGCGAGGAAAGCCATCGGGTCTTCCTTCGCCGCAAGCGCGGCGGCGTGCAGCCGGTCGGCGCTTGCGTCGTTGAAGACGATATCCTTGCCGCTGTCCGATTTGCCGGCGAAATAGCGGCACCAGAGAGCAGATACCAGCGACAGCCCGACCACATCTTCACCACGGCGCAGGCGATCGGCGGTCGACGGCAGGATGAATTTCGGCTGGCGGTTCGAACCATCCTGGGCCAGCCGCGGAATGGTGTCGCCGATCTTCGGATTGGCGAAGCGTGTCTCGATGAGCCGGTAATAGTCGTTGAGATCCGTGTCCGGCACCGGCGGGATGACCGGGATGATTTCGTCTTGTTCGAGCTTTGCCAGGAAGCCGCGGATCAAGGGCTCCTCCATCGCCTCATGGACGAAATGGATATCGAGCAATGCCGCCGGATAGGCGATTGCGGCATGGCCGCCGTTGAGGATGCGGATCTTCATGTGCTCATAGGGAGCGACGTCGGGAACGAACTGGACGCCGACCTTTTCCAGTGCCGGACGGCCTTGCGGGAAATGGTCCTCCAGCACCCATTGCTTGAATTCCTCGCAAAAGACCGGCCAGGCGTCGTCGATGCCGTATTCCGAGGCGACGAAACCGATTTCGCGGGCGCCCGTCGCGGGCGTGATGCGGTCGACCATGCCGTTCGGAAAGGCGACATTGGCATCGATCCAGTCTGCGAAGGCGGGATCCGAGAGGCGTGCCAAGCCGGCAACGGCCGCGTGCGTCACCTCGCCATTGCCAGGGATATTGTCGCAGGACATGACGGTGAAGGGCGGAATCCCCCTCGCCCTGCGCTCGGCAAGGCCCGCGAGAATGAGGCCGAAGACAGTCTTCGGCGAAGCCAGATTGCGCGCGTCCTCGACGATTGCCGGATGGGCAGGATTGAAGACGCCGGACGCCGGATCGATGAAATAGCCGCCTTCGGTGATCGTCAACGATACGATGCGAATGGACGGGCTTGCGAGCTGCGCCACGATGGCCGGTGTATCACCGGGCTTGAGATAGGCGATCATCGCGCCGGTGACATGTGCGCCCGTGCGATTGTTGTCCTGCTCGACCACCGTCGTCAGGAAATCCTGCGCTTCGAGCTTGGCCCGCATGACCTCGTCCGACGGCAAGACCCCGGCCCCGATGATCGCCCAATCACGGTCGATCCCGAGATTGAAGAGATCATCGAGATAGACGGCCTGGTGAGCGCGGTGAAAATTGCCAACGCCGAAATGGACGATTCCGGCGCGAAGATCGTGCCGACCGTATTTCGGAACGCCAGCCTTGGCCTTGACGGTGTCTAGTGTGGCAAGGGAGAGTCTGGTCGTCATCCTATCGTTCCTTTCGGGGCTCGTCCTGCAACGAAACCTCAGCTCATCCAGTTGCCGCCATCGACGTTGTAGGTCTGGGCGACGACGTAGTCGCTTTCCGAGGAGGCGAGGAAAATCGCCATGCCTGTCAGATCTTCGGCGGTGCCCATCCGTCCGTAAGGCACCTCCTCGCCAACCAGGCGCTTCTTTTCGCCGAGCGGACGGTTCTCGTACTTGGCGAAGAGCGCATCGACGCCATCCCAGTGTTCGCCATCAACGACGCCCGGAGCGATCGCGTTCACGTTGATGCGATGCTTGATGAGATTGAGCCCGGCCGATTGGGTAACGCTGATAACGGCCGCCTTGGTTGCGCAATAGACGGCGACCAGTGCCTCGCCGCGGCGCCCAGCCTGGCTCGCCATGTTGATGATCTTGCCGCCGCGCCCCTGCGCGATCATTTGCTTGGCCGCCGCCTGCAGGGTGAAGAGCGTACCGGCGACATTGATCGAAAACAGTTTCTCGTAGCTTTCCCGGGTGATCTCGACGATCGGCGCCAGATCGAAAAGAGCGGCATTGTTGACGAGGATATCCAGGCCGCCCGCGTGCTCGACAACTGCAGCGATCGCCGCATCGATCGATTCCTGTCGGGTCACGTCCATTTGCACGGCATAGGCGGCTGGTCCGATTTCCTGAGCCGTCTGCTTCGCCCGCTCGATATTGATGTCGGCGATCGCGACGGTGGCCCCCTCGCGCACATAGGCCTCGGCGAAGGCACGGCCGATACCCCGCGCGGATCCGGTGATCAGCGCGCTTTTCCCTTCAAGACGTTTCATCGAATTGCCAATCCCCTTTCGTCAAACTTGTGCAGGCGCTGGACATCCGGCGTCAGGAAAACCGGATCGCCATGGGTGACGCCGAAGTCGCCGCTGACACGCGCCGTCAACGTGCCGATGCCGTCGGCATTCACATGGAGGAAGGTGTCGGAGCCGAGATGTTCAGCCACCCCGACTGTGCCCCGCCACGTTCCCTGTTCCTTGGAAAGGGCCAGATGCTCGGGACGGATGCCGATCGTGTGGGCCTGATAGGCGGCGGCCGGCGCCCCGGAAATGAAATTCATCTTCGGCGAGCCGATGAAGCCGGCAACAAAGAGATTGTCCGGCTTGTGATAGAGATCGAGCGGCGAGCCCACCTGCTCGATGCGCCCGCGATTGAGCACCACGATCTTGTCGGCCATGGTCATGGCCTCGACCTGGTCGTGGGTGACATAGACCATCGTCGTCTTCAGTTGCTGGTGAAGCTGGCTGATTTCGAGACGCATGTTGACGCGCAGCGCCGCATCGAGGTTTGAAAGCGGCTCGTCGAACAGGAAGGCTTCCGGCTGTCGGACGATCGCCCGCCCGATCGCCACGCGCTGGCGCTGACCGCCGGAAAGCTGGCGCGGCTTGCGGTCGAGATAGTCGGTGAGGTTCAGCACCCGCGCGGCGTCCGCCACCTTCTTGTCGATCACCGCCTTGTCCTCGCCTGCCATCTTCAAGGGAAAGGCGATGTTGGAACGCACGCTCATATGCGGATAGAGCGCATAGGACTGGAACACCATCGAGAGGCCGCGCTTTGCCGGCGGCAGGTCCGTCGCCTTTTTGCCGTCGATGACGATTTCGCCGTCGCTGACGTCCTCCAGGCCGGCGATCAAGCGCAAAAGCGTGGACTTGCCGCAGCCGGACGGTCCGACGAAGACGACGAATTCACCGTCATTGATATCGAGGTCGATCGAAGGGATGACGGCGTGGGCGCCGAAGACTTTCGATACGTTCTTGAGTGTGATGCTTCCCATGGTCGTATCCTTATTTGACCGCGCCGAAGGTCAGGCCGCGTACAAGCTGCTTCTGCGAGAACCAGCCGAGTATGAGGATGGGGGCGATCGCCATCGTCGAGGCGGCCGAGAGCTTCGCGTAGAACAGGCCTTCCGGGCTCGAATAGGAGGCTATGAAGGCGGTCAGCGGTGCCGCTTTCGCCGCGCTCAGGTTCAAGGTCCAGAACGCTTCGTTCCAGGCAAGAATGATATTGAGGAGCAGCGTCGAGGCAATGCCGGGGATCGCCATCGGCGTCAGCACATAGATGATCTCCTTGGAGAGAGAGGCGCCGTCCATACGCGCCGCTTCAAGGATCTCGCCGGGGATTTCCTTGAAATAGGTGTAGAGCATCCAGATGATGATCGGCAGGTTGATCAGCGTCAGGACCATCACCAGGCCGGTACGGGTGTCGAGAAGCCCGGAATTGCGGAACATCAGGTACATCGGCACCAGCACGCCAACGGGCGGCATCATCTTCGTCGACAGCATCCACATCAGCACGTCCTTGGTGCGTTTCGTCGGCGCGAAAGCCATGGCCCAGGCCGCGGGAATGGCGACGATGAGGCCGAGCAGCGTCGAGCCGAAGGAGACGACCACTGAGTTCATGAAGTGCTTGAAGTAGTTCGACCGGCTCTGCACTTCGAAGTAGTTCTCGGTCGTCCAGTCGAAGAACAGGAATGCCGGCGGCGAGGCGATCGCTTGCGCCTCCGTCTTGAAGCTCGTCAGGAACGTCCAGAGGATCGGGAAGAAGATCAGGATGCCGATCGTCCAGGCGACGACCGTGACAACCAGCTTGCGTCGGGTCGAGACATTGCGTGCCATGACTTTCAAGCCTCCAGCGTCTTGCCGATCATGCGCATCAGGAAGAATGCGACGATATTGGCGAGGATGACCGCGATGATGCCGCCGGCGGATGCGCCGCCCACGTCGAACTGCAGGAGAGCCTGCGCATAGACGAGGAAGGTGAGATTCGTGCTCTGCGTGCCCGGACCACCGTTGGTGGTGACGAGGATTTCGGCGAAGACGGACAGCAAAAAGATCGTCTGGATCAGGATCACCACGGTGATCGCCCGTGAGAGATGCGGCAGCACCAGATAGAAGAAGCGGCTCCAGGCGCCGGCGCCGTCCATCTGCGCGGCCTCCTTCTGTTCCTCGTCGAGCGACTGCAACGCCGTCAGCAGGATGAGCGTCGCAAAAGGCAGCCATTGCCACGCGACAATGAGGATGATCGAGAAGAGCGGCGCATTGGCGAGGAAGTCGAAGGGCTGCAGGCCGACGAGTTTGGCGAGCCAGGCAAAGAGCCCGTTCACCGGGTTCATGAACATGTTCTTCCAGACGAGCGCCGCGACGGTCGGCATGATCAGGAAGGGCGCAATCACCAGGATGCGCACGATCCCCTGCCCGAACATCGGCTGGTCGAGAAGAAGTGCGAGGGCGATACCGCCGATCACCGTGATGAACAGCACGCCGAGCACGATCGCGAGCGTGTTGAAGATGGCCTGGAAGAATGCCGGATCGGTCAGGAAGTAAGTATAGTTCGAGAACCCTGCAAACTCCTCCATTCCGGGCATCAGCAGATTGTAGCGCAGAAGCGAGAAATAGATGGTCATGGCCAGCGGAACGATCATCCAGGCCAGAAGCAGAAGCACCGAGGGCGCGATCATCAGCCGCGCGGCGGAGCGGGTGTGCAAGGTCGCCATGGCGTCCTCCCGTAGTTATCAACGCTGTTCCATGAAGGCTGCGCGGTTTACGCGCATGCCGGACGCGCCGTGACCGATCTAAAAAAGTCAGAGCGGGAAGCGGAAAACCCGTTCCGCTTTCCCCATCCCGCTCTGAGAGTTGCCGGGACACCAGCCGTTTCCAGCCAGCGCCCCGGCCCTTGGGAGCCCTATTTGATGTAACCTGCCTTGGTCATTTCGCGGGTCGACAGTTGCTGCGCGCTGGCAAGCGCCTGATCGACACTCATCTGACCGGCAAGCGCTGCCGAGAAGACCTGGCCGACCGCAGTGCCGAGGCCCTGGAATTCCGGGATCGCGACGAACTGCACACCGACATAGGGCACCGGCTTGACCGCCGGGTTCTTCGGGTCGGCCGCGTTGATCGAGTCGAGCGTCATCTTCGCGAACGGCGCCGCCTTCTGGTATTCCGGGTTCTCATAGAGAGACGTGCGGGTACCGGGGGGAACGTTTGCCCAGCCTTCCTTCTCGGCGACGAGGTTCAGATAGTCCTTGCCAGTTGCCCAGGCGATGAACTTTTCGGCCGCCTCGGTCTTCTGCGAGCCTGCGGGGATTGCGAGGTTCCACGCCCAGAGCCAGTTGCCGCGTTTGCCAAGGCCGGTATCGGGGGCAAGCGCGAAACCGACCTTGTCGGCAACCGTCGATTCCTTCGGGTTTGTTACGAAGGAAGCGGCAACCGTTGCGTCGATCCACATGCCGCATTTGCCGGTCTGGAAGAGTGACAGGTTTTCGTTGAAACCGTTGGAGGAGGCACCGGGCGGGCCTGCCTCATTCATCAGCTTGACATAGAAGTCGAGCGTATTTTTCCATTCGGGCTGATCGAACTGCGGCTGCCATTTCTCGTCGAACCAGCGTGCGCCGAAAGCGTTCGCCGTCGCCGTCAGGAAGGCCATGTTCTCGCCCCAGCCGGCCTTACCGCGCAGGCAGATGCCGTAGATTTCACTGTTCTTGTCGGTGATCTTGCGGGCAGCATCCGCGATGAAGTCCCAGGTCGGGGCATCGGGCATCGTGAGCCCGGCCTTCTCGAACAGGTCCTTGCGATACATCACCATCGAGCTTTCGCCATAGAATGGCGCGGCATAGAGCTTGCCGTCGATCGTCAGGCCGCTGCGGATCGCCGGCAAGAGGTCATCGACATCGTAATCGGCACCAAGGTTGTCGAGCGGCAGGAGCCAGCCCTGCTTCGCCCAGATCGGCACTTCGTAAGTGCCGATCGTCATGATGTCGTACTGGCCGCCCTTCGTCGCGATATCCGTCGTCACGCGCTGGCGCAGCACGTTTTCCTCGAGCGTTACCCACTCGAGCTGAATGTCGGGATTTTTCGAGGTGAAATCATCCGTCAGCTTCTGCATCCGGATCATGTCGCCGTTGTTCACGGTCGCAATGGTGAGGGTTTCTGCTTGGGCCAGACCCGCCAGAGCGACTGCCGAGCACGTGCCCAGCAGGAAAGTTCTCAAATTCATCGACTTCCTCCCAGAAGAATTGAGCATTTGCCTTGCTCATGGGCAATTACTCACCCGTTGACGCAAAATGTCAATCTGCATTCGTTGCTGCGACGCACCCGAAACTGTTAATGGCCTGTTTCAGCTATGGATTTTTTTATCGAGCGCGCCGGACCGAATGCGCTCCTGAGCGTCCCGGACGCTCGATATCGCCCGAGTCAATCTCGCTTGAATCACGCGCCGAGCAGAAAGTCAGCGGTGGTTTCGTCGGTGATGAGGCCGTTGATGATGCGGCCCTTGAGCGCCGCGCGGAGCGCCTCGTATTTGCGCTTGCCCTTGGCAATGCCGATGACCGATGCCCGGTCGCGTGGGGGAAGCGGAATGGAGGCGACACGTTCGTTGATGCTGCCCGTGAGCAGTTCGCCGTCGTGATCGAACATCCAGCCGCAAATCTCGCCTGCGGCACCGGCTGCCATCAGTCGCTCCATTTCCTCGCGCGCCAGAAAGCCGTCCTCGCACAGCGGTGCGTCCGGCCCGAGTTCGCCCACGCCGACGAAGGCGGCATTGGCTTCCGCGCCGAGCTTGAGAGCGAGCTTGACGAGACTCTGGTTGTGAAGGACCTCGCGCTCCTCGGGCGACGAGACGAGAACCGGCAGGGGCATGGGGAAATGGCGCGCCTTGATCGTGTCCGCCATGCTGAAGATGACATTGTAGTAGGCGGCCGAGCCATCGAGCCTGATATTGCCGGTGAGCGACACGATCCGATGCTGCGGGCATTCCATCGAGGGCAACTGGTCGATCGTCGCTTTCAGCGTGCGCCCCGTCCCGATCGCGAGAACCACCGGGTCCGTCGACTTCAGCCAGCGCTCGATCTCGACAGCGCCCGCTTCGGCGATCCCGACAGTTGTCGAACTCGAGCCCGGATCGCTCGGCACGACATCGACGTGCTTCAGCTCATATTTTTCCCTGAGTCGGGCGGCCGCCTCGAGACAGGCGGCAATCGGATGATCGAGCCGAACCTTGATCAGTCGCTCGGCCATGGCGAGGGAAACGAGGCGCTGCGCCGATTGCCGCGAGATGCCCATGATCGAAGCGATCTCGTCCTGCGTTCGGCCGGCGACATAGTACAGCCAGCCAGCGCGGGCAGCATCGTCCAGCCTGTTGTTGGTCTCCGGCCTGCGCGCCATACGATTATCTCCTTCCCCTTTGATTTGCTGCCACTATTTGCACTGCCCTGTCAAACAAACGTGCGGAGTGAATCGGACGCATGAAGAGAAAGCCCCGGTTCTCAGGGCGTTCGGCAAGTTTCCGAAGTAAACTTTTACCGTTTGATAAAAAAATAAAGCGTGTTACCGTTCTCTCATCCTGAGAAAACATTGGGAGCTAAAAATGGGAACGACGCAATCTGGGATCCTTGGCGGCCGGCTGCCGCTCAAGGAATACGAAGCCAATTTCTCCGACCTTCATCCGCCGCTCGACAAACACGAGGCGCTGGTCGCTTCCGACCGCTGTTACTTCTGTCATGATGCGCCGTGCATGACGGCCTGTCCCACCTCGATCGACATCCCGATGTTCATTCGGCAGATTGCCACGGGCAATCCGATCGGCTCGGCAAAGACGATTTTCGACCAGAACATACTTGGCGGAATGTGCGCCCGCGTCTGTCCCACCGAAACGCTCTGCGAGCAGGCCTGTGTGCGCAACACCGCCGAGGAGCGCCCGGTCGAGATCGGCAGACTGCAGCGTTACGCGACCGACATCGCGATGAAGGAGAACAAGCAATTCTACGTGCGAGCCGCATCGTCGGGTCGCAGGGTAGCTGTGGTCGGTGCAGGACCTGCGGGGCTTGCCTGCGCTCATCGGCTCGCGGTCAATGGCCACGACGTGGTGGTCTACGATGCGCGCGAAAAATCCGGCGGACTCAACGAATACGGCATCGCCGCCTACAAGTCTGTGGACGATTTCGCCCAGAAGGAGGTCGACTACGTCCTTTCGGTCGGCGGCATCGAGGTGCGCCATGGGCAGGCGCTTGGCCGCGACTTCTCGCTTGCCGACTTGTCGGAGCAATATGATGCCGTCTTCCTTGGTCTCGGTCTTGCCGGCGTCAATGCGCTCAGGATCGAGGACGAGAATGCCGAAGGCGTTGACGACGCCGTGGACTTCATCGCCGCACTCCGGCAGTCGAAGACCAAGGCCGACATCCCGGTCGGCCGGCGGGTCGTGGTGCTCGGCGGCGGCATGACCGCCATCGACGCGGCCGTCCAGGCGAAGCTGCTCGGAGCCGAGGAGGTGACGATCTGCTACCGCCGCGGCAAGGAACACATGAATGCCTCCGAGTTCGAGCAGGATCTCGCAACTTCCAAGGGCGTCACCATCCGCCACTGGCTGCAGCCGAAGCGCATCGCGCTGAAGGATGGCAAGGTCGCTGGCATCGAACTTGAGTACACCACGCTTGACAACGGCAAGCTGACGACAACAGGGGAAACGGGTATCATCGCAGCCGACCAGATTTTCAAGGCCATCGGCCAGACCTTCGAAGCCTCTGGCCTCGGCGCGCTTCAGTTGGAGGGCGGACGCATCGTCGTCGATGCGGAAGGCCGCACGTCGCTCGCCAGTGTCTGGGCGGGCGGCGACTGCGTGCTGGGCGGAGAGGACCTGACCGTTTCCGCCGTCGCCATGGGGCGCGACGCCGCCGAATCGATCAACCGGGCTTTCGCCGCGGCTCAGCCGCTGGCGAGCGCCGTCGCGTAAGAAGCGGAACAGGATCGAGAGGACGAAACAATGGCTGATCTTCGCAACAATTTTGTCGGCATCAAATCCCCGAACCCGTTCTGGCTCGCTTCGGCGCCGCCGACGGACAAGGCCTATAACGTCGAGCGCGCCTTCAAGGCCGGCTGGGGTGGCGTCGTCTGGAAGACGCTCGGCGAGGAAGGATCGCCGGTCGTCAACGTCAACGGACCACGCTACGGCGCGATATGGGGCGCCGACCGGCGCCTGCTCGGCTTGAACAATATCGAGCTCATCACCGACCGCGACCTTTACGTGAACCTGCGCGAGATGAAGCAGGTCAAGATGAACTGGCCTGATCGCGCTCTGATCGCCTCGATCATGGTGCCTTGCGAGGAGAACGCCTGGAAGGCGATCCTGCCGCTCGTCGAAGAAACCGGGGCCGACGGCATCGAGCTTAATTTCGGCTGTCCGCATGGCATGTCCGAGCGCGGCATGGGGTCCGCGGTCGGCCAAGTGCCCGAATATATCGAGATGGTCGTACGCTGGTGCAAACAGTACACGCGCATGCCGGTGATCACCAAGCTGACGCCGAACATCACCGACATCCGCAAACCCGCCCGAGCAGCCAAGGCAGGCGGCACCGACGCCGTGTCGCTGATCAACACGATCAACTCGATCACTTCGGTCAATCTCGACACGTTCTCACCGGAGCCCTCGATCGACGGCCGGGGCAGCCACGGCGGCTATTGCGGCCCGGCGGTGAAGCCGATCGCGCTCAACATGGTCGCCGAGATCGCCCGCGATCCGCAAACCCAGGGACTGCCGATCTCGGGCATCGGCGGCATCACCACATGGCGCGACGCGGCCGAATTCCTGGCTCTCGGTGCCGGCAACGTCCAGGTCTGCACGGCAGCGATGACCTACGGATTCAAGATCGTCCAGGAAATGATTTCCGGCCTTTCCGACTGGATGGACGCCAAGGGCCATAGGTCGCTCGACGACATCTGCGGTCGCGCCGTGCCAAACGTCACGGACTGGCAGTACTTGAACCTCAACTATGTCGCCAAGGCGAAGATTGACCAGGACGCCTGCATCAAGTGCGGTCGCTGTCACATCGCCTGCGAGGACACCTCGCACCAGGCGATCACCCAGTTCGTCAACGGCGTGCGCCATTTCGAGGTGATCGAAGAGGAATGCGTCGGCTGCAATCTCTGCGTTAACGTCTGCCCCGTCTCGAACTGCATCACGATGGAGCCGCTCGCGGCCGGCACTCTCGACAAACGCACCGGCAAGCCGGTGGACCCGAACTACGCCAACTGGACGACCCATCCCAACAATCCGATGGCTCGACAGGCCGCTGAGTAAGGGAACGTCGATGATACAGGAGGGCCGCCGGGAGGGAGCACCGGCGGCCTTTCGTCTTTGTGGTGGGCGCAAAGCATTCCAGGAAAAAGTGTGCAACGGTTTTCCGTCCGGAATTGCGTCGTTTCAATGCGTTAGATCGGTTCATCCCTTCAATGAAACGATCTAGAATTCGATCACGACCTTGCCGAAGGGACCGCGATCGAGATGCGCCAGCGCCTCGCGGAAATCGGCGAACGTGTATCGCTTGTCGATGACCGGCTTCAGGCCGATGCGGTCGACCGCGCCAACGAAATCTTCGAGCGCCCGGCGATGCCCCACGCTGATGCCCTGCAGCACCGGGGATTTCAAAAGCAGCGGCGCCGCCGGCCCTGAAATCTCGAAGCCTTCCAATACGCCGATCACGGAAATGCGCCCGTCGGCCGCGACCGCTCTCAGCGACTGGCCAAGGCCGGCGCCGCCAGCGATTTCCAGAATGTGGTCGGCGCCGTGGTCTGCGGTCAGCTCATAAACCCGTTCGACCCAGTCCTCAGATTTGCGATTGATGCCGTGGTCAGCGCCAAGTGCCAGCGCCCGGGCGAGCTTTTCCTGGCTTCCCGACGTGACGATCACCTCGGCACCCATCGCCTTGGCGATCTGCAGTCCGAAAAGCGCGACGCCACCCGTTCCCTGGACGACGACGCGATCGCCGGGTCTGAGATGCCCCTTCTCCAGCAGCGCGAACCAGGCGGTGAGGCCGGCGCATGGCAGAGTGCTCGCCTCGGCTGCGTCGAGGCTCTTCGGTGCGGCGACGAACCAGTCTTCAGGGAACGCGACATATTCCGACATGACGCCCGGATGCACGCCGCCAAGCGTCGCATAGGATGGCTCTCTGCCGCTTCCCGGCCTGAGACCATCGAGCCAGCCGGGGTGGAAGGTCGAGATGACGCGGTCGCCGGGGCTGAAGCGCGTCACGCCTTTGCCCACGTTTTCGACGACGCCGCTCATGTCCGAAGCCGGTACGAAGGGGAAGTCAAGATCCAGCGCCATGCCGGTTTCAAGCATCAGCTTGTCACGGTAATTGAGCGACACGGCCGTCGTCCGGACGAGCATATCACGATCACCGATATCCGGCACGGGATGTTCGGTAATCTTCAGATTTTGCGGGCCGATCGCGTCGATGCTCCATTCCCTCATCCATTTCGTCATGATCATTCCTTTCACGTGGATGGTGATGGAACGAGCATAGTGTTGAACTCACATCGCCAGTTGCGATAAGATTTCCCATCATTGGTTCTCAGGTGGATACAATAATGGAAAGGCTGAACGGTATTTCCGTATTCGTGGAGGTCGCCGATGCCGGCGGTTTCTCGGCCGCCGCTGAGCGGCTGAATCTTACCCGCTCGGCCGTCGGCAAGACGGTCGCACGGCTCGAGCAGCGGCTCGGCGTGCGCCTCTTTCATCGCACCACCCGGACGCAAAGCCTGACGGACGAGGGCCAGCTCTTCTACCGGAGCTGCCTGAAGGCGCTTGACGAAGTCCAGAACGCCGAGGCTTTGCTTGAATCCGGCAAGCAGGAAATTCGCGGCCGGCTGCGCATTTCGATGCCTGTCCTCTTCGGCCGCCTATGCGTGGCGCCGCTGCTGCACGATCTGCTTCGCGCGCATCCGCGTCTGGAGTTCGATCTTTCCTTCAACGACCGCGTTGTCGATCTCCT
This sequence comes from Sinorhizobium terangae, assembly GCF_029714365.1. NCBI lineage: Bacteria > Pseudomonadati > Pseudomonadota > Alphaproteobacteria > Hyphomicrobiales > Rhizobiaceae > Sinorhizobium > Sinorhizobium terangae. Next base: position 2,639,763 of record NZ_CP121659.1, read on the forward strand.
CGACGAGGGTTTCGATCTCGCCATCCGCAACGGTTCCGCGGGCACCGACCCGGGCCTGATGGCACGTGCGATCGCCGATCAGCGCATGACAGTCTGCGCGGCGCCCGCCTATCTCGAAGCCCACGGTATACCGACTAGCCTTGATGACCTCACCATGCACGATGCCGTCGTCTACGCGCGGAGCGGACACCAGCGCCCGTGGTCCTTTCCGGTCAAGGGGAATGCGACCGAAGACGTGACGCCGAAGACCCGTTTGCGGCTGGATGATCTTGCCGCCATCGCCGATGCCGCGGCCGATGGCCTCGGCCTTGCCTGGCTGCCGTGCTGGTTGGTGCGCGAACGCGTGCAGCGCGGCGAACTGGTGCGCGTGCTTACGGACCGGCCCGGCCAAACCTTCAAGGCTTACGCGGTCTGGCCGCAAACACAGCTTATGCTGCCAAAGCTCCGGGTGGTGATCGACAAACTCGCCGAGCGGCTACCCCGCATCATGGAGTAGCATTGGGAACGGTCGAGCAAGGCCGCCACCCTCTGAATTGAAGTCACGAAAACGAAACAGTTTGTGTCGAAAACGTAAGTTGTCGGTATCCGCGATCTAGTTAATAAGAGCGGCATCAGCAATGGCCGGCCAGAGCCGGCAAATACCGGGCAGAGTGCTTGACGACCTTTTCCACCAGCGCACGCAAGAAGACACATCTGGTCTCGGGGACAGTGCTCGGCACATTCATCCTCTGCCATTTCTTCAATCATTCGCTCGGCTTGATCTCCATCGACGCCATGGAAGCCGGCAGGCGGACGTTCAATCTCCTTTGGCACAGCGTACCCGGGACAATCCTGCTCTACGGCGCATTGCTCCTGCATTTCATGATGGCCCTCGACAGCCTCTATCGGCGGCAGACGCTCAGAATGCCCGCACGCGAGGCGCTCAAGATCGTCTTCGGCCTCAGCTTGCCTTTCGTGTTGATGGCGCATGTGGTCGCCGCCCGGGTTGAACCGATCTTCTCCGGGATCGAAGCCACCTATCCCGAAATCCTTCGAACGCTTTGGTCGAGTTCCATCAACACCACCCGGCAAACGGCGGCGCTTCTCCTCGCCTGGAGCCACGGATGTCTCGGCGCCTGGTTCTGGATGCGCGGCCGCCCCTGGTTCCCGCGTTATGAGATCCTGCTCTATACGATTGCGCTGCTCGTCCCGATCTTCGCGTTGCTCGGCTTCGTCAACGGGGCGCGATCGCTTGAGCGCGTCTATGCAGAACATGGTGGCTATGGCGACACCGCTTACGTCGGGCACAACCCGCGGGTCGATATGGCTCTTATGGAAGACATCCGCCTGGCGCTCTACGCCGGTTTCGGTGGCCTGATCGCAGGCACCTTCGCCCTTCGCGCGCTGCCGAAGCGCGGCCGAATTCGCGTCCGCTATCCCGACGGCCGTGTCGCGGCGGTCAGCCTTGGTTTCAGCGTGCTGGAGGCAAGCCGCGCCGCTGGTATTCCCCACGTTTCCGTCTGCGGCGGACGTGGCCGCTGCTCGACGTGCCGGGTCCGCGTCATTCAGGGCCTGGACGGCCAACCGGAACCGGAAGCCGCGGAACGGGCGACACTGACCCGGATCGGCGCGCCGGACAATGTGCGGCTCGCTTGCCAGTTCCGGCCGGTTCACAGCGTGACCGTCGTCCCCATTCTCGATACCGACAGCCTGGGGATAAAGAAGCAACTCGCCCAGCAGAACGGCGAGGGCCGCGAGCGCCGGATCGCCGTGCTCTTCTGCGATCTGCGTGACTTCACCCGCATCGCCGAGCACAAGCTGCCTTTCGATACGGTGTTCCTGCTCAACCGCTACTTCGAAATGGTCGGCGAAGCCGTGGAAAGCTCGGGCGGCGTGATCGACAAGTTCATCGGCGACGGTGCGCTTGCGATCTTCGGGCTGAAGACCCCGTTCCACGAAGCATGCCTTCAGTCACTCGCTGCCGCAGTCCGTTTGTCCAACGGAATTCAGGCTCTTAATCAGACATTCGACGGTGAACTTGAACAACCGCTGCGATTGGCGATCGGCCTGCACGCAGGCCCGGCAATCATCGGCGAGATGGGCTATGGACGGGCGACCTCGCTGACGGCGGTCGGCGATACGATCAACACCGCCAGCCGGCTCGAAGGGCTCGCGAAGGAGCATGATGCCGAACTTGCGGTTTCGGTCGAACTCGTCCGTCGCGCCGGCCTCGACCTCGAAGGCAACATGCGCCTCGATATCGGCCTGCGCGGCAGGCAGGCGACGCTCGAGACCTGGATCCTCGGCAGCGCCACGCAGCTTTCCGATGTGCTGCCGGCGGCGAGTTAAGCGCCCTCAGGGCGATCGAGCGGACCTATATCTCCTCAGCGTAATCCGACGACGGTTGCTCGCGGACCTGCAGGCCGTCGACGAACAGGCGCTCGAGGAAGCGTGCGGCATCCTCGAAACGCCCGTCCCCGGCGTTGTCCTGGCCGAGCACGGCACGGACCTGCACGTCGAAGTCGGCGTAGTGCTGAGTCGTCGACCAGATCGCGAAGATAAGGTGATAGGGATCGCACTTGGCGATCTTGCCGGCCTTTGCCCATGCGCGGATCACTTCGGCCTTCTCGTCGACGAGTTCTTTCAGCGGGCCTTTCAGTTCGTCCTCGATGTGCGGGGCGCCCTGCAGAACCTCATTCGCGAAGAGCCGGCTTTCGCGCGGGAAATCGCGCGCCATTTCCAGTTTCCGCCGGATGTAGCTGCGGATCTCGGCGACCGGGTTGCCCTCGGCATTGAACTCGCGGAGCGGATCGAGCCAGGTGTCGAGCACGCGGTCGATCAGCGCTCGATGCATCGCCTCCTTGGTGCGGAAATAATAGAGCAGATTCGGCTTCGACATGCCCGCCACTTCGGCGATCTGATCGATGGTTGAGCCGCGAAAGCCATTAGCCGAAAAGACCTCCAGCGCCGCCTCGAGGATCTGCTCCTCCTTCTCCTCCTGGATGCGTGTACGCCTCTGGGTCTTGGCCGCTCTTGGAAGTACCATCATGCCCCCTGCCCGTTGCTTGCGCACAACGACACTCGCGCGCAGACGCACAAAATCGTTGCAGCACCTCGAATTGCCCAAAATTCGGACGCGCCATTTTTTTGGGCAACAACTCCGATTTTTTGTTTTTCCGGCTTGAGTGCCGCCACGGAAGTTGTAATGTTTACCAACCGGTCAAATTATCAGCCAGTTTGCCGACAAAGGCAACGGCTGATCGAAAGGCACCAAAAACAAAGCTTGGATTTGATCGTCGGGAACATGAGGGCTGCGCCGCAAGGGGCAAACCGAAAAATGAGGAGAACGCCATGGCAGCACCTGGCGAGAACATGCGCGTCAACGCTGACCGCCTGTGGGATTCGTTGATGGATATGGCAAAGATCGGCCCCGGCGTCGCCGGCGGCAACAATCGCCAGACATTGACGGACGAAGACGGCGAGGCTCGTCGGCTTTTCCAATCCTGGTGCGAGGCGGCCGGGCTTACCATGGGTGTCGACAAGATGGGCACCATGTTCATGACGCGCCCCGGCACCGATCCGGACGCCCTGCCCGTGCACATTGGCTCTCATCTCGACACTCAACCGACCGGCGGCAAGTTCGACGGCGTACTCGGTGTCCTGAGCGGCCTTGAGGTCGTGCGCACGATGAACGATCTCGGCATCCGCACCAAGCATCCGGTCGTGGTGACGAACTGGACCAATGAAGAGGGCGCGCGTTTTGCCCCTGCGATGATCGCTTCCGGCGTCTTTGCCGGTGCCCTGACGCTCGATTACGCCTATGCACGCAAGGATCCCGAGGGAAAAAGCTTCGGCGACGAACTGAAACGCATCGGCTGGCTCGGCGACGAGGAAGTGGGCGCGCGCAAGATGCACGCCTATTTCGAATACCACATCGAACAGGGACCGATCCTGGAAGCCGAGAGTAAGCAGATCGGCGTCGTCACCCACTGTCAGGGCCTGTGGTGGCTGGAAGTTACGCTTACGGGCCGGGAGGCCCACACCGGCTCGACGCCGATGAACATGCGGCTCAATGCCGGCCTTGCCATGGCGCGGATCTTCGAAATGGTCCAGAACGTTGCCATGGAAAACCAGCCGGGCGCAGTCGGCGGCGTCGGCCAGGTGTTCTTCTCTCCCAATTCGCGCAATGTGCTCCCGGGCAAGGTCGTCTTCACCATCGACATTCGCTCGCCCGACCAGGCCAAGCTCGACGGCATGCGCGCGCGCATCGAGGCCGAAGCGCCGAAGATCGCCGAGGCATTGGGTGTCGGCTGCTCGATCGAGGCGGTCGGCCATTTCGATCCCGTGACCTTCGATCCCAAACTGGTCGCAACCGTGCGTGGCGCCGCGGAGAAGCTCGGCTACAGCCACATGAATCTCATCTCGGGGGCCGGCCACGATGCCTGCTGGGCCGCCAAGGTCGCCCCGACCACGATGATCATGTGCCCCTGCGTCGGCGGCCTCAGCCACAACGAGGCGGAAGACATCTCCAAGGAGTGGGCCGCCGCGGGGGCCGATGTCCTCTTCCACGCCGTGGTCGAAACGGCTGAAATCGTGAAGTGACATTGTGGGCGGGACGACGGTTCCGCCCTTTTTCTTGGCCCTTCCGGCGGCCGAAAACACAATCGCAAGGGAACACGAGCAATGAGCACTGTGATCAAGGGTGGAACCATCGTCACGGCCGACCTCACCTACAAGGCCGACGTCAAGGTCGAGGGCGGCAAGATCGTCGAGATCGGACCGAACCTCTCCGGCAGCGAGACGCTGGATGCGACCGGCTGCTATGTCATGCCCGGCGGCATCGACCCGCACACCCATCTCGAAATGCCCTTCATGGGCACCTATTCCTCGGATGATTTCGAAAGCGGCACCCGCGCGGCACTCGCCGGCGGCACGACCATGGTCGTCGATTTCGCGCTCCCCTCACCCGGCCAGTCGCTGCTTGAAGCGCTCACCATGTGGGACAACAAGTCGACACGCGCCAATTGCGACTATTCCTTCCACATGGCGATCACCTGGTGGGGCGAGCAGGTCTTCAACGAGATGGAGACCATCGTCAAGGACAAGGGCATCAATACCTTCAAGCACTTCATGGCCTATAAGGGCGCGCTGATGGTAGATGACGACGAGATGTTTTCCTCGTTCCAGCGCTGCGCCGGGCTTGGCGCCCTGCCGCTCGTCCACGCCGAAAACGGCGACGTCGTCGCTCAGTTGCAGGCGAAGTTGCTCGCTGAAGGCAACAATGGCCCCGAGGCTCATGCCTATTCACGGCCGGCCGAGGTCGAAGGCGAGGCAACCAACCGCGCGATCATGATCGCCGACATGGCCGGCTGTCCGGTCTATATCGTCCACACCTCCTGCGAGCAGGCCCACGAGGCGATCCGGCGCGCTCGCGCGAAGGGCATGCGCGTGTTTGGAGAGCCTTTGATCCAGCACCTGACGCTCGACGAAAGCGAATATTTCAACAAGGACTGGGACCACGCCGCTCGCCGCGTGATGTCACCGCCCTTCCGCAACAAGCAGCATCAGGACAGCCTCTGGGCCGGGCTTGCCTCAGGCTCGCTGCAGGTGGTCGCGACCGACCACTGCGCCTTCACCACCGACCAGAAGCGCTTCGGCGTCGGCGATTTCACCAAGATCCCGAACGGCACCGGGGGTCTCGAGGACCGGATGCCGATGCTGTGGACCCACGGCGTCGCGACTGGCCGCATCACCATGAACGAATTCGTGGCGGTGACCTCGACCAATATCGCCAAGATCCTGAACATCTATCCGAAGAAGGGCGCGATCCTGGTCGGCGCTGATGCCGACCTCGTCGTCTGGGATCCGAAGCGCACGAAGACGATCTCGGCCAAGACCCAGCAATCGTCGATCGACTACAACGTCTTCGAGGGCAAGACCGTAACGGGGCTGCCGCGCTTCACGCTCACCCGCGGCGTCGTTTCGATCGAGGAAGGCACGGTGAAGACGCAGGAAGGTCACGGGGAATTCGTCAAGCGCGATCCCTTCCCCGCCGTCAGCACGGCCCTTACCACATGGAAGGAAGTGACGGCGCCGCGGGCAGTGCAACGCACCGGCATTCCGGCAAGCGGGGTGTGATCGGGGAATCGGGGCAGAGTGCTGGCAATGTATGCTCATGACCGGGAGAACTGGTTTCCGCGGCTACACGCGGCGGCTACCCTCGCCGGCACCTACACGGCTTTCGCCATGTTGGTGTTCGTCGACCCTAAGTCAATTTCCGGTGTCCCTTTCCCTGTTCTCATTCCGGTCGGTATTCTGTTGCCATTCTTTGTATCTCTGGTCGCATTCCCTGTCTTCGCTCCGGCAAGTTTCGGTCTTTACCGGCTCATGCAGCGGTTTGGCCGACGGAACCTGGGCTACCATTGCCTTGCTGGCGTCGTGTGTGTCGCGCTGACATTCGCGTTTATTCTCCTGGCGGGATTCATTACATCCTCGTTCGAAAACGCCCCTGAACCAATGGAGGATGTAGGACTCTACGGTCAGCGAATGGGACGGGAGGATCAACTGTTCTTCGCAGCCTGCGCAATCAGCGGCGCGGCAGGGGGAGCAGCCTTTTATTTCGCGCGGCGGATCGGAAATTCAGGAACCCCAGCCGAGAAAGCGGATGGAGGGCGAGCATAGATGGTTCAAGTGCAGTCGGCTTGGTCATTGCCTTCGCCCGCCCCCATCAACCTCACTGGCCTTATCCCTTCGCGTGGCGAGATTGAGGATTTGCGGCAAGTTGCGGCAATCTCCGCCTCACGGCACCAGGGCATCGAGTTCGGGCAGCAGGACGACGCTTTCCTGCTCCTTCGGATCCGTCCGGGCGATCACCGCCGAGCACGGCTTATCGGAGAGATTGGCGGGCAGGTGCGGCACACCGGCGGGGATGTAGAACATCTCGCCCGCCTTGACGATCACATGCTCTTCGAGCCGGTCGCCGAACCACGTGTGCGCCTCGCCGGCAAGTACATAGATCGCGGTCTCGTGGCTTTCATGCAGATGCGCCTTGGCACGCGCGCCGGCCGGGATCGTCAGCAGATGCATGCAAATGCCCTTCGAGCCGACCGTTTCCGCGGCGATCCCCTCGAAATAGCTGAGCCCTTGCTTGCCGGCATATGTGTCACCCGGCCGAACCACGCGACAGCCAGAATTGGATGATCGAGACATGAACGCTCTCCAGAATTCGCTGAAAAAACCGCAACAGAGGACATCGGCGGCATTGCATGTTGCAGGTTCGGATAGCAGTCTGCCACAGACAAGCCACAATGAGAATCCGCCCATGACATCCAATTCTGCCTCCGTGGTCTCTGCTCGGGATCTCGGCCTCACGTTCCAGACCAGCGACGGGCCGGTCAATGCACTGACGGGCGTGAACCTCGATGTGGCCAAGGGCGATTTCGTCTCCTTCATCGGCCCGTCCGGATGCGGCAAGACGACATTCCTGCGAGTCATCGCCGACCTCGAAAAACCGACCTCAGGCGCCATTGCGGTCAACGGCATGACGCCGGAAGAGGCCCGCCGGCACCGCGCCTACGGCTATGTTTTCCAGGCGGCAGCACTTTACCCCTGGCGCACCATCGAGAAGAACATCGCCCTGCCGCTCGAAATCATGGGCTATTCGAAAGACGAGCGGAAGGCCCGGATCGAGCGCACGCTCGAACTCGTCAACCTCTCGGGCTTCGGCAAGAAATATCCCTGGCAGCTTTCCGGCGGCATGCAGCAGCGCGCCTCGATCGCCCGCGCGCTCGCCTTCGACGCCGATCTGCTCTTGATGGACGAACCGTTCGGCGCCCTCGACGAGATCGTTCGCGACCACCTGAACGAGCAGCTTCTGAAACTCTGGGCGCGCACCAACAAGACGATCTGTTTCGTCACCCACTCAATTCCGGAAGCCGTGTACCTCTCGACCAGGATCGTCGTCATGAGTCCGCGCCCGGGCCGCGTGACCGACATCATCGAATCCACTCTTCCGCGGGAGCGGCCACTCGGTATTCGCGAGACGCCCGAGTTTTTGGAAATCGCCCACCGCGTCCGTGAGGGTTTGAGAGCGGGGCACAGCTATGATGAGTAGTGCTTGCGCCGCCCAGGCTCGCTGTCGCGATGCGGATTTGGCGGACATGGAAGCGTGCGCCGACATCTTCAATCGCTGGGTGGACGCTACGGCGTGGATGCCAAGAGTCCATCCGGTAGGCGATGTGGTGCGGCATTATCGAGAAAGCGTCTTCGCAAACGGGCCTGTCATAGTCGCCGACTGTGGGGGCGAAATCGCGGGCTTTCTTGCCCTGTCCGCAGACGGCTTTGTGACCGCGCTCTATCTGGACGAAAGCCACCGAGGCGTCGGAATCGGAACGGCGCTGCTTCGCGAAGCGAAGAAGCGGGCAAAAAGCGAGCTGAGGCTTTGGACGTTTGAACACGATACGAGTGCCCAACGCTTCTATGAACGGGAGGGTTTCGTACCGGTGCGCAGAACGGGTGGCGAAAACGAAGAGAGGCTGCCAGGCATTCTCTATCACTGGCGCGCCGAACCGTTGAGCGGAAGGGAGGCGTGACCAATGCGCGAAGAGAGCTTCTTCAGAGACAAGCTGCTTCCCATCTCTACCGTGGTCGTCATCCTGATCGCCGTTTGGTACCTCGCCACCATCTTCCTCAATGCGCCCTTCGAGCGCGACGTGGCGGCCCGCGCCGGCACCGAGATCGGGTTCTCCGATATCGTCCGGAACACAATGGCGCAGGAGCGGCCCGTCCTGCCTGCCCCTCACCAGGTCGTCGCCGAAATCTGGGATACGACCGCCAACAAGGCGATCACGTCGAAGCGGAGTCTCATCTATCACGCCTGGATCACACTTTCCGCGACGCTGCTCGGCTTTGGCATCGGCGCCGCGCTTGGCGTGCTGCTCGCCGTCGGCATCGTTCACAACCGCGCGATGGACAGGTCCTTGATGCCCTGGGTGATCGCCAGCCAGACCATCCCGATCCTTGCGATCGCCCCGATGATCATCGTCGTCTTGAACGCGATCGGCATCGCCGGGTTGCTGCCGAAGGCGCTGATCTCGACGTACCTCTCGTTCTTCCCGGTCGTCGTCGGCATGGTGAAGGGACTGCGCAGCCAGGAAACGATCCAGCTCGACCTGATGCACACCTATAATGCCTCGTCGGCGCAGACCTTCTGGAAACTGCGCTGGCCATCCTCCATGCCCTACCTCTTCACCTCGCTGAAAGTCGCCGTCGCCATCTCGCTTGTCGGCGCGATCGTCGGCGAGCTGCCCACGGGGGCCGTGGCCGGGCTTGGCGCCCGCCTGCTCGCTGGGTCGTATTATGGCCAGACGGTACAGATCTGGGCGGCTCTGTTCATGGCCGCAGCGCTCGCCGCCGTCCTCGTCATGATCGTTGGCCTCGCGCACACCGCCGTTCTCAAGCGCATGGGAGCCAAGGCATGAGTCTTCCCGTTCTCGCCGGAGCCGTGCTCTTCTGGCTCGCTGCCTGGGCCTTCAACGAGTGGCTCGTGCGCCAGCACTTTGCGCACGCAACGGCCGCGAACGCCGCGCGTTTCGCCGTTCCCCTCCTCTTCGGCATCACCATTCTCGTGCTTTGGGAAGGTGTCGTCCGCGGCTTCGGCATTCCGTCGGTGCTGCTGCCGGCGCCGTCGATGATCTGGCAGCGCCTCGTCAACTCCCTGCCGACGCTGGCAGCGGACTTCCGGCAGACCTTCCTGAAAGCCGTGCTGACCGGCTATGCGCTCGGCTGCGGCCTCGGCTTCGTCGTGGCGATCCTGATCGACCGCTCTCCCTTCCTGCAGAAAGGCCTGCTGCCCCTCGGCAACTTCGTCTCTGCGCTCCCCGTCATCGGCGTCGCGCCGATCATGGTCATGTGGTTCGGCTTCGACTGGCAGTCAAAAGTCGCCGTCGTCGTCATCATGACCTTCTTTCCGATGCTGGTGAACACGGTTTCCGGCTTGGCGGCGGCGAGCCACATGGAGCGGGACCTGATGCGCACCTACGCGGCGACATGGTGGCAGACGCTCGTCAAGCTGCGCCTTCCCGCCGCCTGGCCTTTCATTTTCAACGCGCTCAAGATTAACTCCACGCTGGCGCTGATCGGCGCCATCGTCGCCGAATTCTTCGGAACGCCCATTGTCGGCATGGGCTTCCGGATCTCCACGGAAGTGGGCCGCATGAACGTCGACATGGTTTGGGCCGAGATCGCCGTCGCGGCGGTGGCTGGCTCCGCCTTCTACGGGGTGGTCGCGCTCGCCGAGCGCGCCGTCACCTTCTGGCATCCGTCCATCCGCAGTGGGCGGGCCTAACGCATGTCGCCCGAAAGTATGCAGCGGTTTCGGGACAACGACATGCAGGCAAACAAAGACCGAAAGCGCGTCGCCGGGCTCCTATCGAATGCGATGCGCTTCAAAATGAAGCAATGAGAATGAACCAACAATAAGAGGGAACAGACATGAATAAGAAACTTGCGTCTCTGCTTGCTGCAGGCGTCTTTTCGCTTGCCGCCTTCCATGCCAATGCCGCCGACAAGGTCACGCTGCAATTGAAGTGGGTCACCCAGGCCCAGTTTGCCGGCTACTACGTCGCCAAGGACAAGGGCTTCTACGAGGAAGAGGGCCTTGACGTCGATATCAAGCCCGGCGGCCCGGATATCGCGCCGGCCCAGGTGATTGCCGGCGGGGGAGCCGACGTCATCGTCGACTGGATGCCTTCCGCCCTTGCCACGCGCGAAAAGGGCGTGCCGCTCGTCAACATCGCCCAGCCGTTCAAGAGCTCCGGCATGATGCTGACCTGTCTCAAGGAATCCGGCGTGACGAGCCCGGACGACTTCAAGGGCAAGACGCTCGGCGTCTGGTTCTTCGGCAACGAATATCCCTTCCTCTCCTGGATGGCACATCTGAAGATCCCGACCGAGGGCGGTGCAGACGGTGTGACCGTGTTGAAGCAGGGCTTCAACGTCGATCCCCTGATTCAGAAGCAGGCCGCCTGCATCTCCACGATGACCTACAACGAGTATTGGCAGGTGATCGACGCCGGCATCAAGCCGGAGGACCTCGTAACCTTCAAATATGAAGACCAAGGCGTCGCCACCCTCGAAGATGGCCTTTATGTGCTCGAAGACAAGCTCAAGGATCCGGCATTCAAGGAAAAGATGGTGAAGTTCGTCCGCGCCTCGATGAAGGGCTGGAAATATGCCGAGGAGAACCCGGACGAGGCTGCCGATATCGTCCTTGAGAACGATTCCACGGGCGCCCAGACGGAAAAGCACCAGAAGCGCATGATGGGCGAAATCGCCAAGCTGACGGCAGGCTCCAACGGCGCGCTCGACGAGGCCGACTACAAGCGCACTGTCCAGTCGCTGCTCGCCGGCGGCTCCGACCCAGTCATCTCTAAGGAGCCGGTAGGCGCCTGGACGCACGAAGTAACCGACGAAGCGCTCAAGTAACAGACGCAAAAAGCCAATGGAAACCGGAGCGTGCGGCCCCCGCCGCGCGCTCCTTTTTCTTACAGCGCCGCGCGTCCAATCGGACGCGCCAAGGTCGCTGTAGCGCTTTGAATCGATTTCGATTTAAGCAATCATGCAGTAGAGCCGACGCCAACCCAATTCAGGAGGTCAAATAGTCGCGCCGAAGTTGCATCCTCGCATATTGCCTTGCGAGATATACGAGAATAGAAATGGTGAGGCACCATCGCTTCAGTGACCTTGTAAGCATTTAGCGCGACGATTACATAGGCCAAAGCGTTTGGTTAGGGCGGCTGAGGGAGGAAATCGTTTTCTTAAGCTTTGCCCTTTAGGGAACTTTTTCCTGGACTCGATGCAATCGGTTTGAAACCGCCTGCATTGGGAAAAATTTAAGCTTGTGACCATGTCCGTGAACGTGGCGATCCGCCGGCGGTGCAGGGGACACAAGAGAATAGCGTGATTTAAACCAGACCTTTGCCGCTTAAGGCGCGATGTCCGGTATTTCATTTTTGGGAAAACAGGCCGATGGCTCAGAAACTTGTTCCTCTTTTCGGCGCCTGCGCGGCAATGATCTTGTGCGCATTTTCCGGCACCTTTGCCGAAGAGGCTGCCAAGCCGCAACAATCGCAGACGCTCCCCTCGATCGTCGTTACCGAAGCCGTACAGCAATCGATCAGCGACCGCGTCATCGCCACCGGCTCCATCGAGGCGGTCGAGGAGACCTATGTTTCGCCGCTTGTCGACGGTCTTTCTGTGCGATCGCTGAACGTCGATGTCGGCGACAAGGTCGAAGAAGGCAGTACGCTGGTCGTCCTCAACGACGACGCACTGCTTTTGCAGAAGAGCCAGCTCGAAGCCAATCTCGCCAAGGCGGAGGCGTCGCTCGCCCAACTGCGCGCGCAGCTCGCCGAAATGACGGCCAATTCGGAAGAGGCGACACGCGTTGCCGATCGTGCCGTGCGGCTGTCCGAGAACGGCACGGTGTCGACGGCCGAGGCTGACCGCTTGAAGGCGCTCGCCGCCGCCGCCCGCGCCCGCGTCCACTCGGCCGAGCAATCGGTGAGCGTCGCGACGGCAGACATCAAGGTGGTGCAGGCACAGATCGATGACATAGACCTGCGTCTTGCGCGTACTGCCGTGAAGGCTCCGGTCAGCGGCGTGATCTCAGCGAAGAACGCCAAAATCGGCGCCATTGCCAGCGGCAGCGGAGAGCCGCTCTTCGCCATCATTCGCGACGGTGCGATCGAGATGAAGGCGGATGTCGCCGAGGCCGACCTCATCAAGCTTGCCGTCGGGCAGCCGGCGTCGGTCAGGCTCGCCGGAAGCAGCACCACGATCGAGGGCAAAATCCGGCTGATCGCGCCGACCGTGGACCCGCAGACGCGGCTTGGTTCGGTCGACATTACCCTGAGCGATACGTCGAAGGCCCGCGCCGGCATGTATGCGAGCGCGGTCATCACTGTCGAACAAAAGCAAACGGTTGTTTTGCCGCAAACCGCTGTTACAGCCGACGACGGCAAGGCAATCGTCCGCAAGGTCGAAGACGGCGTGGTCCGGCTGGTGCCGGTGGTTACCGGCATCCAGGACGGGCAGTTCGTCGAAATCCTTTCCGGCCTCAAGGCAGGTGAACAGGCAGTTGCAAAGGCCGGCGCCTATGTCCGCGACGGTGACCGCATCAACCCGGTCAAGTCTGCGCAGCCGGCCACCAACTGACGGGAACAGAGACCATGAACTTCTCAGCCTGGTCCATCCGCAATCCGGTCGCCCCGATCCTGGCCTTCTTCGTGCTGGTCGTGCTCGGCTGGCAGTCGTTCAATTCGCTGCCGATCACCCGCTTCCCGAACATCGACGTCCCGATCGTTCAGATCAGCGTCACGCAGAGCGGCGCCGCCCCCGCCGAACTCGAAACCCAGGTTACCAAGGAGATCGAGGACGCGGTCGCAGGCGTGTCTGGCGTCGACCACATCCAATCGACGATTACCGACGGCAGTTCGACCACAGCCGTCATCTTCCGCATGGAAGTGCCGACGACTCAGGCCGTGCAGGACGTCAAGGACGCGATCGACCGCATCCGCAGCGACCTGCCGACCTCGATAGAGGAGCCGATCGTCTCCAAGGTCGACGTCGAAGGCCAGGCGATCCAGACGTTCTCCGTCTCCTCACCCGGTATGACGCTGGAGGAGCTGTCCTGGTTCGTCGACGACACGATCAAGCGCGCCATCCAGGGCCAGAGCGGCATCGGCCGCGTCGACCGTTACGGCGGCTCCGATCGGGAGGTCCGCATCGAGCTTAACGAAGACCGCCTGAACTCATACGGCATTACCGCCGCCGACGTGAACGGGCAACTTCGCCGCATGAACATGGATCTCGGCTCCGGTCGCGGCCAGGTCGGCGGCAGCGAGCAGGCAATCCGCACGCTCGGCGACACGCGTGACGTGGCTGAGCTTGCCAACACCATGATCTCGCTGCCGAATGGACGCTTCGTCCGCCTGTCGAAACTCGGCAGCATCATCGATACCTACGAGGAGCCGAAGTCGTTCTCGCGGTTCAACGGCCATCCGGGCGTCACCTTCGCCGTCTTCCGCGCCAAGGGCGCCAGCGAAGTCACCGTTGCCGAAACGGTCGCCAAGACGCTCGACGAGATCCGCGCCAAGCATCCGGACGTCACCATCGAGAAGGTCGACGACTCGGTCTACTTTACCTACGGCAACTACGAGGCGGCGATCCATACGTTGATCGAGGGAGCACTGCTCGCCGTCGTCGTCGTGCTATTGTTCCTGCGCAACTGGCGTGCAACGCTGATTTCCGCGATCGCGCTGCCGCTCTCGGCCATCCCGACGTTCTGGGTGATGGAGCTCCTGGGCTTCTCGCTGAACCTCGTCAGCTTCCTCGCGATGACGCTCGCGACCGGTATCCTCGTCGACGACGCGATCGTGGAGATCGAGAATATCGAGCGGCATATTCGCATGGGCAAGTCGCCCTACCGCGCCGCGATCGAGGCGGCAGACGAGATCGGCCTGGCGGTGATCGCCACCACCTTCACCATCATCGCCGTCTTTGTCCCGGTCTCGTTCATGCCGGGCATTCCGGGGCAATACTTCATTCAGTTCGGCCTGACGGTCGCGGTCTCCGTCTTCTTCTCGCTGCTCGTCGCCCGCCTGATCACCCCCGTTATGGCGGCCTATCTGATGAAGCCTAGCGATGTCGGTGGTGGCCACCACGGAGGCGACGACAGTGCCATCATGAAGCTCTACACGGGCATCATCAGGGTGACGACCCGCTGGCGCTATTCGACGCTGTTGGCCGCCATCGGTTGCCTTGCCATCTCCCTCTACTTCCTGTTTCAGGTTCCCGGCAGCTTTCTGCCGCCGGAAGATGCATCGCGCGTCAGCCTGTCGATCGAATTGCCGCCGGACGCGATGCTCGAGGACACGGACCGGACGACATCCGAGATCTATGACCGCATCAAGGACATAGACGGCGTCGAGAACGTCTTCGTGCTCGGCGGCGCCTCGCCGAAGGGCGATCTCGAACTGCGGCGCGCCGCAGTCACCGTGCTTCTCAAGAAGCTCGACCACTCGCTCGTCAACAAGGTCGTTAACGACGTCATCGGCCGCATGCCGCTCATCGGTGAGTACCTACCGAAGCTGCCGCCGGCGGGCCGCATCAAGCCGCAATCTGAGATCGAACGGGAGATCTTCGCAAAGCTGCGCTCGATTCCTGACGTACGTGTCACCAAGCTCAACGACCGTGGCGAGCGCGATCTGTCGTTCAACCTGCTCTCCAACAACGACGAAGACCTGGACAGCGCCGTCGCTGCACTTGAAGTCAAGCTGCGCAGTGACCCGCTGCTCGCCAACGTCAGCCCCGATGGCGCGCTGCCGCGGCCGGAGCTGCAGATTCGTCCGCGCGCCGATCAGATGTCCCGCCTCGGCATCACGACGCAGCAGATCTCCGAGGTCATCCGCGTCGCCACCATCGGCGACATCGACGCGCAACTCACCAAAATCGCGCTCGACGGCCGGCTGATCCCGATACGTGTCCAGCTCAACCGGGATTTCCGCACGGATCTCGCGGCGATCCGCAACCTCAAGGTCCAGACTGCGTCTGGCGCGACCGTTCCGCTTTCGAGCGTTGCGGACATCAACTATTCGGAAGGCCCGAGCTCGATCAAGCGCTACGACCGGTACCGCGTCGTGACCTTGGGTGCCGACCTTCCGGTTGGCGTCGCGCTCGACACGGCGTCCAATCGCTTCAAGCAGATCGCGGGCGAGGTCAAGCTCCCGGCGACCGTCGAGTTCCGTGAAAGCGGCGATGCCGAGGTGCAGGCGGAAATGCAGCAGAGCTTCGGCAACGCCATGTTGCTCGGCCTGATGATGGTATTGGTCGTGCTCATCTTGCTGTTCAAGGATGTGATCCAGCCCTTCACCATCCTGTTCTCGCTGCCGCTCGCGATCGGCGGCGTGGCTGGAGCCCTGATCCTGACCCAGAACGCGCTCTCGATGCCGGTGCTGATCGGTATCCTTATGCTGATGGGTATCGTCACCAAGAACGCGATCCTGCTCGTGGATTTCGGTATCGAAATGATGCATCACGGCATGGACCGCACGCTGTCGATGATCGAAGCTGGCCGCAAGCGCGCCCGCCCGATTGTGATGACCTCGATCGCCATGTCCGCCGGCATGCTGCCGTCGGCGCTCGGCGTCGGCGAAGGCGGCTCCTTCCGTGCGCCGATGGCGATCGCGGTGATCGGAGGCATCATCGTCTCCACGGTGCTCAGCCTCGTCGTGGTTCCCTCCTTCTTCCTGATCATGGACGACCTGTCGCGGCTGCTCGCCTGGATCTTCGGTCGCTTCGTCGGCAAGAAGGACGAGGAGGACCTGCCGCTCGACCGCGAGGCGCTGACGCGGCTCGCCGCCGAGCAGGGCAGCACGATCGAGGAAATGCAGGAGCGCATCAAGGCGCTGGAAGAGCAGCGTGACGAAAAGTCCGGCCGCAAGGTCATCAACCATCCCGCGCTTGCCGCCGAGTAAAACCGCTCCCGCGCTGCAAACTATCTAGGCCCGCGCCGTCATGCGCGGGCGAAAGTTATTTGATCGGGGTCAATTCGCATCTTTCGATGACCGATTAGGATCGGTTCGATCCAATTCGGGAATGGCACGGATGAAGACCTTGCGACTGACCTCGACCGATAGAACCGTTCTTCTCGATTCGCATTTTTTCGCGAGACTGCCGCGGCCGACGGCAGAGGCGATCCTCGAGGGCGCAATCGTTTCCACGCACGAGGAACACGATATCCTGTTTCGTCAGGACGAGCCGAT
Organism: Sinorhizobium terangae; assembly: GCF_029714365.1. Lineage (NCBI taxonomy): Bacteria > Pseudomonadati > Pseudomonadota > Alphaproteobacteria > Hyphomicrobiales > Rhizobiaceae > Sinorhizobium > Sinorhizobium terangae. Next base: position 2,656,565 of record NZ_CP121659.1, read on the forward strand.
CGACCACTTCTTCTTCGTGCTCTCAGGTCTCGTCCGTCTCTACCGCTTGGGCAAGGACGGTCGCGAAGCCGACATTGCCGTATTGCCAAAGGGCGAGATCTTCGGCGCAAACGCCATGTTTCTGGAACACCGCGCGACTGCCAATGCGCAGGCAGTGGAGCCTTCGATCGTCGCGCGGTTCGAAAGCCACAAGCTTCGCCAACTCGCCGCGGAAAACACCGATGTCGCCCAGGCGCTGATCGAACTCCTCTGCCGTCATGGCAAGATGACGGAAGACTGCCTTGCCGAGGACCGACTGCTCACCGCGCCTCAGCGGGTCGCGAGCTATATCCTCAGCCATTGTCCGGACGGCCTGAGCAGCTTCTCCTTCCGCCTGCCGTTCCAGAAGAACGTGCTTGCGGGCAAGCTCGGCCTCGCGCCGGAGGCTCTGTCGCGCGCCTTCTCGACGCTTCGCCACTCAGGCGTCATCGTCAAAGGCCGCGTGATCGAAATCCGCGACCGGCAGGCGCTGGAGCGTTTCTGAGTTTCATCGTCAAATCGGCTACGATTTGAAGAAACATGCAGTAGCCGAAATCCGCATCGAGCCCGGCGTTAGAGCCCGCCTTCCACCGTCAAGAATTCCACGATCCGGTCAATGCCGTCGCCGCGCTTCATGTCCGAAAACACGAACGGCTTTGCCATGCGCATCCGCTCCGCATCCCGTTCCATCACGTCGAGATTGGCCCCCACATAGGGTGCGAGGTCCTTCTTGTTGATCACGAGGAGATCGGACTTGGTGATCCCCGGCCCGCCCTTGCGCGGAATCTCCTCGCCCTGGCAGACGGAGATCACGTAGATTGTCAGGTCGGCGAGATCGGGAGAAAAGGTCGCCGCCAGATTGTCGCCGCCCGATTCGATGAAGACGACGTCGAGATCTGGAATCCGGCGATTGAGATCGGCGATCGCCTGCAGATTGATCGACGCATCCTCACGTATCGCCGTATGCGGGCAACCGCCGGTCTCGACGCCGATGATCCGTTCCGACGGCAGCGCCTGCATCCGCACCAGCGCTTCGGCGTCTTCCTTGGTGTAGATGTCATTGGTGACGACCGCGACGGAATATTTCTCCCGCATCGCCTTGCACAGCTTGTCGGTCAGCGCCGTCTTGCCGGAACCAACCGGGCCGCCGATGCCAACGCGAAGGGGACCGTTTTTCGATGACATCTGCTTGTCCTTTCAGAATTCGGCCGCCCGTTAGAGCGGGATAAGGAAAAGTGTCCGCGGTTTTCCGCCCGCATCCCGCCCAAAATCATCGTGATCTAGGAGCGGAACAGCCGCGTATAGAGCGTCTCGTGTCTCAGCGACGAAATATCGGCCATGATCGTCGCCGAGCCAAGCTCGTCCAGCGATGCTTGCGCGGCGCGATCGGCGATAGCGGCAATCGTGTTTTCGAGACGGGCCAGCACACCGACGCCATCGCGCTGACCGATGACACCGCAGCGAATGGCAGCCGAAACAGCGTTCGAGGCCACAGCGCCGAGATAGGCAGCAAGGACGGGCCGCAATCCCGTGCGATGCGCACCCGCCACGGCGCCGACCGCCACCGGATATGCCACCACTTGTCCGAGCAGTTCGAATACGTCGCTTGGCCAGTTGCGCGCGGCGGCCAGAAACGCCTCGCCCTGCCGCACGGTTTCCATGTGCCTCTCCGACGAAGCCGCCATCGCTTCGGCCAGTTCGCTCGCCGCCTTCAATCGCCGCAGATCGTCATACCCCTCATAACTTTCGGCCAGGAGAAGGGCGTCGTTCCAGATGGCACCGCGCGTCAGCAGCGTTTCCAGCCAAAGCCACAGCTCTTCGGCATTGGTCACGAGGCCATCGGCAACAGCCTGCTCCAGCCCCCCGGAATAGGCGAAGGAACCGACCGGAAAGGCGGGTGACAGCCAGGTGACAAGGCGCAGGAGTGCCTGCATGTCGGCCTGGTCAGCCATGCTCGTGGTGGTGGTGACCGCCATGACCGTGGTTGCCGTGGCCGTGCCCGCCACCATAAGCGCCGCGTAACGGTTGGAAGGGCTCGGTCACTTCGTTGACGGTGGCGCCCAAGCCTTCGAGCATTACGCGGATGACGGGATCGCGGGCGATCAGGATCCGCGCCTCCGCGACCGCCACCGGAAGATGTCGGTTGCCGAGATGCCAGGCAAGCTCGATGAGATGCAGGCGGTCCCGCGCGCGAACCTCGTAAAGCGCCTCGTCGGCGGCCTTGATCCGAATGTACTCGCCTCCTTCCAGCACCAGGAGATCGCCATCGGCGAGCATCACCGGCTGCTTGAGGTCGAGCATAACCACATCGTCGTTTTCGAGATGGAGCAGCTTGCGCCGCAGATGGCGCTCGTCATGGGCGAGCGTCACACTGTGAAGCGGCACCTTGTCCGCGGGGCCTGGCGACAGAACTTCGGTCGAGCGATAAGGCACGTCAGATCACCTCTATCCTTTCCGGGTGTACGACCTCGATGCGAACGTCCGCCAGGAGATCCGCCATTGCCGCCTCAAAGGCCTTCAGGTGCGGCTCGGCGAAATGCGCATCCACGGCCGCCCGGTCTTTCCAGTTCTCGACGAAAACCAGCGTGTCCGGCTCCGCGGGCTTGCGGTAGAGATCGTAGCTGATGCAGCCCGTTTCCTCGCGGGTGGCCTCGATCAGCGGTGCCGCCAGGGCGACGACGTCATCGCCCCTACCCGCATGTGCCTTCAGATATGCGATAACGTAGACCATCGATCCTCGCCCTCTCCGGCACCAATGTAACAAGAAAAGGCCCCAGCGCCAGCAGGAATGCGGAAAGCAACTACTTGCACGCAGCCTGCCTGAGCCGGGGCCTTCAGTCGTCTTCAGCCCTTCACCTCTTGAGAGGGACAGGCCTTCGCAACCGGATCAGGCGGCGATCTTCTGCGACTTCAGCGCGGCGAGAATGTTCTGCGGCGCAGAAACGCCGTAGGGGTCGCTGTCGCAATTGTCGGAGTAGCCTTCCTCTTCGAACCACTGCTCGACGATGCCGTTGTTGATGACCGCGGCATAGCGCCAGGAGCGCATGCCGAAGCCGAGATTGTCCTTGGCAACCAGCATGCCCATCTTGCGGGTGAACTCGCCCGAACCATCCGGGATCAGCTTGACGTTTTCGAGGTTCTGCGACTTGCCCCAGGCGTTCATCACGAAGGCATCGTTGACCGAGACACAGTAGATCTCGTCGATGCCTTCGGCGCGGAACTCAGCGGCGAGCTTTTCGAAATCTGGAAGCTGATAGGTCGAGCAGGTCGGGGTGAAGGCACCCGGGAGCGAAAACAGCACGACGCGCTTGCCGGCGAAATAGTCGTCCGACGAAACATCCTGCCAGCGGAACGGATTGGAGCCGCCGACGGCTTCGTCGCGGACGCGAGTGCGGAAGGTTACAGCGGGAACTTTTCTGCCGAGCATAATCATCTCCTTCAGGGCAAGCTGCCGGCCGCGATCAGTCTTGGGAGGAAAGCGCGAGCCGGCCGGAAAGTGAGAACACTTTCCTATCGGAGATTGCGCTGCGGTGCAGCATCAAAGCGGCGATTTCGGGGGCTCCGCATGGCTGCCATGCGCTGACCGCATGGCTTTCTGTTTCGCTCTCTCCGAAGGCGGCCCGCCTAGAACAGGAAATACCGCTGCGCCATCGGCAGAACCGTCGCCGGCTCGCAGGTCAAGAGCTCGCCATCGGCGCGGACCTCGTAGGTCTCCGGGTCGACTTCGATATGCGGCGTGAGGCTGTTGTGGATCATCGACGCCTTGCCGATGCCGCCGCGGGTGTTCTGGACGGCGACGAGTTCCTTGGCGACACCAAGCCTGCCTGCAAGCCCCGCATCGAGCGACGCCTGTGAGACGAAGGTGACCGAGGAGTTGGTCCGGTTTCGGCCATAGGCTCCGAACATCGGCCGGTAGTGGACCGGCTGCGGCGTCGGGATCGAGGCATTGGGGTCGCCCATAGGCGCCGCGGCGATCGAGCCACCGAGCAGCACCATGTCGGGCTTCACGCCGAAGAACGCCGGGTTCCAGATGACAAGGTCGGCGCGCTTGCCGACTTCGAGCGAACCGATCTCATGACTGAGGCCATGGGCGATCGCCGGGTTGATCGTGTATTTGGCGACGTAGCGCTTGACCCGGAAGTTGTCGTTGTCGCCGGTCTCTTCCTTCATCCGTCCGCGCTGGCGCTTCATCTTGTCGGCCGTCTGCCAGGTGCGGATGGCCACTTCGCCGACGCGGCCCATGGCCTGGCTGTCGGACGAGATGATCGAAAAGGCGCCGATGTCGTGCAGGATGTCCTCAGCCGCGATCGTCTCCTTGCGGATACGGCTTTCGGCAAAGGCGATGTCCTCCGGGATGGACGGCGACAGGTGGTGACAGACCATCAGCATGTCGAGATGCTCTGCCAACGTGTTGAGCGTGTAGGGCCGCGTCGGATTGGTCGAGGACGGGATCACGTTCGGCTGACCGCAGATCTTGATGATATCCGGTGCATGGCCGCCGCCTGCCCCTTCCGTATGGAAGGCATGGATCGTCCGGCCCTTGATCGCGGCGATCGTATCCTCGACGAAGCCGCTCTCGTTCAGCGTGTCGGTGTGGATCATCACCTGCACGTCATATTCGTCGGCAACCGAGAGGCAGCAGTCGATCGCCGCCGGCGTCGTGCCCCAATCCTCGTGCAGCTTCAGCGAGGTGGCGCCGCCGAGCACCATTTCCACAAGCGCGCCGGGGAGCGACGCATTGCCCTTGCCGGCGAAGGCGAGGTTCATGGGGAATGCATCAGCCGCCTCGATCATCCGGGCGATGTGCCAGGGGCCCGGCGTGCAGGTCGTTGCGAGCGTGCCGTGCGCCGGGCCGGTGCCGCCGCCGAGCATGCAGGTGAGGCCACTCATCAGCGCTTCCTCGATCTGCTGCGGGCAGATGAAGTGAATATGGCTGTCCATGCCGCCGGCCGTGACGATCTTGCCTTCGCCGGCGATAACTTCCGTACCCGGGCCGACGATGATGGTGACACCCGGCTGCGTGTCCGGATTGCCGGCCTTGCCGATCGCCGCGATCCGCCCGTCCTTGAGGCCGATGTCCGCCTTTACGATTCCCCAATGGTCGACGATCAGCGCGTTGGTGATCACGGTGTCGACCGCGCCGCCCTCGCGCGTGACCTGGCTTTGCCCCATGCCGTCGCGGATAACCTTGCCGCCGCCGAACTTCACCTCTTCGCCATAGGCGGTGAAATCCTTCTCGACTTCGATGAAGAGTTCGGTATCCGCAAGGCGCACCTTGTCACCCACCGTCGGACCGAACATGTTGGCGTAGGCCGCGCGCGACATCTTGTAGGGCATGGATCAGGCTCCTTGGGAAAAGTCTGAAGGTTGGGGTTGACCAAGGCGGCGCAGGCGGCCTTCGGCGACGAGTGCGTCAACGTAGCGGCGCTCCGCCGCAAAGGGATGCCATTCCCAGCCGCTGTGGCCGAAGCCGGCAAGCACCACGTCGTCTCCGGGCTGGACGAATTCGGAGAGGACGTCGGCGATCACCACCAGGCCGCTCGACGGCACGACATAGGGCGCCGACGCAAACCGGGCGAGATCGCGATCGAGCCGCTCGTGCGTTTCCACCGGAATCATCCGATGGCGTCGGCCTGTCGCATGTGCGAAAGCTTCGAAGCCCGCCGTGTAATCGTCGCAGAAATCGTCGAGATCCGGGTGCGTCTTCGCGAGCTCCGCCCGCAATGCGGCAAACTTTGCGCCAGAACGGACGCTCCATATCTCGCGCGCCTGCCGCACGGCGTCGCTGGTCTTCCACCGGCCGCCGCCGAGCATCGAAAGCGCAGGGCGACCGGTGTTGCAGACCGCGACGATATCGGTCCTTGTGCCGCCCTTGCCGACGGAGCGGCAATCGTTGAAGCGGATGACGAGATCGGCAGCGTCAATAGCGGCCGCCGCGCCTTGCGGCACGTCGCCATTGCCAACGATCATAATGATACGGCCGCTCAACGGTCAGTTTCCGCTCGGTTCGAGGAGTTGCTTCAATTCGCCGGTTCGCTTGCGGGTCAGTTCGGCAAGACAGCCGGAAACCAGCATCGGCTCCATCGACCCGCCGCGCGCCTCGAAACCGGCCAGTTCGCACTGCCCGTCGCGGTATCCGATCCAGGCCCGCTGCGCCTTCTTCAATGCCTCTTCGGCCCCGACATAGGCGGCATCGATTTCGCCGAGTTCCTTATCCATCGCCTTCATGGCAGCGATCGCTTGCTTGTAGATTTTGTTCAGGTCCGCGTCGGCTCTGTCATAGTCCTGGCCGGCGCAGATATTCATGTCCATCTGCGTTACGGCATTCTGGCAATCGACCGTTGGCTGCTCCTGCGCTGCTGCCGAAACCGTTGACAGCAGAAGCAAGCCGGAAAGTGGCGCGAAGATCCTCATAGCTTTCCCATGATCGCCTGGCGGAAGCCGAACACCTCGCGCTTGCCCGAAAGCGGGATCAGCGTCACCTGCCTCGTCTGGCCTGGCTCGAAGCGCACGGCCGTGCCCGCCGGAATGTCGAGCCGCTTGCCGCGGGCCGCGTCACGATCGAAGATCAGGCCCGGATTCGTCTCGGCGAAGTGATAGTGGCTCCCCACCTGCACAGGACGGTCGCCGGAATTGGAAACCTCGATGGTGACCGTTTCGAAACCAACGTTCAGTTCGATCTCGCCTTCGGCTGCGATGATTTCGCCAGGAATCATGTCCCTCTCCTCATTCAGGCCGCCTGGCCGCGCGCGCAGCCTTGCGGCTTCAACACGCGCTCCGTCGACGCCGGATATTTCGCAAGCATGGCAGCCGGGCGGATCGGCCGTCGGACCAGCTCGCCGCTGCAATTCGGGCAGATGCCACCGAGCCTCTCCTCGGCACAGTTGGCACAGAAGGTGCATTCGAACGTGCAGATCATGGCCTCCCGGCTCTCGGGCGGCAGGTCGCGATCACAACATTCGCAGTTCGGGCGTAGACTCAGCATGATTGTCCCTCAACGTTGACGGCGGGTCCCGTATCCCGCTCTAGCGGATCGGTTCGTGGACCGTCACAAGCTTCGTGCCATCCGGAAAGGTCGCCTCGATCTGGATGTCATGGATCATTTCGGGGATCCCATCCATGACCTGGTCGCGGGTCAGCACATGCGCGCCGGCTTCCATCAGTTCGGCCACGGAGCGCCCGTCGCGCGCACCTTCGACGACGAAATCGGTAATGAGGGCGATCGCCTCCGGATGATTGAGCTTCACGCCCCGCTCCAGCCTCCGGCGAGCGACCATCGCCGCCATGGAAATCAACAGCTTGTCTTTTTCGCGCGGAGTAAGATTCATGCGTCGCCGTCCAGTGGATTGTGGATCAAAGAGTCCAGACTTTCGGCACAGACGCATCGTTACGCAAGTGCGAAATAAGCGGGACGAGAATTTTTCTGAGCGCGAAGCCGTCGGTCGCCGCTACGCGGGCAACCAGCTTGTCGCGACCGGCAACATGAACATGGCTGACACCGGCGGCCGCATAGCTGCCGAGCGCGCCTCGCAGCCGCGAAAGCATCACTTCGCAATCCCACCCGACATAGAGCAATGTCGCAAAAGCTGCCGCGCCGCCGAGCACCGCGGAACGCCCCGCAAGTGCGGCAATATCCTCGGCAAGCGCCAGGTTCTCCGCATGCAGCAGCCGGCCGTCACTTCTCACCCGCCAGCGGTCGCGAAAGAGACCAGCCTGCACCACCTCACCCATCGCCTTGCGGCCGAGAAGAACCGCCTCGACCGCCAGAAAGGTTGCGTCTCCGGCAAGCTCGACGTCCAGTGACCGCGCCAGGGATGCGCGATCGAAGAGGATGGTTTCCTGCGGAAGCCAATCGACCCGGCTTCCGCCAGCAACAAGGATCCGCGCCGAGATATCGGCCGTTCCCGCACTCGCCTTGTAGATCTTCTCGCAGGCCTGCGTCGTCAACGTAAGCGAGGTGCCCTCGCCCGCCTCGAACGCCCAAGCCATCCGGTCGCCGCCGGTGATTCCTCCCGACGAATTAATCAGCACCGCTTCGATCGACGCATCAAAGGTCTTTGGAAAACGGATCTTGGCGCAGCCTTCCTGATAGAGCTCGGCAATAGCCGTACGGCCGTTCCGGCATTTGGCAACGAGCCGCCCTTTTCCCCACGCCCGCTGCGGAGCGATGATTGCTGCATCATTCATGAAAGGCCGTTGGAAATTTTTGCAAGACGGCATGCACCGATGGTGGCATCGTCCGCGAGCCGAGCTCCAAAGTCAAGACATTGTTTCGCAAGGAGAATCCGCGCTTGACCACGCAAGGCGCTTACTCCCTGAGCCCCCTGTCGGCGGTTTGCAAGCGACGAAGAAGGTTGTCGACGAGAAAAAGGGCGCCACTCGGGCGCCCCCTTCTCTTTCGTTCAGGAATTACGACCTCGCGAACTCAAGCAGGTCCTGGTTGAGCTGGTCCTTGTGGGTTTCGGTGATGCCGTGCGGGGCGCCGGGATAGGCCTTCAGCACCGCATGCGGAATGAGTTTCTTCGAGGCCCGCCCCGCGGCATCGATCGGCACGATCTGGTCGTCGTCGCCATGGATGATCAGGGTCGGCACATCGAACTTCTTCAGGTCCTCGGTGAAATCGGTCTGCGAGAAGGCGACGATCGAGTCGTGAGTGTTCTTGTGGCCGCCCATCATGCCCTGCAGCCAAAAGCTGTCGATCATGCCTTGCGAAACCTTGGCGCCCGGCCGGTTGAAGCCGAAGAACGGCCCGGAGGCGATGTCCTTGTAGAGCTGCGAGCGGTCGGCGACGCTTGCCGCCTGGAGATTGTCGAACACCTCCTTCGGCAGTCCGCCGGGGTTCTTGTCGGTCTTGACCATCAACGGCGGCACCGCCGAGATCAGCCCGGCCTTGGCGACGCGCTTGGTGCCGTGGCGGCCGATATAGCGGGAGATCTCGCCGCCGCCGGTCGAGAAGCCGGCGAGGAAGATGCCGGAAAGATCCAGTTTTTCGATCAGTTCGGCGAGATCGTCGGCATAGTGGTCCATGTCGTTGCCGTCCCAGGGCTGACTGGAGCGGCCATGACCGCGGCGGTCATGGGTGATGACGCGGAAGCCGTTGTTGGCGAGATGGAAGGCTTGGGCCTCCCAGCTGTCGGACGACAGCGGCCAGCCGTGGCTGAGCACGACGACCGGACCGTCCTTCGGACCCCAGTCCTTGTAATAGATTTCGACGCCGTCGCGGGTGACGATCCTGCTGCCCATGGTCCTTGCTCCTTCGCTGGTTGTGGTGGTGGTTGCATTCGCGGCGCCTCCCGCCGAAGCCGGGCGGACAGCAGATACTGCCGCAGCGGCACCCAGAGTGCCAGCCAGCACGCCTCTCCGAGAGAGGCCGTTCGTGGTTACGCTTGCCGGTGTGCTTGTCATGGAATTACTCCTTGTTCCATCGTGCAGCCTGCTTTAGATCTCACGACTAAATCGTGCACGATTTAAATCTTCACAAACGTTTCGCCACGATTCGGCGTTACATTGTCATCAATTAAATCGTGCACGATGTTTAGCGGGATGAATTCAACGTGTCAGTACCTTGCGATTAGATCGCGAACGATATATTTTATCCTATTGATCAAATCTGAGTTGGAACAATGACCAAGGCAGACAGCCCCTCTCACGAAGACCTGATGAAACTCGACAATTTTCTGTGCTTCGCGATCTATTCGACAAACCACGCCTTCACGCGCGTCTACAAGCCGCTGCTCGATGAGTTAGACCTCACCTATCCGCAATATCTCGTGATGATCGTCCTGTGGGAAAAGGACGATCAGACCGTCGGCAGTTTGGGCGAAAGGCTTTTTCTGGAATCGAGCACGCTCACACCCATGCTGAAGCGGCTCGAAGGCATGGGCTACATATCGCGGGTACGAGACCAGGCCGACGAACGACAAGTGCGCGTGAAATTGACCGACAGCGGCCGCGCCTTGCGGGAAAAGGCCGAGAAGGTACCGCATGGCATTGTCAGCGCGACGGGGATGAAACCGGGGGAACTTGCCCGGCTCAAGCAGGAGATCACGACGCTGCGTACGTCGCTGCTGAGATAAGCGCCGCCAGGGGCGAAAGCATGCGCATCGCTGCTGCATGTGTCCTTGATCGTAGCCGATTTGAGGATACATGCGGCAATTCAGTGCCACAGCGTCCTTGCACGCCTGATCAGACGGGCTGCGCGGTCGGTACACGTGGACTGCTATCACAGAACAAAAGACCCGGCGCCTTCACGCCGGGTCTTTCCAAAAGCGGAATGAAATGACGACTATTCGTTCTGGAAGTAGCTGTACTTGCCGTCGTCACCCTTCTTCCAGGTGTACATGACGTAGTCCGGGCGGGTGATGTCACCCTTTTCGTCGTAGCCGAGTTCGCCGATTGCGGTCTTGAACGGACCCTTGGCCTTGATGGCTTCCGCAACGGCCTGCGGATCGTTGCCGCCGGCAGCCTTCGCGCCTTCAGCGATGACCTGAAGAGCCGCATAGGCATAGAGCGTGTAGGCTTCCGGTTCGAAGCCGGCGTTACGGAACTTCTCGACGAGCTCCTTGGCATTCGGATTCTTGCGCGGATCCGGCGAGAAGGTCATCAGCGTGCCGTCAACGGCGTCACCAGCGATCGAGGCCAGTTCGTTCGAGACGATGCCGACACCCGACATCATCGTTGCCTTCAGGCCCTGGTCCTTCATCTGGCGCATGATCAGGCCAGCTTCCGTGTGCAGACCGCCGTAATAGACGATGGAAACACCGGCTTGCTTCATCTTCGCGATCAGAGCGGAGAAGTCCTTGTCGCCCGTGTTGATACCTTCGTAGAGCGCTTCGGTGAGGCCGGCCTCGTTCATTGCCTTCTTGGTTTCATCGGCAAGGCCCTGACCATAGGGGGTCTTGTCGTGAACAACGGCGATCTTCGCGTCCTTGAAGTTGGCGGCGAGGTAGGCACCGGCAACCGCACCCTGCTGGTCGTCGCGACCGCAAGTGCGGAACGTGTTCCACAGGCCGCGCTCAGTGAACTGCGGGTTGGTGGAGGCCGGCGTGACCTGCAGGATGCCGTTTTCGGCGTAGATTTCCGAAGCCGGGATGGACACGCCAGAGTTGAAGTGGCCGACGACGAACTTCACGCCGTCTGCAACGAACTTGTTGGCGACCGAAACGCCCTGCTTGGCATCCGACACGTCGTCGCCGAGCACGACCTTGATCTGTTCACCATTGATGCCGCCTGCAGCGTTGAGATCGGCAGCCGCCTGTTCCGCACCTTTCTGGAGCTGCGCACCGAACGCAGCATTCGGGCCGGTCAACGGGCCGGCAATGCCGACCACAACATCAGCCCACGCAGAGCCGCTAAAGGCGACCATTGCCGTCAGCGCAACGGCCGACAGAAGAGACTTTTTCATCTTGTTACTCCCAATATTCGAGCGGGTCTCGTTTCCAAGCCTGCGCAATGCCCACCTTAATTGCGCCGGTGTTCTTTCGCACCGGCCGCAATCGACCGGCACGCGCTGTTCCCTTATTTGGCTTTCCAGGAGAAGGGCGAGGCCTTCTCGTAGAGCCAGTAGTAGTTATTGGTCATTTGCCTGGTCCGGTAGTATCGGAAACCGGCAGTAGCAAACAACAAAAGCACGATCGTGTCCACGATATAGTACTGCAGGCTGAACATCGTTCCGCCGAAAAGAGCGTGATGAATGAAGCGGATAGCCCAACCGAGCAGCGCCACGTAGAGCAGCAGCCGCGGAAAGTTATGCCAGGTATCGGCGACGCTCTTGCCCGTCCGCCAGGCGGTCCAGCCACCCAGCACACAGGTGATGAAGATGAACTGCCAGATCGACGTTTCTTCGTAAAGAATTCCCTGCATGTCACATACTCCAGGCGCGGCGCATCAATGGCGGCCACCTTCGAGGTAAGCCGAACGGACTTCCGGATTGGCGAGAAGATCCTTGCCTGTCCCGCTCATGGTCACCCTGCCGTTGACCAAGACATAAGCGCGGTCCGACAGCTTGAGCGCGCCGAACGCGTTCTGTTCGACGAGGAACACCGTCAGGCCCTCTTGCTTGTTGAGTTTCTTGATCGCCTCGAAGATGCCCTTCACGATCAGCGGCGCAAGGCCAAGCGAAGGCTCGTCGAGCAGGAGCAGCTTCGGCCGGGCCATCAGCGCGCGCCCGATCGACAGCATCTGCTGTTCGCCGCCCGAAAGCGTGCCGCCGCGCTGCGCCCGCCGCTCCTTGAGCCGCGGGAAGAGCGTGAAGATCTTTTCGACGTCCTCGTTGAAATACTTCAGGTTGTCGAGGCTCGCTCCCATCTGCAGGTTCTCGAATACCGTCATGCGCGGGAAGATGCGGCGCCCTTCCGGCGATTGCGCGATCCTGAGACGGGCGATCTCGTGCGTCGGCAGCCGCGTGATGTCCTGACCGTCGAAGTGGACGGAGCCGGTGCGCGCCTGCGGGCTGCCGCAGATCGTCATCATCAGCGTCGACTTCCCGGCGCCGTTGGCGCCGATAAGGCTGACGATCTCGCCGCGATGAACCTCCACGTCGACGCCGTTCAGGGCCCGGATGTTGCCGTAATAGGTCTCGACGGCTCTTACATGCAGCAGCGGCGCACTCATTGCTTGGTGCCTCCCTGCTCGCCCTCGATTTCCTCGATTTGTTCGATCACCTCTTCAACCTCTTCGTCCTCGACACCCAGATAGGCCGCAATGACCTTCGGATCGTTCTTCACGAATTCCGGGTTGCCGTCGGAAATCTTCTGGCCGTATTCCAGCACCACCACGTGATCGGAGATCCCCATTACCACGGACATGTCGTGCTCGATCAACAGGATGGATGTCCCGGTATCCCGACGGATACCCTGCAACAGGTCGTTGAGCGCATGCGATTCACGTGGGTTGAGGCCTGCCGCTGGCTCGTCGAGGCAGAGAAGCTCCGGTTCCGTGCACATGGCGCGGGCAATCTCGAGCCGCCGCTGCGCACCATAGGGCAGGTCGCCGGCCGGATCATCGGCGCGGTCGATCAGTGACGCCTTTTCGAGCCAATGCCTGGCGAGTTCGATGGCCTGTTTGGACGCCTGACGGTAGGCCGGGAAGCCAAACAGACCGAGGAAGGTGTAGCCGGACGCCAGCATCAGCTTGTTGTGCTGGGCAACAAGCAGGTTTTCCAGCACCGTCATGCCCGAGAACATCCGTATGTTCTGGAAGGTGCGCGCCACCCTGGCCTGCTTGGTGATCTCGAAATCGGGCAGGCGCTCCAGCAGATACTCCTTGCCGGACCGCTGGCGCATGGTGATCATGCCCATCGTAGGCTTGTAGAAGCCGGTGATGCAGTTGAACACTGTCGTCTTGCCCGCTCCGTTCGGGCCGATCAGTGCGGTGATGTCACCGCGAGAGGCTTCGAAAGAGAAATCGTTGATAGCCATGAGACCGCCGAAGCGCATCGACAGGTGCTCAACCTTTAGAATGGGGTCTTTTGTCATTGTCGTTGTCTCTATGGCCATCAGCCGTGCCCTTCCTTGGTGAAGCTGCCGGAGACAGCCTTGCGTTCGCGGAGGAACGCAGTCGGTTCGCGGGATCCGACGAAGCCGCGCGGCTTCAGCACCATGACGACGACCATGGCCAGGCCAAATATCAGCATGCGGTAAAGTTCGGGCGTGAAGTTCGGTCCGAAGATCACCTTGAGGAAGGCGAGCTCGCGCAGGATCTCCGTACCGCCGACCATCACAATGGCCGCTATAGCGATACCGGTCAGCGAGCCCATGCCGCCGAGCACGACGATCGCAAGGATGACGGCCGACTCAAGGAATACGAAGGATTCCGGCGAGACGAAACCCTGGCGCACCGCGAAGAACGACCCTGCAAAGCCGCCGAACATCGCGCCCGTGGCGAATGCCGTCAGCTTGGTCGTCGTCGTGTTGATGCCGAGCGACCGGCAGGCGATCTCGTCCTCGCGCAGCGCTTCCCAAGCCCGGCCGACCGGCATGCGGCGCAGCCGGATGGTGACAAAGGCCGTAATCATGCAAAGGCCGAGGATCAGATAGAAGAGGAAGATCTTGTAGTAGGCCGACGAGATCGGCAGCCCCATTATCGCCGCGAAGCCGGTCTTGGAGGCATCGAACTTGATGCCGAACAGCGTCGCCTTGGCGATGCCGGACACACCGAACGTGCCCTTGGTCACTTCGGTCCAGTTGATCAGCACGAGGCGGATGATCTCACCGAAAGCGAGCGTCACGATCGCCAGGTAGTCGCCGCGCAGGCGCAGTACCGGGAAGCCCAGAATCATACCCCAGCAGGCGGACAGAAGACCGGCGACCGGCAAGAGCACCCAGAAGGACAGGCCGAAATAGCTTGAAAGCAGCGCATAGGAATAGGCCCCGACCGCATAGAACGCGACGTAGCCGAGGTCGAGCAGACCGGCGAGGCCGACGACGATGTTAAGGCCCCAGGCGAGCATCACGTAGATCAGGATCTGGATGCCGAAGTTGTCCACCCACTTCAACGATCCCTGGACACCGGTGAGGGCCAGAATGACCGGCGGATAGAGAATGAGCGCAACGATCGCGATCTTGGAGAAATTGCGGCTGAAAAAGCCCTCCTCCTTCACGACCTCCGGTGCAGCCACCTTCGCCGCTTTTCTCTGCGCAAGCCAGGGCTGGGCGTAGGCGACCATCAGGAAGCGACCGACCATGGCAATGATCACGAAAGTCGCCAGCAGACCCCAGCGCTGGGTGAGGATCAGCTCGTTGCGGATGTTCTGGTCGGTCTTGAGGCCGACGAACAGAACGAACAGGCCGAGGGTGACGAGGCCCGCGAAGACAGCCTCCCGCAGGGCCCGCGCCGTCACCTCAGTGCCAGCGCTTGCAGTGGTAGATGCAATATTTGCCATGGAATTATACCTTCTCGACTTCCGGTCGTCCGAGAATACCTGACGGCTTGAAGATCAGAACGATCGCGAGAATGGAGAACGTCGCGACATCCTTGTAGTCGATGGTGAAATAGGCCGACCACAATGACTCGATGAGGCCGATCATCAGCCCGCCGAGAACCGCGCCCGGCAGTGAGCCAATGCCTCCGAGAACGGCAGCGGTAAACGCCTTGACGCCCGGAGCGAAGCCGTCAGTGAAAACGACGACACCGTAATACATGAGGAACATCGTCCCGGCGACAGCTGCGAGCGCCGCGCCCATGACGAAGGTCACCGAGATCGTGCGATCGACATCGACACCGAGCAGCGCCGCCATCTTGCGGTCCTGTTCGGTGGCGCGCTGCGCACGACCAAGCGGCGTCTTGTTGACGATGTACCAGAAAACCGAAAGCAGAATGGCCGTGATGATAACGATGATGATCTGCTTCAGCGAAATGGCGATGCCGAAGATATCATAGACCGACGAGACAAGCGGCGGGATCGGCTTGTTGCGCGGGCCCTGGGTCACCTGAATGAAGTTCGACAGTACGATCGACATGCCGATGGCCGTGATCAGCGGCGCCAGACGGAAGGACCCGCGCAGCGGACGGTAAGCCACCCGCTCAATGGTCCAGTTCCAAATCGCTGCCGTAAGCATACCGACGATCATCATTAGCAACAGCGCCAGTACAACCGGCACACCCGCCATGAATGTTGTGAGAATCAGAAAGACAATCAACGCGGCAAAGCCGCCCAGCATGAAGATATCGCCGTGGGCGAAGTTGATCATGCCGATGATGCCGTAAACCATGGTATAACCGATCGCGATCATACCATAAATAGACCCAAGCGTCAGCCCGTTGACGAGCTGCTGGACGAAATACTCCATCAATCTTCCCCTGGACCAGATCCTAGCGGTCCGATCTCTTGTTATTAGAGCTCATTGGTGAGCGTGCTCTTTGCCCCAATTCCATACCTCTTTCAAACGAAAATGAAAGCTAAAAAGTGGTTCTCCTCCGGATTCTTCGGCGATAAAATCGATTTGGCGTTTTCGAAGCCAGAAAAATCAAAATTTTAGCAGCGATCGCACGCGAAATGAGCACGATTGACCGCAAAGTCGCGGAAAATCGGCATCAATAGCCTCACGCGTTCCATAGGACGCACAAAGGACGCTGTAGCAATTTGAATTGCGGCCGATGTTGCGATTGGACAATTCGGAGACTGCCGCAACCGCTTGCCTCGTCACCCGGCGAATGCCGCCGTCAGGTCGTGTTCGCGCCCCATTGTCATGAGGTCATCGAAAAGGGACTCCGCATAAGAGCGCGGAGCGATCAGCTCGAATGCGTCTTGCCCGGTGCGCGCAAGATTGACGGCAATGTGGCCGCAAAGCGCATTCGCGCTGGTCCCGGTCTCAAAGGCGGCGGGATGCAGGTCGAGGCCGATGCCCTTTGCAAGGATCCGGCGCACCGATGGTCCGGAAAGCCGCAACAAGACGCGCGCGTCGCTTTGATCGACGATATGGGCCCGGCCGCTGCACAGGGCATCGAGACGACGTTGCAGCGCCTCCGGCGTATCGTTTTCAGAGACGACCAGCCATTCGCCCGGCGCGCTGAAGCGCACCGCGAATTCAGTTGCCGACGACAACAGCTTTTCGACCGCGTCCTCCTCGCCGGCAATGGCAAGCACCAACGCCACCGCCTGCCTGTGGCCGATCGCGAGATGATTGGCGCCGGGCGACTGGGGCGTGCCGCGCAGCTTCTCATCGAGCGCATTGCGGTTGTAGTAATCGCGGATCATCGGCGCGTCCTCAGGCTTTCATTCTGGCGTTCTCGGGATCGACGAAGACCGGGTCGCAGACTTCGGCGACAACTTCCTGATCGCGCAGCTTGTCCCACACGACAATCCGTTCGCCGTAGCGTTCACGGCCGGATTTGAGGAAGGCAAGCGCGATGTGATGACCGAGTGCCGGCGAGAAGCAGGCGGAGCTGACCCAGCCCTGGTCGCTGAGGGTCGACGGCTTCATGCCCTCGCGCAGCAGATGCGCGCCCGCACGAATGTCCTTTTCCCTGTCCACTGGCTTCAGTCCCACAAGCTGCATGCGGTCTGCGGCCGTCAGTCCATATCTCGACGAGAGATGCTTGCCGATGAAGTCCGTCTTGTGGGAGGAAACCATGCGGCCCAGCCCGGCGTCATCAGGCGTCACCCGACCATCGAATTCGGCATGTGTCGGCAGGCCTTTTTCCACCCGCAGCACATTGAGGGCTTCCACCCCATAGGCGCAGATATCGAAGGCGCGGCCCACGTCCATCAGCTGATCGGCAACTGCCACGCCAAATCCCGCCGGAACGGCGAGTTCGAAGGCCAACTCGCCGGAGAAGGAGATGCGGAAAAGCCGCGCTTTCAGGCCGCCCTTGAGCGTGACTGCTCCGGCTGCGAGGAACGGGAATGCCGCGTCGGAGATGTCATCCTCGACAAGCTGCTGCAACACGCTGCGCGCCTTCGGGCCGGCAATCGCTATCTGCGCCCATTGGTCGGATACGGAGCAGAAACGAACTTTCAGTTCGGGCCAGAGCACCTGCGAGCAATACTCCATGTGTGATATCACGCCGCCCGCCATCGCGGTCGTCGTCGTGACCAGGAAGTGCTCTTCCGCGAGCCGGCTGACGGTGCCGTCGTCATAGACGAAACCGTCCTCGCGAAGCATCAGGCCATAACGAGCCTTGCCGACCGGAAGCTTCAACAGCGCGTTGCAATAGAGCCGATTGAGAAATTCAGCCGCGTCCGGGCCAAAAAGCTCGATCTTGCCGAGTGTCGAGACGTCGCAAATGCCGACGTTGGCCCGTACGTTCAGCACCTCGCGATCGACGCTCTCGCGCCAGGCCTTTTCGCCAGCGCGGGGATACCAGGCGGACCGATACCAATGACCCGACTCGACGAAGGTCGCGCCGCTTTTCCGTGCCCATTCATGCAGCGGTGATTTGCGCGTGGGTGCCGCGTGTTTGTCACGCGCGGTGCCGGCAAGCGCGCCGAAGGAAACGGGCGTGTAGAACGGGCGGAATGTCGTCGTCCCCACGTCCGCGGGGCTCACTCCTCGCATGCCTGCAAGAATGCCAACGGCGTTGATATTCGAGAGCTTGCCCTGGTCGGTAGCCATGCCGCTGGTCGTATAGCGCTTGGCGTGTTCGACGTGGCCGAAGCCTTCGCGCAGAGCAAGCCCCAGATCCTTCGCGTGCACGTCGTTCTGGAAATCGACAAAGGCCTTGGACTTTGCTCCGGGTACATACCAAAGCGCGGTGACGTGCGGATCAGCTTCCTCGCCCGTTTCCGGCAGAATGTCCTGAGCGGGCCTGAATCCCAGTTCGGCGGCGATCGCCGACGCCTTGGCAACGCCATCGCCGAGGCAACCGGCAAGCGTGTAGACCCCATTTGCCGCGCCGGCGACCCGCAGTCCGCTGCCAACGTCCGGCGCAATGAAGGCGCTCAGTTGATCGGACCAGACCGGTTTCGCCCCGCGTTGGCAGGCGAGGTGAATGACGGGGCTCCAGCCGCCGGACATGCCGATCGCGTCACAGGGTACGAGTTCCTCGAAGCCCGACCGCTCGACGACGATCCCCGAAACCCGCCGGCGTCCCTTGGTATCGACAACAGAGGCCGAACGAATCACGCGCGTGCCCTCAGGCGCGGCGTCTTCTGCCGCTGCACGACTGTCGACGATCACCGCGATGGCGATGCCCTTGGCGTGGAGGTCGCGGGCTGCCTGATATCCGGCGCTGCCACTGGTAAAGATCGCAACCGATCTGCCGGCCGCCACGCCGTAGCGGTTCGTATAGATCCTGAGCGCCCCGGCCATCATCACGCCCGGCCGGTCATTGCCGCCGAAGACCAGCGGACGCTCCTCGGCACCGGTCGCGAGAAGCGCCCGCCTCGCGACGATGCGCCAGACCCGCTCCGTCGGCAGCTTGGCGACAGGCTCCGCCACGTGCTTCTGAACCCGTTCGACGGCGCCGAATACATTGTCGTCGTACCACCCAAAGACCGTCGTTCGCGGCAACAGGGCCACGTTCGGCAGCGCCTGCAATTCGGCGGCGACACGATCGGCAAGGACATGCGCGGGCGCACCATCGATCGCCTGCGTTTCCGAAAGGAGCGACCCGCCGAGGCGGAAATCCTCGTCGGCCAGAATGACGCGAAGGCCGGCGCGTGCCGCGGTAAGCGCCGCCATCAGGCCGGTCGGGCCGCCACCAACGACGAGCAGGTCGCAGTGTGCCCAGGATTTCTCATAACTTTCCGGATCGCGCTCGAGTACCGCACGCCCGAGACCGGCAGCACGACGGATCAGCGGCTCGTAAAACTTTTCCCAAAGCTGCGCTGGCCACATGAAGGTCTTGTAGTAGAAGCCCGCGCCAATGAATGGCGAGAGAAGATTGCTCACCGCGCCGATATCGAAGCCGAGCGACGGCCAGCGGTTCTGGCTGCGTGCCGTCAATCCGGCGTAGAGCTCCGCAACGGTCGCTTTCGTGTTCGGATCGCTGCGCGCGCCGGAACCGATCGTGACAAGCGCATTCGGTTCTGACGGGCCGGCGCTAACGATCCCGCGCGGGCGGTGATATTTGAAGCTGCGGCCGACCAGCAGCTGGTCATTGGCAAGGAGCGCCGAGGCAAGCGTATCCCCGGCAAAGCCGCGCAAGGGGCGGCCGTCGAAACTGAAACTCAGCGAACGGCTGCGATCGACCAGTCCTCCCGTCGTCAGGCGATAGGCGGTCATCGGCCGTTCTCCCTGGCGAAGACAGCACCATCGGTCACGGAGTGGACCTCATGGGTAAACGTGTCGCGGTCGACCACGAGGAAGCGGCGGCAGCCCGCCACGTGCTGCCAGTGCTCAAGCGTACGCCCCCGCGGATTGGCGCGCACATAGACATAATCGTGCCAGGCTTCGTCCGATGCGGTCGGCACCGGGCGAACGAGCGATGCGTCGCCGCGGATCGCAAACTCTTCCTTCGGGCGGACCCCGCAATGGGGACAGGTGATCAGGCTTGCCATCGTCTTGTCCTTGGACCCGCGCGGATCCAGTTGGTTCGAAATGCGACCGCGAGGGAGAGAGCGGTTCGCCGCTTCTGTCAGTGAAGATTGGGTTGCGGACCGGCACCGGCCTCGTCGACCGCATAGCCGCGGGCAAAGCGGTCGAGCCTCAGGGCACGCGCGACCGGATGCGTGTCGTTCTTGGCGATCAGGTGAGCGAAGCAGTAGCCCGATGCGGGCGTCGCCTTGAAACCACCGTAGCACCAGCCGCAGTTCAGATAGAGATTGTCGATCGGCGTCCGGTCGATGATCGGCGATCCGTCCATGCTCATGTCCATCACGCCGGCCCAGGAGCGCAGGACCCGGACGCGCGAAAGGCCCGGGATCATCGTCACCCCCTCCTCCATCACATGCTCGGCTGTCGCGAGGTTTCCGCGCTGGGCATAGGAGGTGTAACCGTCGATCTCCGCCCCGAAGACAAGGCCGCCCTTGTCGGACTGCGAGATATAGAAATGCCCGCCGCCGTAGACGATCACATGATCGATGCAGGGCTTCAGCGCTTCGGTCACGAAGGCCTGAAGCACATGGCTCTCGATCGGCAGCTTCAGCTCCGCCATCTCGCCGACGCGGGAGGTGTTGCCCGCGGCCGCCAGCGCCAGCTTCCCACAGCCGATGAAGCCCTTGGTCGTCTCGACCCCGGTGACGACGCCACTTTCGCGGCGAATCGCGGTCACCTCGCAATGTTCGATGATATCGACCCCATGGCGGTCGGCGCCGCGCGCGTAACCCCAGGCGACCGCATCGTGCCGGGCCGTACCGGCGCGCCGCTGCAGGAGCCCGCCGAGGATCGGATAGCGGGCGTGGTCGTAGTTGAGGAAGGGGATCATCTTCTTCAACTGGTCGCGCTCGATCAGCTCGGCCGCCACGCCCTCCATCCACATGGCGTTGCCGCGCCGGATGTAAGCGTCGCGCTGGCCGTCGCTGTGGTAAAGCATGATGACGCCGCGCTGCGACAGCATCACATTATAGTTCAGCTCCCGCTCCAGCCCTTCCCAAAGCTTCATCGAGAATTCGTAGAACGGTTCGTTGCCCGGCAGCATGTAGTTGGAACGCACGATCGTCGTGTTCCGTCCGACATTTCCTGAGCCAAGATAGCCCTTCTCCAGTACGGCGACGTTTTTGACGCCGAATTCCTTGGCGAGATAGTAGGCTGCGGCGAGGCCATGACCGCCGCCGCCGATGATGATCACATCATAATGCGATTTCGGTTCGGCCTGTCGCCATTGCGGCTTCCATTTCAGATTTCCGGAAAGAGCGTTCTTGACGATCGAGAATGCGGAATAACGCATGAAGACATCCAGTTCACTTGCGCGGCCACCTTTGCACAAGCAAGGCGCAACGCAAAGATGCAAGACGCCTTGCGGCCGCAAAATGCCGCTGTAACGGGTTTTTCTCGCGGCAATGCCAGGAGCTTCCGCGATTGCGGCAAAGAGACAGATTTGAGTATGAAGGAAGGAAGGCTATCGGTGTTCCGCCAATCCCATGCGAATCGGGGCGCTGGCGCGGAAAAGAAGAATGGCGATGCTGGAAACATTGGAAAGATCGGCGCTCGCAGCCGGAAGGGCGATCCTGGACATTTACAACGCCGGACCGGCCATCAGCTATAAAGCCGACACCTCACCCGTTACCGACGCGGATCATGGTGCCGAACGCATAATCCTCGCCGATCTCACGGCGAGCTTTCCCGACATTCCCGTCATCGCTGAGGAAGCAGTCGCGGCGGGACATGTCCCCGATATTTCGGGAAAGCGCTTCTTTCTTGTTGATCCCCTGGACGGCACCAAGGAGTTCGTCGGGCGCAACAGCGATTTCACCGTCAACATCGCGTTGATCGAGGAGGGCGTGCCCGTTGCCGGCGTGGTTTATGCGCCCGCGCTCGGCATCCTCTATTCGGCAAGTTCCAAGAAGGCGAAGAAGGCCTTGATCGAGGATGATCACATAGCCGGACCTCAGGCGGTTATCGGCTGTCGCATCTGCGGCGATCGGCCGCTCGCACTGACCAGCCGCTGGCACAACAGCGCAGAGACGATCGCCTATCTCGCCGATCACGGCATTACCGACTATGAGGCTGTCGGTTCATCGCTGAAATTTTGCCTGCTGGCCGAAGGCCTTGCCGACATCTACCCGCGCTTCAGCCGCACCATGGAATGGGATACCGCGGCCGGCGACGCCATCCTGCGCGCGGCCGGCGGCGAGACGCTGACCATGGAAGGAAGCCCCCTCACCTACGGCAAGCGCAACCAGGACCACGACAGCGATTTTGCAAACCCTTGGTTCGTCGCCCGCGGCAGGCCGTGACGCCGGTGGCATCAGCCACCGCGCTGGCCATGCGCAGCCTCGATAAGGCTGCCGATCGTCATTTCGCTGAAGGGTTTGTCGATCCTCGGAATATCGCGCAGATGCTCCGGCCAGGGAAAGGATTCGCCGTATCCGCTGGTAAAGCCGACCATGATGCCGCGCGCGATCATGGCATCGGCGACGACGAAGCTTGTATCGTTATCGAGATTGACGTCGATGAGGGCAAAGTCGATGGAATGCGCGTTCGCGATTTCCATCGCCTGCTCGGCATTGGTGGCAACATGAACCTCTGCCACTCCCAGGGATGTGAGGATTTCCTCGGCGTCCATTGCAATGATGAAATTGTCTTCCAAAACGAGAACCGTCTTTATCGTCGGCGGAATTTCGTTGCTTTGCACTCCCGGCGCCCTTTCAGAAGCTCTGCCAGACCAAGGTTCGATCTCGAGCAA
Source organism: Sinorhizobium terangae (assembly GCF_029714365.1). Taxonomy (NCBI): domain Bacteria; kingdom Pseudomonadati; phylum Pseudomonadota; class Alphaproteobacteria; order Hyphomicrobiales; family Rhizobiaceae; genus Sinorhizobium; species Sinorhizobium terangae. The sequence goes on from NZ_CP121659.1 coordinate 2,679,308, forward strand.
CCAACCTAGGCGCTAAAGAGCGGTTCGGCACTTAAAAATGACATGTGACCGGTGCATCAGATGAATGGCCGCTTGTGCTCGCTGATACCCTTCCACTCGGCAATCGCAAGCAGCCCATCAATATCGCGCACGTTGCATCCCCCGTCCACCCAGCGAATGAGCCCGCGGTCGGCAAGCTTCTTCAGTGTCTTGTTGGTGTGGACGACCGAAAGGCCAAGCGTGTCGGCGACGTGTTGTTGGCGGATCGGGATCGCGACTCGATTGCCCCGAAAGAGGTCCAATACTTTTGCTCTTTGATAAAGGAAGGAGAGGAGATAGGCGGCCCTCTCGAGTGCGGAACGTCGGCCAATGCTCAGCAGATGCTCGTCGAGAATCCGTTCCTCCCGGGCCGCGATCCAGGTCAGATCATAAGCAAGGTCGGGGTGCCCGGTGAAAAGCTGATTGAGTCTGTCCCGTTCGAATACGCAGAGAGTAACCGGCGAAAGCGCCTCGATCGAATGCTGCATTTCTCCCATCAGACTGCCTTGCAGCCCGACGATGTCGCCGGGCATCACGTAGTTCAGGATCTGGCGGCGACCGTCGTCGAGCATCTTGTACCGAAAGCCCCAACCGGAAAGCACGGTGAAGAGATGAGCGCTGTGCGTGCCTTCAAGGAGTATTGTCGCGCCGCTATCGACTGCCAGTTCCCCCGTCTTGAAGTTCGAAACGAAGGCAAGTTCCTCGGCTGCGAAATCGCGAAAGATCGCGAGCCGGCGAAGGGGACAATTCTCGCAGGGTGTGCGCTTGCTGTTCTTGCTCGCTTGGTTTGCCATGGACCATCTCGTGGCCGGCTGCAAAGGAACTTATTCATAAGACCCAAGCAGTGAAGTAGCGCCTACGCGCCTTGGGACAAGGACGCCTGCTGGAAAGCAATGCCATTTCAGATGTTTCACGAGCCGGTTCGACGGTGATTGCGATGGACTTGGCGCCGCCGCCGCTCTATCTCTTTCGGACCTTTCCGCCACCAAAAGGGATCCACGCCATGTCCCACGCCGCCATTGCAAAAAACCATGTCGCCGTCATCACAGGAGCTGCCTCGGGCATCGGCCTTGCCGCGGCCAAACGCTTCGCCGGCCTTGGTCTGAAGGTTGTCCTTGCCGACCTTCCAGGCGAACGCCTGCAGGCGGCTGCGGCCGAGGTGGCAAGGGTGGCCACGGGCGGCGCAAGCGATGTCGCCGCAATCGACACGGACGTCTCCCGGCCCGACGATCTGGTGGCGCTGGCGCGCTCGGCAAGCGAGCGTTTCGGCCACGTACATGTGCTGATGAACAATGCCGGCATCCAGCCGGGCAGTTCGATGTTCGGCCCGCTGGAAAACTGGGAAGGCGTGATCGCCGTCAATCTCTGGGGTGTGATCAACGGCTCACGGATATTCGCGCCCGCGATGATTGCCCATGGCGAACCGGCACTGATCATCAATACCGGCTCGAAACAGGGCATCACCACGCCACCCGGCGATCCGGCCTACAATGTCTCGAAGGCCGGGGTGAAGGTCTTCACCGAGGCGCTGCAGCATGAACTGCGCAACACCGAGGGCTGCAAGGTCGCTGCGCACCTGTTGATTCCCGGTTTCGTTTACACGTCGCTGACCGCCCACGGACGCACCGAGAAGCCGGCGGGTGCATGGACCGCGGATGAGACCGTTGACTTCATGATGGAAAGCCTCGAACGCGGTGACTTCTATATCCTCTGCCCGGACAACGAGGTCGACCGCTCGACGGATGAGAAACGCATCCTGTGGGCGGCGGGCGACATCGTCGAAAACCGGCCACCGCTTTCGCGCTGGCATCCGGACCATGGCGAAGCCTTCAAGGCCTTCCTCGCTGGCAAAAGCGACTGAGCGCCCACTGACGTAGCCGGGCCCCAGTAGGCGGCCCCCCCGTACCCAGGCTTGAAGCGCGGTGCGCAGTTGAAGTGCGGAAGGACAAGACGGTGACCAGCGGCATCCACCACATCACCCTGATCGCCCGCAAGGTGCAGGCGAATGTCGATTTTTACCTCGGCTTCCTCGGCCTGCGCCTTGTCAAGCGAACCGGCGGCTACGAGGACCCCAATCAGTTGCATCTTTTTTACGGGGATGCGGCCGGGTCGCCGGGGTCGCTCGTCACCTTTCTGATGTGGGAGGACGGCTCGCCCGGACGCGTCGGCCATGGTCAGCCGAGCGAAATCGCCTTTGCCATCCCGCCGGAGAGCACCGGCTTCTGGCTGACGCGCGCATTGCAGTTCAACATTCAGGCGACCGGCCCTGCGCAGGAGTTCGGCGAGCCGGTGCTGCGTCTCAAGGATCCGGACGGCGTGATCGTGAAACTGGTCGGAACCAACGCGCTTGCCGAGCCTGCTCCATGGGCGAGCCGGGATATTCCGGAGACGGACGCCATCCGGCGGCTGCGCGGCGCGACCCTCCTCACGGAGAAACCCAAGGAAACCGCTCACTTCCTCCAAAATCATTTCGGCTATTCCGAAACCGGAGCAACAGCCACGATCCGGCGGTTGACATCGAAATGCGGAGACGTCATCGACGTGCGCGACGCCACCGGTTTCTGGACATCGGCGCCCGGTACGGGCACGATCGATCACATCGCCTTTCGCGCGCCGGATGAGGCGACTGTTCTTGCGGTACGCGCCGACCTCGAGCAGGAGCACGCGGGTGCCACCAACGCGCACGACCGGAAATATTTCTTCTCGCTTTATGTGCGTGAACCGGGCGGCTCACTCTACGAGCTGGCGACAGACGGTCCGGGGTTTGCGGTCGACGAGCCGGCGGATACGCTTGGGTCCAGGTTGTTCCTGCCGGCGCACATGGAAGCCAATCCTTCCGCGACCATGGTGAAGCTGCCGCAATTCGCCCTGCCTGGCGAGCCGCGGCTAACCCAGCGCGACCTGCCCTTCATCCACCGCTTCTATCATCCGGATGACCCGAACGATCGCACCTTCGTGCTCCTGCACGGCAGCGGCGGCAACGAGACGGACATGCTCCCCTTCGGGCATCAGGTCGATCCGCACGCCACCTTGCTTGGCGTGCGCGGCCGAAGCACCGAGGAGGGTTTCCCCCGCTGGTTCCGCCGCCTGTCGATGACGACTTTCGACCAGCAGGACATCCGCTCGGAGGCAGAGGCATTCGTCGCCTTCGTCGACGGCGCGCGCGAGGGCTACGGCCTCGCCCCAGACAAGACGGTCTTCATCGGCTATTCAAACGGCGCCAACATGCTGGCTGCCGTGATGCTGCTTTATCCCGGCCTCATCAGGAACGTGGTGATGATGCGGGCCATGGCCGCGCTCGAAGATGCGCCAACACCCGACCTTGCCGGGGCAAACATCCTGGTGCTGACGGGCAAGGAAGATCCCTACGGCAAATATGCGCCGACCCTGGTAAAGCTCCTCGCCGACACCGGCGCAAACCTCAAGGCACTCGACATAGACACCCATCACGGCATCGGTGACGACGATGTCGAAGCCATTCGCAGCTGGATGGCGGAAACCGGTCTCTGATTCCGTGGGCTGAGCGCGTTATCTTGCCTTCGTCGACGCGACATACTCGGCGAAAGCCGTGATAAAGCCGCGTACTCGCTCCCTGGTCTCCTCGTCGGTCAATTTCCCCTCGCTGTCGAACACGGTGGCGGCCTTCGGCAACATCAACCGCTTGCCCGACCAAAGATCCGCCCCGAGCGTCCGCATCACGGCAAGCCAGGCGTTCTGGCTGAGAATGGTGCCGAAATTCCCGGGGGACGCACCGGCCAATGCAAAGGGCCTGCCACCGAACACCTTTTTGATGTCTGCCGGCGGACGGCTGAGCCAGTCGACGGCGTTCTTGAAAACGCCGGGCATCGAGTTGTTGTATTCCGGCGTGAAGAGGATCACGCCGTCCGCCGCGATGATCTTCTGCTTGAGATCGGCCACGGGTGCCGGGATGCCGCGTTCAACCTCGACATCGCCATCGTAAAGCGGAATGCCGTGCAGCGTCGCGGTCTCGAACGCGATACCGCCGGGCGCGACGGATTTCGCTGCCCTCGCCAACGCCGTATTGAAGGAGGCCTTCCGCAGACTGCCCGATATGCCGAGTATCTTCGTCATGAATGATGGTTTCCGCTTTTTCAGGATCGGCGGCCCAACGCCGCCCTCCTCACGACAATAGAACTAGAGGTCAAAGGACAAAAAGAAAGCCGGGAACAATGTCCCGGCTTCTTTGCGATTACTCCAGGGGCTTCAACCCTGCCTCGATCTGAGCCCGCTTCGGTTCCAGGAACGGCGGCAATGACAGGCTTTCGCCGAGCGTTTCCATCGGTTCGTCCACGGCGAAGCCGGGTCCGTCGGTCGCAATCTCGAACAGGATTCCGTTCGGCTCGCGGAAATAGAGCGAGCGAAAATAGAAGCGCTCGACCTCACCGCTCGACGGCAAGCGGAAACCGTTCAGCCGTTCCGTCCACTGATGCAGCTGATCCACGTCCGGCGTGCGGAACGCGACATGGTGCACGCCGCCCGCGCCCTGGCGCGCCGGTGGCAGGCCCGGTTGGACCGCGACATGCAATTCGGCCGCAGGACCGCCCTCGCCCATCGAGAAGACATGCACCTCACCGACGCCGTCCGGTGCGGCGTAGGCGCGCACATCGGTCATGTTCATGACATGCGTGAGCACGAGCGCCGTGTTGGTGATGTCCGGCACGCTGATCGTGATCGGGCCGAGACCTTTGATCTGATGTTCGGCGGGAACCGGGCTCTTCTCCCAGGGATGCGACGGCGCAAGTCCGCCATCGTCCAGAAGCCGGAAGCGCTGGCCTTCGCCGTCCTCGAAGTCGACCGACGTCCGGCCGTCGATTTCCGTGACCTCACCGGCGGACACACTCAGCTCGGTAAATCGGCGCTTCCACCATCTCACACTTTCGGCGCTGCCGACCCGGAACCCGGTGCGCGAAATGCTGTGCGTGCCGCGTCCCTCTGGGCCAACCGGCCAGTCGAAGAACGTCAGATCAGTGCCAGGCGTTGCCTGTCCGTCGGCATAGAAAAGATGATAGGCGGCCGTGTCGTCCTGATTGACGGTTTTCTTGACCAGCCTCAGCCCGAGCGTCTTTGTGTAGAAGCGCAGGTTTTCTGGCGCGTTGGCCGTGATTGCCGTGAGATGGTGGATACCGGTCAGTTGCAAGCTCATGATTGCCTCCAGCTTGATGCGTTACGGCGGCTTTTGCGCGTCCGATAGGACGCCGGCGCCGTAGGGCGGGCATTTCGTTGAGCACAATATCGGTCGGCCCGGTCACTCCCGAAAGGGGAAACGACGCGAACAGATTGTTCTCTAAAGGAGAACGATCTAGAGCGCCGTGCGTTTAACGAACGCACAAAGGACGCTTTAGCACTTTGATTCTGCAGCATCTTATCCGCTTTCAGTAATTCCACTTGAAAGCGGGATGCTTTAGCGGCGCGGACGCTGCAGGTCCCTGAGATAGGTATTCTCCGCGCGCGAAATGGCAAACAGCTCCGGGTCGATTTCGGCAAAGATCAGGGTCTCGTCTGCGGAATTGGCTTTCGCCAGGAGCTGCCCGTCGGGCGAAGCGATGCGCGACAAGCCGGCGAAGGAAAACATCGCGTCGGAACCACAATGATTGATATAGGCGACGAAAAGCTGGTTTTCGAACGCCCTTGTCTGGATCATGTGATCGGCGATGAAGGTTCCCGACCAGCCGGCCGGCAGCGCCGTCGGCACCAGCACTACATCAGCACCGGCAAGCGCGAGCCGGCGGACATTTTCCGGAAACTCGACGTCGTAGCAGATCAGCATGCCGCACTTTATGCCCTCGTGTTCGAAGAGGCGCGTCGACGGTTCCGCCGGCGTGAACAGCGAGCGCTCGTAGTCGCCATAAAGATGCGACTTGCGATAGATCGTCGGCACAGCATCACCGTCGACATGGACGGCGCTGTTGTAGATGGCGTCGCCCTCCCGCTCGGCGAAGCCGGCGATGATCGCGATACCCGCCTCGGCCGAAATCTGCTGCAATCGCCGCACGATCGGGCCGTTGGCGCCCTCGGTAATGTCGCGGATCACATCACCGGCACCATAGCCGGTAATGCCGAGCTCGGGCGTGACCAGCAGCGTCGCACCCAGGCGGGACGCCTCCGCCGCCGCTGCGCCGATCCGGCCGAGATTGGCGGCGGTGTCCCCGCCAACGGATTTCATCTGCAGAGCGGCAAGCTTCATCATTTACCATCCGATGACATGGCGCCGAGCAGCTTCGGCAGGTCTCCGAAGCGGGCGACGAGGCCGAAGATGACCGCTGCCGTCGTGACGAAGAGGATCGTCACCGAGGCCATGGTCGGCGTGTAGCCGTAGCGCAGCGCGTTGAAGATCTTGATCGGCAGCGTCTCCATGGTGAAGCCGACGGTCATGTAGGCGACGATATATTCATTGAGCGAGAGCACGAAGGCGAAAGCATAGCCCGATACGATATAGGGCAGGATCAGCGGCAGCACCACCGTGCGGAACACCGTGCGCTCGTCCGCGCCCATGGTCGAGGCCGCCTCGACCAGCGAACGATCGATCGACGTGAAGCCGAGGGACAGAGTGACGAGCGGCAAGGTCACGAAGAAGATCGCGTGGCTGACGACGGCGGTCCAGGGCTGCCCGTAGAAACCTACGGTCGCCCAGAAGGTGAGAAGCCCCAGCGCCGTGATCACCGGCGGCAGCGTGAAGGGTGCGACGCCCAGAAGCTGGAAGATGTTCGCCCAGGGCGCAATCCGCCGCCACAGGAACCAGGCAAGCGGCAAGGCAATGGCGACGGCAAGCGCTGCCGAAAGCACAGCAAGCGTGACCGAGGCGATCAGCGCGTTTCGCCATTCGGGGTTCAGGAAGATCTCGCCGTACCAGGATGTCGAAAAGCCCTGTGGCGGGAAGGCAAGCGTCTGCTTTTGGTTGACCGAAACGCCGGCAACTACGATCAGCGGCAGCGCAAGGAAGAGCGCGATCAGGAAGAAATAGAACTTGCGGAAAATCGACGTCATGCCGCCTCTCCCTTTCGTCCCGCAAGCACTGTCAAGGCGACCAGCCCGAGCGTCACCAGCACGAGGAACACCGCCATCGCCGCGGCGAAAGGCATGTTCGACTGGTAGATCGCCTGGTCGGTGATCAGCACCGACAGCGTCCAGTGCTGTGGCCGACCGAGAAGCTGCGGCAGCAGGTAGGAACCGAGCGCAAAGATGAAGACCATGATCAGCGTCGCGACGATCGTGTTCCTCAGCGCCGGAACGACGACGGTGAAGAAGGCCTTGAGCGGCGAGGCTCCGAGCGTTCGCGCGGCCTCGGTCAAGGTCGGATCTAGACGGACAAGCGCCGGAAACAATACGAGCACCGTATAAGGGAAGGCCTGATAGACCATGCCCGTCAGCACCGCCGCAAAGCTCGGGGTCAGCGCCTTGGCCTCGCCCATGAGGCCGAGCGCAACCAGAATGTTGGTGATGCCCGCCGTGCGCGAGAAAAGTGTCGACCAGGCGAAACCGATGATGACCTCCGAGAGCGAGAGCACCGAGAGCAGCGCGACGAGCCAGACGATCTGCACGCTGCGCGCCGTCCGCGTCAGCATGTAGGTGAAGGGCAGCGCCAGCACGACACAGCAGATGGCGACAGCGATCGCCATCATGAGGGAAAAGCCGAGCACCCCGCCAAAGAAGGCCGAAAGGAAACGGGCGTAGTTGTCGAATACGAAGGCCGGCGTATAGAAGCCGCCCTGCTGGCGCTGGAAGAAGCTCACGGCGATCATAGTACCGAAGGGCACGACGAAGAAGATGGTGAGCATCGCTGCGGGGAAAAAGAGCGGCGTGTAGTCGCCAATGGTCTGGGGCGGTTCGCGTCTCATTTCCTGAGCACCACGCAAACGTCCGGAGTGAGCGCGACGCCGACCTGCTGGCCGACGGTGACGTCCGGCCGCTCGCGCGGCGTGGAAACGGCGACGATCTGGCGGCCGGCGACATCGACAAACGTCTCGATCGTTCCGCCGAGATCACGCACGAAGGTGACCGTGCCGGAAATCGCACCGGCACCCGGCGCAGTCAGGTGAACGTCCTCGGGGCGAATTGAAAGCGTTGCCTTTGCCGCGCCGGCGGGCAAGGCGAGACCCGGCACCGGCTGGCCGAGCACGGAAACGTGGCCCTGCGTGTCCGCTTCGGCTTCGATCAGGTTGGTCTGGCCGATGAAGTCGGCGACGAAACTGTCCGCCGGCCGGCGGTAGATTTCAATCGGCGAGGCTGCCTGGCGGATTTCGCCGCCATTCATGACAACGACCGTATCGGCCATGGTCATCGCTTCGCGCTGGTCGTGCGTGACGACGATCGTCGTAATCCCGAGCTGCTGCTGCAACTGGCGCAGTTCCACCTGCATCGCTTCCCTAAGTTTCGCGTCAAGCGCCGAAAGCGGCTCGTCGAGCAGGAAAAGCTTCGGTGAGATTGCCAGCGCGCGGGCGATTGCGACACGCTGGCGCTGACCACCGGAAAGCTTGGAGACCGGACGGTCCGCATAGCCCGCAAGGTGGATCATCGACAGCAGTTCCTCGACTCGCCGCTTCTGGTCCTCCTTCGGCGCCTTGCGGATGCGCAAGGGATAGGCGATGTTTTCGCCGACCGTCAGGTGCGGGAAGAGCGCCAGCGACTGGAACACCATGCCGAGATTGCGCTTATGGGTCGGCACATGGGTGATGTCTTCGCCGTCGAGCCGGATCGCACCTCCCGTTGGCAGGTCAAGCCCGGCGATCATGCGCAGCAACGTCGTCTTGCCGCAGCCCGAGGGGCCGAGCATGCAAACGAACGTACCGTGCGGCACCGTGAGCTCGACATTGTTGACGGCCCTGAAGGAGCCGAATTCCTTGACGACGTTCTGAAGGGCTAGTCCCGACATATATTTCCCGTCCTGCGGCGCCGTGCGTCTTGTGAGGCGCACAGAGGTCGCTGCATCGCTTTGAATTGCTGCATGGCTTATCCTTAAAATCGGTTCTCAAGGAACCATGCAGTAGCGCCTCATGCGCAGATGATTCATGGAGCGCAAATGAGGAACGGTTTCCGCCCGCATTCCGCTCAGTGTTTCAGCATCGACCTCCCGCTCCTGACGGGAGGTCGATGCTCATGGGCGATCAGCCGACGATCAGCTCCGTCCACTTCTGGTTCAGCCAATCCGACTTGGTCTGGTAGAGATCGTAGCGCGGGATGATCGGCTCAATGTCCGACGAAACGGCTGCAAACTCCTTGTCCGTGAGATCAGTCGACTCACGCTTGACCGTCGGCGAGGTGCCGACCTTGCGCGACAGCGTCGCCTGGATCGACGGCTGGGACATATAGTCGATGAAGATGTGCGCTTCCTCCGCTTTCTGCGAAGCGCGCGACAGCGCCCAGCAACCGGAATCCTGGATGCCGCCTTCCTTCGGGAAGGTCGAGCGTACCGGATGGCCATCGGCGGCGGCGAGGCCGGTCACGTCGTGATAATACTGACCCATCGGAATTTCACCCGACTTCAGCGCCTGTTCGAACTGCGCCTCGTCGCGGTACCAGAGCCGCACATTCGGCTTCACTTCCGCGAGCTTCTCGAATGCCTTGAGGATGCCCTCCTCCGTGTCGAGCGCATTGGTGCCGCCCATGAAGGTCTTGGCGGTCACCTCCAGCAGGAAGGAGTTGGAGACGAGCGCGAGCAGTCCGAGCTTGTCGGCATTTGCCGGATCCCAGAAGGCGGACCACGACGTCGGCGCTTCCTTGTAGACATCGGTGTTGGTGACGAGTGTGATGTACCAGGAAACGGCTCCGATGCCGGCGACGCGGCCGTCCGGATACTTGTTGATGAACCGGTCGAGCAGATGCGAGGCGTTCTTGATCTTCGCCATGTCGATGGGCGTCCAGAGCTCGGTCGCCTGACCCTTGAGCATCGCCACCTGCGACATCATCGAGACATCCGCCGGAGCCTGGCCGGCACGAGCGGCCTGTTCCAACTGCACGAGCCAGGCCTCACCGGTCGGCTCGGCGACCGACTCGATCGCGATACCCGTCGCCTTGGTGAAGTCAGGGAAAATGTTCTTGTCGAACGAATCCTTGAAGTAGCCGCCGTAGACACCGACTTTCAACGACTTGTCCTGCGCTCTCAGCACCGCCGGCATCGCCAGCATCGATGCACCGGCAAGCCCCGCCCCCAGCAGCGTGCGGCGCTTGATGGAATTGATGTTCATTGCATGTCTCCTTTGTTTTGGCGGCAGCCGCCGCGTTCCCTGTTGTAGTTGATTCCCTGCATCTTTTCGGTCTCAATGTGCTGGCATTCGTCGCTCGAGCATCCGCGCATATTGCGTCAACGGGTAGCAAAGCACGAAGAAGATCACCGCAACCAGCCCATAGACGGTGAAAGGTTCGAAAGTCGCATTATTGATCGCATTGGCCGTCCTGAGAAGCTCCTCGAAGCCAATGATCGAGGTCAGCGCCGTGCTCTTGATGAGCTGGACGAGGAAGCCTACAGCCGGCGGACGCGTGATCGCAAAGGCCTGCGGCAGGATGACCAGACGCAGTTCCTGAAGATAGTGCAGACCGAGGCTTGCGCCGGCATCCCATTGACCGCGCGGCAGCGCTTCCACGCCGCCCCGCCAGATTTCTGCGAGATAGGCGCTGGCGTAGAATGTCAGCCCGAGTGCCGCAGCCGTCCACGGCTCGATACGGAAACCCAGCATCGGCAGGCCGAAGAACATCAGGAAGAGCTGCATAAGCAACGGTGTTCCCTGGAAAAGCGCGATGTAGCCGGCACCGAAGCGGCGCAACCACGGGTGCTTCGATATGCGCGCAAACAGGATCAGCAAACCGACCACAGCCCCGCCGCCGAAGGCGACGATCGAAAGCAGAAGCGTCCAGCGCGTCGCGAAAATGAGATTGCGCAGAATATCCCAGAAAGTGAATTCGATCACGACACGCCCGCCCCTAAGACACGCCGGCCGCCGGCGACAAGGGATCGCCTGATCGCCATCGACAGGCCGAGATAGATCATCGTGACGACGAGATAGGTTTCGAAGGACCGGAATGTCCGTGCCTGCAGCAGGTCGGCCTCATGCGCGAGCTCGCGCACCGCGATCTGCGATACGACCGCCGACTCCAGCATCATGATGACAACTTGGCTGGTCAGTGCCGGGAAGATTACCTTGAGGGCCTGCGGCAGGATGATCTTGACGAAAACCTGACGCGGCCTCAGGCCGAGCGCAAGAGCGGCCTCGCTCTGCCCCCTCGGAACTGCATCGAGACCGGCGCCGACGATCTCGGTCGTGTAGGCGGCCATATTGAGGGTCATCGCCAGGATCGCCGCGACGATTGGATCGAGGCGGATGCCTATGGTCGGCAAACCGAAGAAAATGAAGAAGAGCTGCACTAGAAACGGGGTATTGCGGATCACCTCGACGTAGATTGCTACTGCTTTGCGGAGCAGGCTATAGCGACCGCGGCGCGCGGCCGCGCCGAGAATGCTGATGAGGATGCCGAGCACCGTCGTGCAGGCGATCAGCAGCAAAGTCATGGCCGCACCGTGGGCGATTGCCCCCGCGGCGTCACGAAGCCATCCAAAGTCGAGGCTGTAGCCCATCGTCGCAACCCTTCCCGGACGGGCCTGCGGAAGAAAGGCATTCCGCAGGCCGCACGCCTTTTAGCCGGAGCAGCCTAGTCCTTGAGGTTGTCGGGGTTGAGCGGCGTCTTCAGCCACGCCTCAGAGCTTTCATTCAACTTGCCGTCAGCGAGCATTTTGGCGACCGTGTCGTTGACCGTTTGCTTCAGGCGCTCCTCATTCTTGTTGAGGCCGATATGCGACGGTGACGTCAGCAACTGGAACTTCTGTTCTGGCTTCAATGCCTCCTGTCGCGCCAGTACCTGCGCGCCGACGTCATTGCCAACCACCATCAACTGCGTCTGGCCCGAGATGAAGGCCTGGATCACGGCATTGTAGTTATCGAACCGCTGGATGTCCGCCGAGGCCGGCGCGGCTTCGGTCAGCGACGTGTCCTCAAGCGTCCCGCGATTGACTGCGATCGTCTTGTCAGCGAGATCGTCCTTGCCGGCGACCTTGAGCTCGGCCGGACCGATGACGGCGATGTAGTAAGGCGCGTAGGCGGCCGCGAAATCGATGACCTCGGCACGCTCCTTCGAGTAGCCGACGCTCATCAGGATGTCGACGCGCTTGTCGTTGAGATAGGGAATGCGGTTCTGGCCGGTAACGCTGACGAGATTAAGCTTCACGCTGAGCGCGTCGGCGATGTGCTGCGCGACGTCGATATCATATCCCTTGATGCTCATGTCGGCACTGGCCGACGAGAACGGCGGGAAATCCGAGAAGATGCCGACATTGATCTGGCCGGCCGCCTTGATATCGTCGATCGCGTCGGCATGAGCCATTCCAGCCGCGGCACCAACCATCAGTGCGGCGGCAAATACTGCTTTCAGCTTGGTTTGGATTGTCATTTTCGTTCCCCAATCTGGAAGTTTGTCTGTCGGGTCAGGATGCCCTAGCCGCCGCTTCCAGTTCGGCGGCCGGGCATCTCGAAGGTGTCAGCCGGCCTTGCCAGTGATCGCCGGGCTGAAAACCATCAGGCTCAGGATCTCGAAGAGCACCTGCGCACCGGCATGCGCGGTATTGGTCGTCGCGTCATATTGCGGGGCGACCTCGACGACATCGCCGCCGACGAGATTGACTCCCTTCAAGCCGCGGATGAGTTCGAGCACCTCCCGAGTCGTCAGGCCACCGACTTCCGGCGTGCCGGTCCCTGGCGCGAAACTCGGGTCGAGGCTGTCGATGTCGAAGGAGAGATAGGTCGGACCATCGCCGACGATCTTCTTCGCCTTTTCGATGATCGCCGGGATACCTAGGCCCGTAACTTCCTCGGCATGGATGACCGTCATGCCGGACTCGTAGGAGAATTCCCAGAGATATTCGGCCGAGCCGCGGATGCCGATCTGCACGACGCGGGTCGGGTCGAGCACGCCGTCGAGAACCGCGTTGCGGAACGGCCCGCCGTGATGGAACTTGGTGAGATCGTAGGCGCCGCCAGTGTCGCAATGGGCATCGATATGGATCATGCCGACCGGGCGCTTCTTGCCGACTGCCTTCAAAATCGGATGGGTGATCGAATGATCGCCGCCGACCGACAGCGGCACGACGCCGGCTTCAACGATCTGGTTGATGCGCTTTTCGATGTCTTCATGGCTGAGTTCCAGCCGGTAGCGGCTCTGGAAGGCAACGTCGCCGATATCGGCGACACGCAGATCGTGGACGGGTGCACAGCCGAGCACATGGTTATAAGGGCCGATGCGCTCGATGGCACGCAAGGCGCGCGGTCCGAAGCGGGAGCCCGGGCGGTTGGTGACACCAAGATCCATCGGTATGCCGACGATCGCCACCTGCAAGTTGCCGAAGTCCGGATTTTCGGCGTCGACAGGCATATAGGGCGCGGTCAGGAAGGTAGGGATACCGGAATAGGGCGCCAGCCGCGTGCCGCTCTTGGTGAAGATCTTGTCGGCGACCTTGCGAAACGTCGGATCGAAAAGCTCACCGCCGTGGCTTTCGCCATATTTCGCCTTCAATTCGCTGAGCTTCTGTTCATCCCAGGCCATGCGCCCGAACCTCCATGTTTTGCCACTGGGGTGCGCGGGACGCGCCGCAAATCTCGATCTGCGGATTTCGCCGGTTGGACTGGCGCCGTCGTGTTCCCCAGGCTTTTGCCCTTGTTGGCGCATATTAGGAGACAATTCCGCTGGAAAATCAATTGACATTGTTATAGCGTTTCGTGTGAGAAATACTCACATATTCGTCCTGCCTTCCGGAGCCTTGTTTGTCGAGCCGCCTGCCTCCTCTCAATCCGCTGCGTGCCTTCGAGGCGACGGCCCGGCGCGGCTCCGTTTCGGCTGCGGCGCGCGAGCTCAACGTCACCCACGGTGCGATCAGCCATCAAATCCGGGCGCTCGAACTCTCGTTCAACGCCACGCTTTTTGAGCGCGGCGGCAAACGGCTGAGGCTGACGCCACAGGGCGCCCTGCTGCTGCCGGCCGTCACCCACGCCTTCGCGGAGATCGCCGCCGCCACTGCCGCCATGACACGCCCCGCGACAAGTGGCGAGCTCAGGATCACCTGCGTCCCGGCGCTGCTCTCCTTCTGGATGATCCCGCGCCTGCATCTGTTCACCGAACAGTTCCCAGACGTCAGGCTGACGCTGATCGCCTCCAACGATGCGGCACATCTCCATTCGCCCGACGTCGATATCTGCCTGCTCTATGGCGACGGCAACTGGAACGACTGCTGGGCGAAGCTTTGGAGCCGCCTTGAGCTTTTCCCGGTCGTCAGCCCCACCCTCCTCAACATGCGGCCGCTGCGCTCCGTGCGAGATCTGCGCGACCACGTGATGCTTCACGGCGACGACGGCCGCGAGTGGAACACCTGGCTGGCAGCAGCCGACGCGATCGATCTGCAGCGCGGCCGCCAGCATTTCATGAGCGACGCGCGGCTTTCGACCGAGGCGGCATTGCACAACCAGGGCGTGGCGCTCGGCGACACGATCACGGCGGGAAGCCTGATCGCGCGCGGCGAGCTGATCGCGCCCTTCGATCTGACGGTGCCGGCCAATGACGCCTTCTTCGTCGCCTGCCGCAACGAAATCCGTGCCGCGCCGATCGTCCGCGTTTTCATCGACTGGCTGTTCGCTGCGCTCGAAAGCGATCCGATGCCGGAGCTCCAGGTCTCGGCCCGTACGATCATCCGCAGCCGCATGTCCAGACCGGAAGCCGCGCAAAAATCGAAAGCGGACAGCTTTCAGCCGATCTCGTCGCCGACGCGAAATCGGCGCCCGGAACGGCCCCCGAAACGCAAGGCCAAATCATAGACCGAAAAGCCTGCAGCGGTTCTTGCTAGCACTTCGCCCACGCTTATCACCAACAGGAAGGTTCAAATGCCGCATTTCAATCCCCTCGTCGAAAAGCTCTCGCCGCCGCCGGTTCCCTCGGTGCTCGCCTGGGCGAAGACCTATGACGGGGCAAGAGGTCCGCTGATCGATCTCTCGCAGGCGGTGCCGGGCTATCCCGCCCACCCGGACATGCTGAAATGGCTGGGCGAGGCATCCGCCTCGACCGCCTATACCGGGTACGGCGCCATCGAGGGCGAGGCGGAATTGCGCGCGGCCTATGCCGCCCATGTCGCTGGTCTCTATGGCGCGGCGGTTACGGCCGACAACATTCACATCACCTCCGGCTGCAACCAGGCCTTCATGTGTGCCGTCATGGCGATTGCCGGCGCCGGCGATACGGTGTTGATGACCAACCCCTATTATTTCAATCAGGAAACGACGCTCGCGATGCTGGGCATCAATGTCGAGCTGGCGCCTTGCGACGCCGGCGCCGGATTCTTGCCGGAAGTCGAAGAGATCGCCTCAGCGCTTCGGCCGGGCATTCGCGCGCTGGCTCTCGTCTCGCCGAACAACCCCACCGGCGCCGTCTATCCGCCGGAATTGCTTGAGCGCATCCACGAAGCCTGCCGCAGGAACAACACCTGGCTGATCCTCGACGAGACCTATCGCGACTTCCTGCCATCGGCGGATGTCGCGCCGCACGGCCTGCTTCGGGCAAGGGGCTGGCAGGACAGCTTCATCGGCCTCTACAGTTTTTCGAAATCTTTCTGCATCCCCGGCCACCGCCTCGGCGCGATCACCGCCGGTTCGGCGCTCGTCGAACAGATCACCAAGATCATGGACAACCTGCAGATCTGTGCTCCGCGCGCCGCGCAGGCGGCTGTCGCGAAAGCCATTCCGGCGCTTGCAGCCTGGCGGCTTGCAAACCGTGTTGAAATCGCCGCACGCGCCGATGCGCTCAGGGACGTCATGAGCCGGCTGCCGAAATGGAAACTGCAGGCGGTCGGGGCCTATTTCGCCTATATCCGCCACCCCTTCCCCGATATCGATTCGCAGTTCGTTGCCGAGAAACTGGCGAAGCTTGCCGGCGTAGTCTGCCTGCCGGGTGATTATTTCGGCGAGGGCCAGGAAAACTACCTGCGCTTTGCTTTCGCCAATGCCGATGTGGCGACGATACGCAAGCTCGAAGAACGGCTCGCGGGCTTCGAACTGCCCGGCATCTGAAGAGGGTTATCCACGGCGGGCGATCAAGATCCCGACGAGCACGATCGCTCCGCCGATCGCCTGGGCGAGGCCAACCGGTTCGCTGAGCAGCACCCAGGCGAGGATCGCCGCCACAACCGGCTGCAAGAGCAGCGTCAAGGACGAGAAGGCGGCCGGCAGATAGGCGAGCGCATAGGTGATCGCCACCTGTCCGCCTGCATGGCTGACGAAGGCGAGACCGAACACCATCGCCCATCCGAAGGCAGTTGCCGGAAAGAGCGACGGTTCGGCGACAAGCGTCATCGGCAGCATGCAGACAGCGGCAGAGGCCGTGCTCCAGATCATGATCCGGTTGGTGTCGAAGCGGCTCCGCAATTTACCGATCGCAAGGATATAGGCCGCGTAGAACATGGCGGCGATGACCGCGATGCCATCGCCGAGGACATCACCGCCAGCAAGCGCGACCGGCCCACCCTTCAGGATCACGACGCCGACGATGGCTGTGGCGAGCCCCGCGACAAAGACGCCGCTGACCGGCGCCCGAAACAGCGCCCAGCCCGCGAGTGTGACAAAGACCGGCGCAAGGTTTGCGAGCAGCGTCGCATTGGCAACGGAGGTCATGGTCAGCGAGAGGTGCCAGGCGGCGAGGTCGATTGCGAGAAAGACGCCGGGCAGGATGAGCATGGCGTAGTCGGAAAATCGCTGCGGCCGCCTGTCGCTCGCCGACCCGTTGCGCAACCACGACCAGGCCACAAGCGGGATCAGCGCCAGGGCGACGCGCCAGAAGGCGGTCGCCATCGGCCCTACTTCGGAAAGCCGCACGAAGATCGGCGATCCGCCGATGGCGGCACCGCCGAGCAGCAGCGCTGTCATCGCAATCGAGCTGCGGGAAGAAACGGAAGCGGCTTGGGTCACGGCGAAGTCCAGCGAAGTCGACTTAGGGCAAGCGCCGCGGGATCAGGGGCGCCGCAAGCCAGCTATCAGAACCGGACGGCCAACAACAGCCAACAACAGCTAATTTAGCGACAAAAATCAGCCGGCGCGGCAAGCACCGGCTGAATCTCGGCATGGCGAGGATCAGGCTGCGTCCGGCACGTGGACGGTTTTCACTTCGAGGAAATCCTCAAGGCCGAACAGGCCGCCTTCGCGGCCATTGCCGGACTGCTTGTAGCCGCCGAAGGGGCTGCCATAGCGATGCGGGCCGCCGTTAATGTGGACCATGCCCGCGCGCAGCCTTGCGGCGACCCGTTCGGCCCGTTTCGGGTGGCCCGTCTGGACGTAGGCAGCGAGCCCGTAATTGGTATCGTTGGCGATCCGGATCGCCTCCTCTTCCGTATCGAAGGGAATGATCGCCAGCACCGGACCGAAGATCTCTTCACGTGCGATGCGCATGGTGTTGTCGACGTCGGCAAAGATCGTCGGTTTGACGAAATAGCCCCTCTCGAAGCCCTCCGGCTTGCCCACGCCACCGACGAGCAATTTCGCACCTTCGGCAATGCCCGCCTCGATCAGCGCCTGCACGCGGCCATATTGGATGTGGCTGACGAGCGGCCCGATGTGCGAGCCCTCCTTCGTGGGATCGCCGACCCTGGCTTCGGCGCCGACGCGTCTCGCCATCTGCACCACCCTCTCATAGACGCCGCGCTCCACCAGCATGCGCGTCGGCGCGTCGCAGGACTGGCCGGAATTGTTGAAGCATTCGAGAATGCTGCCGGTGACGCGTTCCTCGAGGTCGGCGTCGGCAAAGACGATGTTCGGCGACTTGCCGCCAAGTTCCAGCGTGACGCGCTTGACCGTCTCGGCCGCATCCTTGCTGACGGCGATGCCGGCCCGGGTCGAACCGGTAAACGACATCATGTCGATGTCCTTGTGCTTCGACAGCGCGGCACCGGCGTTGATGCCGTCGCCGTTGACGAGATTGAAGACACCCGCCGGGAAGCCTGCCTCATGGATCATCTCCGCATAGAGCATGGCGTTGAGCGGCGTGAATTCGCTCGGCTTCAGGACGCAGGTGCAGCCGGTCGCAAGCGCCGGCACCACCTTCAGCGCGATCTGGTTGATCGGCCAGTTCCAGGGCGTGATCAGCCCGCAAACGCCGATCGGCTCACGCAGCATGACATCACCGTTCGGCAGCCGGTCGCGCGTCTTCAAGCGTTTCAGCGCGTCGATGAAACCCTGCAGGTGGCCGACGCCGACATCGGCCTGTTGCTCCCGCGCCATCGTCGCCGGGGCGCCCAACTCCATCGTTATTGTCGCGGCCATTTCGTCATAGCGGCGCTTGTAGATCGAGAGCAGCTTTTCGAGCAGCGCCAGACGCTCCTCGACGCTGGTCTGGCTATAGGTTGCGAAGGCCTCCTTCGCCGCGGCGACGGCGCGGTCGACATCTGCAGCACTGCCCATGGAAATCACGGCAACCGCTTGCTCGGTCGCCGGATTCAGGACCTCCAGATCATTCGGTTCGACCGGACCGACCCATTCGCCGTTGATGTAGAATTTTCTCTTGTCGAGCATTCCCTTCTCCTCCCCGTACGGCTCCGAATGGAAGGTGACGTCATCCTCGAGACGCTCACCGCATGCCAGTCTTCCGGAGCAAACCGCCGCATATGTCACATGTTCACGTTTGCGGCGGGCAGGCTACGACGTTGGCAGCCCGGACCGCAAGCGGAACGATCGCGTCATTGGCGACACCGGCCGATGCGCGACGAGCGTCCGGTCTGTCGCCGCACGCGCCATGCCGACAAGGGCGGAGGAAAGGGATAAAGGGGGCATGGTCGAGAGGACGCCGCACCGGCGTCAGATCGCCCCGATGATGAGCGCTGCGAGAAAAGTGAATGCCGCCGCAATAGCAACGGTGTGAGGAATGAGATTGCCCCGCGAGCGTCGCGCCGGTAGGGCAGAGTAGATCGTGTAGCGGGATTGGGTCGTCGCCTTGATCGCGTGCATCTTGCCTCTCCGCTGTTTCGCAGTAGTTATGTTCTCCTATATTATCCATTGAGTATATAGATAATATTTTTCGCAGATCACGCCGGAAGTGAAAAATCCGTTTACGGGGGTCTTGGCTACGCTCAATGCCTATTGCGGTCGCGCTCCCGGAGATGTCGCGACCAGGTTTCGCTGAACCAGGGCGTCAATAGCGAAACGTCTGCCGTGCTGTGCGGCCGGGTGAGCGAGACATCGGTTTCTACCGAGGTCCACACGGTAAAGACCGTAAGTTCATGCTTCCCGAAGGTCTGGATCAACGGGATGTCCGCCGCGTCGCGGCCGCGCGCGACGGGAATGCGGCCGATGCGCCGCGCATTGTTCTTGGCATCGAACGTATACCAGCGATCGCCGAGAAAGACCTCGAACCAGGCATTGAAATCCATCGGTGCCGGGCTCTCGGGTACGCCGACATTGGTCATGTAGCCGTTCACGTAGCGCGCCGGCATGTTCATGCAGCGGCAAAGAGCGATGGCCAGATGAGCATAGTCGCGGCTGACGCCCAGGCGGCCTTCGTGCGCCTCGACGGCCGTGCGCATTGCCTGCGCATAGCCATAGCTGAAAACCAGCCGATCATGGACATAGTCGCAGATCGCCTGGACGCGCTGCCATCCGGCGGGAACATCGCCGAAAAGCTTCCACGCGAGCGCGCCGAGGCGGTCGGTCTCGCAATAGCGGCTGGCGGAAAGATAAGGCAGCCATGCGGGTGGCAGCCTTTCCACGGGCGCGGCCTCCGCTAGCGGATCCGAGATATCAGGCCTGCCGTCGTCCTTGATCACGGCGTCATAGCCGAGCTTGGTTTCGCCTGCATGCAAGACCATCCGCAGGCAGGCGTTTCCGTGGGGGTCAGTGATTTCCTCCATCGCCAGTATCGGTGATGCGACAGGGCCGCGCTCCCGGACGATGTCGTCACGCCGTTCGGGTACAACCGAAAGATAGGTCATCATCGGCGTCGGCTGCGTGCACCGAACGCCGATCTCATAACCGAAGCGTATGAACATCTCCGACCTCCCTGATCAACCGCAGGCCCGCGGACAGGGGCGTGAATGCCCGAGGCACACTCTACTGCATGTTTCCTCGAATCATCGCCGATTTGAGGATAAAAACATGCATTAATTCAAAGTGCTACAGCGTCCTTTGCGCGTCTGATAAGACGCGCGGCGCTGTGGCGGCACGCCGGACATCGCCCCCAATCTGGATGCGCCGGTCAGGCGGTCCGGCCGAAAAATTCTACCGCATCACCGGCCGGGAAGGAATCGATTTGAAGCGCGCGTCCGTCGCAACTTCGGCCATTCACCAGCCAACAACATCCTTGAAGGAATACCACCAGGAACCGATCGTCGAATATTGCGCGCGGAACATCCGCCCGCCCGGGAACGGATACCACGGCAGCTTCTCGAAGACGTCGAAACGCGCGGTGTCGCCATCGATCGCCTCGGCGAGCGTGCGGCCGAAAAGGTGGGAACCGGTGACGCCATGGCCGCTATAGCCATGGGCGAAATAGGTATTGGCGCCGATGCGCCCCATCTGCGGCACGCGCGTAAAGGAAAGCGCGAAATTGCCGCTCCAGGCGTAGTCGATCTTCACGCCTTTGAGCCGCGGAAAAACCTTTTCGAGATTGGGTTTGAGCTTGGCTACGACATCCGCCGGATCCGTGCCGCCATAGACGGTGCCGCCGCCGAAAATCATGCGCTTGTCGGCCGACAGCCTGAAATAGTCGAGAATATAGCGCACGTCCTCGACGCACATGTCACTCGGGATCAGCGAATGGGCGAGCTCCTCACCGAGCGGCGCCGTTGTGATCATTTGGGTCGAGACGGGCATGACCCGCGAGACGAGCTTCGGCACGGCATCGCCGAGATAGGCGTTGCCGCAGAGTACGACGATGCGGGCGCTGACCTCCCCTTCTTGCGTGTAGACCGTCGGCCGTGCTGCCTCGTGGTCGACGCGGACAACTGGCGACATCTCGTAGATCGTGCCGCCCAGGTCCTCGAAGGCACGGGCCTCGCCGAGGACGAGGTTGAGCGGGTGCATGTGGCCGCCCGTCGTGTCGAGCATGCCGCCGCAATAGGCATCGGAATTGACGAGCTTTCTGAGCGCCTCGCGGTCGAGAAGCTGATGGTCGTCCATTCCGTATTTGCGCCAGAGCGCTTGCTTGGCCTCCAGTTCCTTCATATGCGCGGCGGTATAGGCGGCATAGATGTTGCCGGGCTTCAGGTCGCAGTCGATCTGGTACTGGCTGACGAGCCGGCGGATGATCCGCCCACCCTCCTGCACCAGGCCGCCGATGAAACGGGCCGCGTCCTCGCCGTAGCGGCGCTGGATCGTCGACAGGCTGGCGTTGAGGCCGTTGACCACCTGGCCGCCATTGCGGCCCGAAGCGCCCCACCCCACCTGCGCGCCTTCGATCACAGCGACCTTGTAGCCTTTTTCGGCGAGATGGATTGCCGTCGACAGGCCCGAATAGCCGGCGCCGACGACGCAGATGTCGGTATCGGTGCGGCCCTGAAGCCTGACCGGGGTACGGATGATGTTGCGGGAGGCGGCGTAATAGCTCGTCGGGTAACTGCCGTCGCCAGCGTAGGATTTCTTTGCGCTTGCCATCATACGATTTCCAGATAGGCGCTGAACTCATAGTCCGTAACCTGCTCGGCAAAGCCGGCGATCTCCTGGCGCTTGCAGGCGATCAGCATGGAGCGAAGCACGGGATCGAAGATCTCGGCGGCAATCGGTCCGGCCTCGAAGGCATCGACCGCCTGCCCCCACTCGGCAGGAATTTTGGGCAGTTTCTCCGCGTCATAGGCTCGCCCCTCAACAGGGGCCGCTGGCTTCCACTTGTTGCGGATGCCGACGAGTGCGGCACCGAGGATCGCGGCGATGACGAGGTAGGGATTGGCGTCGGCACCGGCGACCCGATGTTCGATGCGCCGCGCTGCCGGATTGCCGCCCGGAATGCGGATGGCCGAGGTGCGGTTCTCGTATCCCCAGGAAATCGAGGTCGGTGCATGCGTGTCGGGCCTGAGCCGCCTGTAGGAGTTGAAGTGCGGCGCGAAGAGCAGCGTTGTCTCCGCCATTCCCCGCAACAGGCCGGCGACCGCATGCTTCAGCACGGACGACCCTTCGTCGCTGCCGTCGTCGAAGACATTGTTGCCCTCCTCGTCGAGCAAGCTGAAATGGATGTGCATGCCATTGCCGGATCGCGTGCCGTAGGGCTTGGCCATGAAGGTTGCGGCGAGCCCGTGCTTGCGGGCGACGCCCTTGACGATACGCTTGAAGAAGATCGCGTCGTCCGCCGCCTTCAGCGGATCGTCGGTGTGCAGCAGGTTGATCTCGAACTGGCCGATACCGTTCTCGGCGATCGCCGCATCCGCCGGCACGTTCTGCCGCGCGCATTCCTTGTAAACGTCGGAGAAGAACTCGCCGAAATCATCAAGCTCGTCGATCGACAGGATCGCATCGGAATCGAGCCGCTTGCCGGTATAGGGCGAGATCGGCGGCACCGCGCTGTCGGGCTCCGGGTCGATCAGGTAGAATTCCATCTCGGTGGCGACGACGGGACGCAAGCCGAGTTCGCGGTATTCCCTGACGATTGCCGCAAGTGCCTGACGCGGGTCGGCGAGAAACGGCTTGCCGTCCTCGACGAAGAGCCAGAGCGGCACCAGGGCGCTCGGCCGGGACGTCCAGTTGACCGGCAACGCCCCTCGCCCGGTGACACCGCATATGCCGTCGCGGTCGCCGGTCGCGAAAACCTGTTCGCTGCCGATGATGTCCTCTCCCCAGACATCGACGCCAACGATGGAGAGCGGCATGCGGATGCCGCCGCCGAGGACCTTGGAGGCCTGTTCGACCGGGACACGCTTGCCGCGCATGATGCCGTTCAGGTCACAGATGACCGCCTGGATGCTTTCGATCGGGCCGTTCTGTTCCAGCCAGAGCTTGAATGCGCTTGGATCTTCCGCCTCTAGAGACATATCTCAATTCTTGTTTTGTGATCACATTTTTAGAAAATTGACATAGTTCACGATTTGAAGTCAAGCTTGACCGGTGCTATCAGCCGCGCGAACCGACGTGGCAGGAGGAATCGCAATCTTGAAAGCCCTTGTTTTGCCGGCGTTGGAACGGCCGGAAGGCATGACCACGCACGATTACGCCTTTGCGCGCCTCAGGCAGGCAATCATGGTCGGCGCTTTCCGTCCGGGAACATCGGTTACGATCCGTGGACTGGCCGAAGCGTTGGAGAGCAGCCCGACGCCGGTGCGCGAAGCGCTGCGACAGCTGACCTCGATCGGCGCCCTGCACTTCCTCGAAAACCGGCGCATCGTCGTGCCGCGTATCACGCCGGCACGGTTCGAGGAGCTGATTTCGCTACGGATCGTGCTTGAAAGCCACGCCGCGCGCAGGGCTGTCGCCCACCTTTCAGACCGGCAGATTGACCGTATCGTCGCGACCGACGACGCCATCGAGGCCGCGATCCTCGCTGGCCAGAAGGCGGCGGCGCTGATCGCCAACCAGCAATTCCACCGGCAGATCTACATGGCCAATCCCGACCAGATCGCCATGCCGCTGATCGAAAGCGTGTGGCTGCAGCTCGGACCCATTCTCGGCATCGCCATGGAACATGTCGCCGAACTCTACGTCGTCGATCGTCATCGCGAGGCAATCGATGCGTTGAGGCGCCGCGACGAGGACGCCGTCGCCGAGGCCATTGCCGCCGATATCCGCGAGGGGATCGGCGGCTTTGACCAGCAGGCGATCGCCAAGCTGCTCGCGCTTGCCGCCTAGGGAATTGTAGTCAGGCGGATCACCTGACGTCACACGGGTCCCCCTCTAGAGCATCCCGCTTTCAAGTAGAATCACTGAAAGCGAATAAGATGCTCTGGAATCAAAGTGCTAGAGCGTCCTTTGGGCGTTCATTTGAACGCACGGCGCTCTAGTGACTCCCAATGGGAGTGCAAGATCAGGCAACAGAAATTGGTGCGCCGGAACGAAGGATCCTTGAATGCGAGGACGTCATCGTTGAACGTGCCGAAGGTGCTTTGCGGTCGGTGCTTCATGCCCTCGTAGAAGGCATCGATGATCCCGTTTTTGAAGTCGGCGCCTCGAGGATAGGCGGATACCACGGATTGTCGCTCGCTTTCGCTGAAACCGTCAAAGCCGCGCCCGACGACATCCATTCCAGCCCCGGATTGGACGAGAAATATCTCCGGGTGCATGTGCTCGGGGATCCCGGGAGTCGTGTGAAGTGCAATTGCATTCCAGACATCGGATTCGGAAATGCCGTGTGCCTGCAGGAAGTCACGAGCGGCGGTGGCGCCGTCCACTTCGAAGCGAAGCTGACTTTCACGATATGCGGTCGTCAACCCGATGTCGTGAAACATCGCGGCCACGTAGAGCAGTTCGGGATCGAACCAGAGGTCCTTCTTTTCCCGGCCAAGGCGCCCCAGAAGAAGACGCGGGTCGAGTGGAGGAACAAGAGTTCGCTCTCGGTATCGCGCACGAATTCCGTAGCCTCGCGCGCCAGCCTGCTGTCGGGGATTTCCACTCCAGAAATCTTGCTCATGACGATGCGCCCTTCGGTGCAGCTTGATCATTCAGATGCCGGGCGCTTCGATGTCATGGGGAATGCGCCCGGCAGACAGGAAGAAGAAGGCGATCAACGCGCAATCAAGCCGGCCATGCGGAGCCGAGAATGATCGAGCAGAAGTTGATACGCTTGAAATTCGGGTCCTTCAGTGCCAGCACGTCAGCCTTGACGTTTCCAAAGGTCGTCTCCGGCTTCTTTTTGATGCCTTCAGCGAAGTGGTCGATGATGTTCTCTTTGAAATTCGCCTCACGTGGATGGCAGGCGCAAACTTCATGCCGATGTTCGTGCGAGAAAGCATGATAGTTGATCCCAAGGACATCCATTTCGACACCGGCGGTGACTAGCGCGATCGTCGGACGCATGTGCTCGGGTATGCCGGGGGTGGTGTGAAGCGCGATGGCGGTCCAGACGTCCTCGATATCGCGTTCGGCAACGCCGTAGCTCTTCATGAAATCCCGAGCCGCATTCGCGCCGTCGACCTCGAAGCGCAAATTCGGGCTGGAGTAGCGTTCCGTCAGCCCCATGTCGTGAAACATGGCGCCGAGGTAGAGCAGCTCGGCGTCGTAGTCGAGGCCCCGACGCTCGCCGGTTAGCGCGGCCCAAAAGAACACCCGGCGACTATGGTTGTAGAGAAGGTCGTCCTCTGTGTCGCGGACGAGTTGGGTGGCAGCACGAGCAATCGCGCTGTCGGGAACACGGACACCGGCAACAATCTCCGTCATCGCTTACACCTCTCAAGACAGAGCTCCGCCGTGGCGTGAACCGACACGCAAGATGAGCTCTCGTTGCAATTATTCGGATCGAGCCATAAGTATTTTGGCCTCAGCCGATCCTCACCGGTTGTAACCGCCCGAGGGTCGAGGCCGCAACTCGACGCACTCGGCGGATCAGGACAAGCACACGCCGAATCTCGCCAGCACGATCGCGCAAACATGGTCGTTACAAAGGTTGCAATCGTTATTCACGAAGGCGTCCAGGCTCTCGACGTCGCCGGCCCGATCGACGTGTTCGCCGAGGCTAACGCCTATATCGCGCCGGAAAATCGCTATGAGACGGTTGTGGTTGCGGCTGATCGCAATCCGCTGCGGGCGTCGAACAACATGTTGATGATGGCCGATCTGGCATTCGAGGACGCGTCGGGTGGTTTTGAGATCCTGCTCGTCACCGGCGGCCCGGCCCTGGTCCATGGAGAGCCCGATCAACGCCTGATCGGATGGTTGGCATTGGCTCCATCTCGCGCCAGCACCTACGGGTCGATCTGTACCGGAGCCTTTGCCTTGGGGCATGCCGGATTGCTCGATGGGCGGCGCGTTACCACGCATTGGCAAAATGCCGGGAAGCTCGCGGCCACGTTTCCTGCCGCACAGGTTGATCCCGATGCCATCTATATGCGCGACGGCCGCCTTGTCACATCGGCCGGTGTGACGGCAGGAATCGACCTGGCGCTGGCGCTGGTCGGGGAACGGCACGGAGCGGAGATTGCCCTGCTCGTTGCCAAGCGACTGGTCGTCGTTGCTCAACGTCAGGGGGGACAATCCCAGTTCAGTCCCTATCTCACCGCGCCGAATGATCCGGCCTCGCCGGCGGCAAGAATCCAGGACCATGTGATGGCGAATATCCGGGACCGCCACACGCTCGCCTCTCTTGCCGCCCAGGTCGGAATGAGCGCACGCAACTTCGCCCGGCATTTTGTGCAGGTAACCGGGATGACGCCTCATGAGTTCGTCGAGCGCGCCCGCATCGACGCAGCCCGCAATCTCCTCGAAGGGAGCGACCGCCAATTGAAGACCATAGCGTATGACTGCGGTTTCGGGAGCACCGACAGGATGCGGATTGTCTTCAGTGAGCGCCTCGGCGTGACCCCGGCTCAGTATCGTTCGAGCTTCCGACGCTCAGAAGCCACCTGAGCGCCGCCGGTCTTTTCAGACGGTGCACGTAGCCGCTGTCCAACACCGCGGCACACGTCTGGACGATATGCATCAATACTTCCTGCTCTTCCGCGGCGGCTGCCTGTCGCCGGCGGCATTGCTTTCCGCCGCAGCAAGGGCAGCCGCGCGATCGCGGCCGGTGATCCAGAAGAAGAGGTAACCCGGCCAGGGTTTGCGCTGGACGCCGGTGTAATATTCGCCCTTCCCTGTCCGCATCTGCGCATTCGCCTCGTGCACCAGCGGACCGGAAGCGATCGCGGCTACGGCAAGGCCAATGCAGGCAAAATATCTCATCTGACAGCTCCTCGAACCATATCGCGCCGGTTCAGACGAGCCGTCAAGCCCGTGTGCGCCAAGGCGCCACGCCGTTCCGCCCCGATCTGTTGGCATGCCGCGCGGCACGCAGTTGCGGCTTGACCGCGCCTGACATGAGCCGCATATTGCTCGGATGTCAGACCAATTCTGGTCTCGGAGAGCCCGCATGCCGCAGCAGGACAAAGCGATGCTCCTGCCCCTGCCCCCCGTCGACCGGGTGCAGCAGGTGATCTCCGCGCTTGCCGACTACATTCAACGCTCGGGCCTGAAGCCGGGCGATCGGCTACCGGCCGAGCGTGAGTTGATGGCGGCGCTCGCCGTCGGGCGCTCCACGGTCCGTGAGGTTCTCAGCCATTTCCAGGCACTCGGCGTCGTCGAGGCGCGAAAAGGCAGCGGCACCTACCTGCTGCGCGCCATTTCCGGCGCGACGATTCACATGCCGCTGGCGCTCGACACAGAGCACCTGCGCGACGCACTGCTGCAGACGCTCGAAGTCCGGCGCGGCATCGAAGTCGAGGCCGGCATGGTAGCCGCGCGCCGCCGCACGGATGCGGATCTCATCAACATCGAGACAAAGCTTGACGAGATGGAGCGCGTGCATCTCGCCAAGGGCACGTCCGGTCCGGAAGACCTGGCCTTCCATCTCGCGATCTACGACGCCACCCACAACCCGCTCTTCCGCCAGCTTCTCGAGCAGATGCGCGAGGCCTTCGAGCGCTTCTGGGAGAAGCCCTTCGACCGGCCGGATTTTGCGCGGCGCTCCTTTCCGTTCCACCGTATGCTCTTCAACGCGATCGCGGCGCAGGACTCCGACGCAGCGCGCCTGGAAACACTGAAAATCCTCGCCATCGTCGAGGAAGACATCAAGGAAATGTCTAAATGAACAACGGCTTCGATCCGTTCGACGCAGCGTCCCTCATCGTCGCACATGACGAAGGCAATGCCTTCGACGCCGTCGTGCCGCCGATCGTCCAGACGTCGCTTTTCACCTTCAAGGACTATGACGAAATGGTCGCCTCCTACCGGGGCGAGCGGGTTCGGCCGATCTACACCCGGGGCCTCAACCCGACCGTCAGGATGTTCGAGGAGATGCTGGCGAAGCTCGAGGGGGCCGAGGACGCCCTCGGATTCGCGAGCGGCATGTCGGCGATCTCGTCGACCGTTCTTTCCTTCGTCGAGCCGGGCGATCGCATCGTCGCGGTCAAGCATGTCTATCCCGACGCCTTCCGCCTGTTCGGCACGCACCTGAAGCGCATGCGCGTCGAAGTGACCTATGTCGACGGACGCGACGAGGAGGCGGTGGCAAAGGCGCTGCCCGGCGCCAAACTCTTCTACATGGAAAGCCCTACGAGCTGGGTGATGGACACCCACGACATTGCCGCCCTTGCGGCGCTCGCCAAAGCCGAGGGCATTGTCACCGCCATCGACAACAGCTGGGCAAGCCCGGTTTTCCAGCAGCCGATTTCGCTCGGCGTCGATCTCGTCATCCACTCGGCTTCGAAATATCTCGGCGGCCACAGCGATGTCGTCGCCGGCGTCGTTGCCGGCTCGAAGGATTTGATCGGCCGCATCCGCTCCGAAGCCTATCCCTACCTCGGCGGCAAGCTTTCACCGTTCGATGCCTGGCTCCTGATCCGCGGGCTGCGCACGCTGCCGATCCGGATGAAGGCGCACGAACGCTCGGCTCTCGCCGTCGCTCAGCGCCTGCAGAGCCACCCGCTGGTCGAAACGGTTTGCCATCCCGGCCTCGGCAATCACCTGCCGCCGGGTCTTTCCGGCACGTCCGGCCTGTTCTCGTTCATCTTCCGCGAGGGCGTCGATGTGCGCCGTTTCGCCGATCACCTCGAACTCTTCAAGCTCGGCGTTTCCTGGGGCGGCCACGAAAGCCTTATCGTGCCGGGCGAAGTCGTTCTGGCGCAGAAAGCCCAGCCCAATTCCGCGGCCGCCTTCGGCATTTCTCCGCGGTCGGTACGGCTCCATGTCGGCCTGGAGGGAACGGAGGCCCTCTGGAGCGATCTCGAAGCGGCGATCGCCGCCGCTTCATGAAGGCTGACGACACAGCAGCACCCGAACACCTAAGAAAAGGGGAACTGAAAATGAGGAAACTGATCACCGCAACCCTGCTCGCCACTCTGATGGCCGGCAGCGCGCTTGCAGACACGAAGCTGAAGCTCGTCGAGGTCATCACCAGCCCCGAGCGCACCGAGACGCTAAAGTCGATCGTCGCCAAGTTCGAGGCCGCAAACCCCGGCACCACCGTCGAGATCATTTCGCTGCCCTGGGGTGAAGCCTTCCAGAAATTCGCGACCATGGTCTCGGCCGGCGAAGTGCCGGATGTCATGGAAATGCCTGACACCTGGCTCTCGCTTTACGCCAATAACGGCATGCTCGAAAGCCTCGAACCCTATCTCGAAAAGTGGGAGCATACTTCCGGTCTCACGGAACGGGCGCTCGAACTCGGCCGCGACGTCAACGACACCGCCTACATGCTGCCCTACGGCTTCTATCTCCGGGCGATGTTCTACAACAAGAAGCTGCTTTCCGAGGCGGGCGTCGCCGAACCGCCGAAGACGATGGACGACTTCGTCAAGGCATCCGAGGCAGTCTCCAAGCTGCCCGGCAAATCCGGCTACTGCCTGCGCGGCGGCCCGGGCGGCCTCAACGGCTGGGTGATGTTCGGCGCGACCATGGCCGGCGACAACAAGTTCTTCAACGAAGACGGCACCTCGACGATGAACAGCGAGGGCTGGGTGAAGGGCCTGACCTGGGTCATCGACCTCTACAAGAAGGGCCTTGCGCCGAAGGACAGCGTCAACTGGGGTTTCAACGAAATCGTCGCCGGCTTCTACAGCGGCACCTGCGCCTTCCTCGACCAGGACCCGGATGCTCTGATCGCGATTGCCCAGCGCATGAAGCCGGATGATTTCGGCGTCACCACAATGCCGAAGGGCCCAAGCGGCAAGGCGTTCACCACGATCGGCTTTGCCGGCTGGTCGATGCTTTCCGCAAGCCAGAACAAGGATCTGTCCTGGAAGCTGATCGAAACGCTCGAGGGCCCGGAAGGTAACATCGAGTGGAACAAGCGTACCGGCGCGCTGCCGGTTCACAAGTCGGCCGAGAAGGACCCCTTCTACGCGAGCCCGCAGTTCAAGGGCTGGTTCGATGAACTCGCCGACAAGGATGTCGTGCTGACGGTCATGCCGACCTACCTCGAAGAGTTCGCCTTCTTCAAGGATTCGCTGGCGATCAAGACGACCCAGGAAGCGCTGCTCGGCGACATCACGCCGGAAGAGCTCGCCAATCAGTGGGCGGACTACCTGACCAAGGCGCAGCAGAAATACCTGGCGAACAAGAAGTAAGACGCAGATACGCGGCGGCGGGTTTCATCCTGCCGCCGCCCAACAAAAATGACAAGAAACAAGGCATGCCCGGAATAGGCGGCCATGAAGGGGAATATTGACCGATGGCCTATGCCGCACGCCATGACGGCCTGCACGCAATTCGTCCGCCGCTGATGAAGCGTATCGCCGACGCCTCCGCGCCCTATCTTTATAGCGCGCCGGCACTGATCCTGATCGTCGCGGTCATGCTCGTGCCGCTGGTCCTCGGCGTGTCCTATGCCTTCCGTGATATCCAGCTGCTCAACCCGTTCTCCGGCGCCTTTGTCGGTCTCGATCACTTCAGGGCACTGTCTGAGGACCAGGCGTTTTTCCGCGCGCTCAGGAACACGCTCTGGTGGACCGGCGCTTCCGTATTGCTGCAGTTCACCTTCGGCCTCATCCTAGCGCTCCTGCTCGACAAGCCTTTCAGCGGCCGTGCGATTGCCCAGGCGCTCGTCTTCCTGCCCTGGGCCGTGCCGAGTTTCCTCGCCGGTCTCAACTGGGCCTGGCTGTTCAATCCGGTCGTCGGTCCATTGCCGCATTGGCTCTACGGGCTCGGCCTCATGAGCCAGCCGGCCAATATCCTGTCCGATCCGCAGCTCGCTATGTGGGGGCCGATCGTCGCCAATATCTGGTGGGGCATCCCCTTCTTCGCGATCACCTTGCTTGCCGCGCTGCAGGCGATCCCGCGCGATCTTTACGAGGCCGCCAGCATCGACGGGGCGGGACCGGTCCAGCGCTTCCTTTCGATCACCCTTCCGTTCCTCGCCCCGACGATCGCGATCACCATTCTCCTGCGCACCGTCTGGATCTCGAATTTCGCCGACCTCATCATCGTCATGACCAATGGCGGTCCGGCCGACCGGACGCAGATCGTCGCGAGCTACATCTTCACCCAGGCGTTCAAGCGGCTCGATTTCGGCTATGCCTCGGCGATCGCGCTCGTGCTCCTGGCGCTGCTCCTCGCCTATTCGCTGCTGATCGTCATCCTCAGACAGTGGCTCTTGAGCAAGGATTGAGACCGATGCGCCCCAAATCTGCCTTCCTCACCATTGCGCATCGCCTGGCGATCCTCGCATATATCGCCTTTGCGCTCTTCCCTCTGTTCTGGCTGCTCAAGGTTGCGGTCACGCCGAACGATCTGCTCTACACCGAGGGTGTCCGGCTCTGGCCGTCGCGGGCGAGTTTCGAGCATTTCGACTTCGTGCTCAGGCACAGCGCCTTCCCGGTCTTCTTCCGCAACAGCCTGATCGTCTCGGGCTCGACCGCGGTGATCGTGACGATCCTTTCCTCACTCTCGGGCTACGCGCTCTCGCGCTTCCGCTTCCGCGGCAAGTACTGGCTGGTGACCCTGATGCTGCTTACCCAGATGTTCCCGCTGGTGATGCTGGTCGCGCCGATCTTCAAGATCCTCTCGCCGATGGGGCTCACCAACAGCCTCACCGGCCTCGTCATCGTCTACACCGCGTTCAACGTCCCCTTCGCCACCTTCCTGATGCAGTCCTTCTTCGACGGCATTCCGAAGGATCTGGAAGAAGCGGCGATGATCGACGGCGCCACGCAGTTCGTCGCCTTCCGCCAGATCATCCTGCCGCTGACGCTGCCCGGCATCGCCGCGACGCTCGGCTTCGTCTTCACCGCAGCCTGGAGCGAACTGCTGTTCTCGCTGATGCTGATCTCCGGCAACGAACAGGCGACCTTCCCTGTCGGCCTCTTGTCCTTCGTGTCGAAGTTCTCGGTCGATTTCGGGCAGATGATGGCGGCCGGCGTGCTCGCGTTGATCCCGGCCTGCCTCTTCTTCCTGCTCATTCAACGCTATCTCGTCCAGGGCCTCACGGCCGGCGCGGTCAAAGGCTGATTACCCATGGCTTCCATCGATATCGCCAACATCCAGAAGTCCTACGGCATCCATCCGGTGCTGCACGACGTGGACCTCAAGATCCGCGACGGCGAGTTCGTCGTGCTCGTCGGGCCGTCGGGCTGCGGCAAGTCCACCCTTCTGCGTATGATTGCGGGGCTCGAAAGCGTGACTGCCGGCGAAATCCGCATCGCCGGCAAGCGCGTCAACGAGCTCGCGCCGAAGGACCGCGACATCGCCATGGTGTTCCAGTCCTATGCGCTTTATCCGCACATGTCGGTCGAGAAGAACATGAGCTACAGCCTTCGGCTGCGCAAGACCGCCAGGGACAGGATCACCACCGTCGTTTCCGGTGCCGCCGCTAAGCTTGGCCTTGAGCCACTGCTGGAGCGCCGCCCGCGCGCGCTCTCCGGCGGCCAGCGCCAGCGCGTCGCCATGGGGCGGGCGATCGTCCGCCAGCCGAAGGCCTTTCTCTTCGACGAACCGCTTTCCAACCTCGATGCGCGCCTTCGCGAGCAGATGCGCGCCGAAATCAAGAAACTGCACAAGGATCTCGGCGCCACGTCGATCTACGTGACGCACGACCAGATCGAAGCGATGACGCTGGCGGACCGCATCGTCGCGATGAACGGCGGCGTCGTCCAGCAGGTGGGAAGCCCGCTCGAGCTCTACGACCGTCCCGCCAACCTCTTCGTGGCGGGTTTCATCGGCTCTCCCGGCATGAATTTCTTCAAGGGCACCTATCGTGCCGGCGACAGGTCGAATTTCGAGACGGAAGGAGGTGTCAGCATTCCGCTCGACGCGTCGCCGTCGATCCCGGATAATGCTCCGGCGACACTCGGCATCCGTCCGGAACACGTCGTCCTTGCGGGTCACGGGCCGGACAGCCTGCTCGCGACCGTGGATCTCGTCGAGCCGACCGGATTCGGCATCATCCTGCATTTGTCGCTCGGCCGGACGAGCTTCAAGGCCTTCACCAACGACCGGTCCTTCCTGACAGCCTCCGGCACCGTCCCTGTCCGCTTTCCCACGCACTACCTGCATTTCTTCGACACAGAGGGCAATCGCATCTGATCCGGCTGCGCCGCAGAAAGCGGCAGGACTGCACAAAGGCTAGGCGCTGGGCAGCGCTGGACACGCCCCGACATGGCAATTGACTTCTGCCAAGTGGGCCTTAGTTTTGTTCTTGTCGCAGTTATCAACCCGCCTTCGGCGCGCCACCAGCGAGAGAAGCAAACACCGCCAATACAACGATTTGACGAGCGTCTTCCTTGCCCCCGCGCCCGGCGAAATTGAGGAAGTGTCATGCGAATTCCTGTTGTTGTCCTTTCCTTTTCGGCACTCGTGCTCTGTCCCCTGACGGCCCTCGCCCAAGAGGGCGACGCCGAGGCTGGCGCAACCGTCTTCAAGAAATGCCAGACCTGTCACGTCGTCGACAAGGACACCAACAAGGTTGGTCCATCGCTCAATCACGTCCTTGGCAGGACGGCCGGCACACATCCCAATTTCCGCTACTCGCCGGCTATGGTCGAGGCGGGCAAGGGAGGCCTCAAGTGGGACGAGGCGACGCTGCGCGAATACCTCCACGATCCGAAGGCAAAGGTGAAAGGAACCAAAATGGCCTTTCCCGGTCTGAAGGACGACACTGACATTTCCAATCTGCTCGCCTACCTCAAACAATATTCGCAATAAGCAATACCAAAGCGCGAAGGGGACCCGGACGACAACCCTTTCGGGCGATTTGCGACTATTTTCCGTTCGTGCAATAATCGCGATCGGAACTCTACGGATTGCGTATTCATGCCCACAGCCGATTGCGGTAGGAGGGACAAGAAATGGCCGTGGTGGTGATTCTGGTTTTGTTGGCCGCCGGATCAGTGTTGTTCCATTTGTTGAGTCCCTGGTGGTGGACACCAATCGCCTCCAACTGGAATTACATAGACAATACTCTCATCATAACTTTCTGGATCACCGGCTTCGTCTTCGTCGCGGTTGTCCTGTTCACGGCTTATTGCGTTTTCCGGTTCCGCTATCGGCCCGGAAACCAGGCCGCCTATGAACCCGAAAACAAGCGCCTAGAAAGCTGGCTCGCCGTAAGCACGACGGTTGGCGTCATCGCCATGCTGGCACCGGGTCTTTTCGTCTGGAACCAGTTCATCACTGTTCCGGCGGCGGCAACGGAAGTCGAAGTCGTCGGCCAGCAATGGCTGTGGAGTTTCCGGCTGCCGGGCAAGGACGGAAAGCTCGGAACGTCGGAAACCCGTGACGTCGCGCCCGAGAACACGCTCGGCCTTAACCGCAATGACGCAGCGACCCTCGACGACTTGATCATCGAAGGTGGCGAGTTGCACGTGCCGGTCGGAAAACCCGTCAAGGTTCTCCTGCGTTCGGTCGATGTCCTGCATGATTTCTACGTGCCCGAGTTCCGCGCCAAGATGGATATGGTGCCCGGCATGGTGACGTATTTCTGGTTCACGCCGACGCGGACAGGCACGTTCGAGATTCTCTGTGCCGAACTCTGCGGCGTCGGCCATCCGCAGATGCGCGGCACGGTGGTGGTCGATACGGAGGCCGATTACCAGACGTGGCTCGCCGAGCAACAGACCTTTTCGCAATTGACGGCGTCGTCCGACGATAGCCCGAGGGCGGTCACGGCCGACGCCTCGTCGGCGCAATAGCGGCGCCAGGGTAAACACAGGAACTGGGAGGAACATGATGGTCGACGTCCGGTCCGGTATTGGCGAGGCCATCCCGCCCGCCGAAGTCGAGGATGTTGAACTTTATCATCCGCACAGCTGGTGGACCCGATACGTTTTCAGCCAGGACGCGAAAGTCATCGCCATCCAATACGCAACGACGGCGATCGCCATCGGCATGGTCGCGCTTGTGCTCTCCTGGCTGATGCGTCTGCAACTCGGCTTCCCCGGTGCCTTCGCGTGGATCGATGCCGATCGCTACTACCAGTTCATCACCATGCACGGGATGATCATGGTGATCTATCTGCTGACAGCGCTCTTCCTCGGCGGCTTCGGCAACTACCTGATCCCGCTGATGGTCGGCGCCCGCGACATGGTCTTCCCCTACGCGAACATGCTGAGCTATTGGATCTACCTGCTCGCGGTGCTGGTGCTGGTCGCCAGCTTCTTCGCTCCCGGCGGGCCGACCGGGGCCGGCTGGACCCTTTATCCGCCCCAGGCGATTCTGACCAATACGCCCGGCGGAAAGGATTGGGGCATCATCCTGATGCTCTCTTCTCTGATCATCTTCATCATCGGCTTCACGATGGGCGGCCTCAACTACGTCGTCACTGTGCTGCAAGGCCGCGCCCGTGGCATGACGCTGATGCGCATGCCGCTGACGGTCTGGGGCATCGTCACCGCCACGGTCATGGCCCTGCTCGCCTTCCCGGCACTGTTCGTCGCCTGCGTCATGATGCTTTTTGACCGGCTGCTCGGCACCAGCTTCTTCATGCCGGCGATCGCCGAGATGGGCGAGCAACTGCAATATGGCGGAGGCAGTCCGATCCTGTTCCAGCATCTCTTCTGGTTCTTCGGCCATCCGGAGGTCTACATCGTCGCCCTGCCGGCCTTTGGCATCGTTTCCGACCTCATCAGCACCCATGCGCGCAAGAACATCTTCGGCTATCGCATGATGGTTTGGGCGATCGTCATCATCGGCGCGCTGTCCATGGTCGTCTGGGCGCATCACATGTATGTCAGCGGCATGAACCCCTATTTCGGCTTCTTCTTTGCCACTACAACGCTGATCATCGCCGTGCCGACGGCAATCAAGGTCTACAACTGGGTGCTGACGCTTTGGCGGGGCAACATCCACCTGACCTTGCCGATGCTCTTCGCGCTTGCCTTCATCGTCACCTTCGTCAACGGCGGACTGACCGGGCTGTTCCTCGGCAATGTCGTCGTGGACGTGCCGCTTTCCGACACCATGTTCGTCGTCGCGCATTTCCACATGGTCATGGGCGTCGCGCCGATTCTGGTCATCTTCGGGGCGATCTATCACTGGTATCCCAAGATCACCGGGCGCATGCTTAACGAGGCGCTCGGCCAGGTGCATTTCTGGATCACGTTCCTCGGCTCCTACGCGATCTTTTTCCCGATGCACTATGTCGGCCTCGTCGGCGTTCCGCGCCGCTATTACGAAATCGGCGAAACGGCATTCGTGCCGGAATCGGTGCACAGCCTCAACGCCTTCATCACCATCGCGGCGTTCATCGTGGGCGCAGCCCAGATTGTCTTTCTCTTCAATCTCGTCTGGAGCCTGCGCCACGGGAGGGAGGCCGGTGGCAATCCCTGGCGCGCGACAACCCTCGAATGGCAAACGCCTGAAACACCACCTCCGCATGGCAACTGGGGCAAGGAACTGCCGGTCGTCTATCGCTGGGCCTACGACTACAGCGTCCCCGGCGCGCCGGAGGATTTCATCCCCCAGAACCAGCCTGGGCCGGGACGCGTGAGCCACGAGGCCGCCTCATGACGGTCGTGCTGGTCTTCCTGGCGGTCATCGCCGCCATCATCGCGTGGTGGCTGGCACAACAGCGATTGGCCTCCAAACCATGGCTGGAAGTGGGGCATACGCACGACCATCGGAGTGGCGAGCCGGTTCCGCCCGCCAAAATCGGCCTCGCTGTCTTTCTCGCCGTGGTCGGCGCGCTCTTCACGCTTTTCATCAGCGCCTATTTCATGCGCATGGCTTCTTCCGACTGGTCGCCGCTGCCGCTGCCGCGCTTTCTCTGGGCCAACACCGGCATTCTTGCCTTGAGCAGCATCACCCTGCACTGGGCAAAGCTCGAAGCCGAGCGGCGGAACGAGGAAGCGGCCCGGACCAGCCTGCTCGTTGCGCTCGCCGCCGGCCTCGCCTTCCTCGTCGGACAGCTTTTCGCCTGGCGCGCGCTTGCTTCCGCCGGGTATTTTCTGACCAGCAGCCCCGCCAACAGCTTTTTCTACATGCTCACCGGCATGCACGGCCTGCATATCATCGGCGGGCTCGCGGTCCTCGGACGCGTCATCCTGCGCACGTGGGATGCGCCGATCGACCGCCGGAGACGCCTCTCCATCGGGCTCTGCGCCACCTACTGGCATTTCATGCTGGCCGTCTGGCTGGTCCTCTTCGCCCTCTTTTCCGGTTGGGCCAATGACGTTGTCGATCTCTGCCGTCAATTGCTGACATAGGAACGCTGACATGTCCGCTCCACTCAAACCGTCCTCCTTGGAAACGCTCCCCCGCCCATCCGGTCTCGCTGGCTTGGCGGCCGACTGGGCTTCGGACCAGCGGGCATTCAAGAATGTCTCCTGGGGAAAGGCCATGATGTGGATCTTTCTCCTCAGCGACACCTTCATCTTCGGCTGCTTCCTCATCGCCTACATGTCGGCGCGCATGGCGACCACCGTGCCCTGGCCGAACCCGAGCGAGGTCTTTGCACTCGAGATCGGCGGCGTCGAGGTGCCGCTGATCCTGATCGCCATCATGACCTTCGTCCTGATCTCCAGCAGCGGCACCATGGCGATGGCCGTCAACTACGGCTATCGCCGCGACCGCCGCAAGACCGCCGCGCTGATGCTCATCACCGCGCTGTTCGGCGCCACCTTCGTCGGCATGCAGGCCTTCGAATGGTCGAAACTCATTGCAGAGGGAGTGCGGCCTTGGGGCAATCCCTGGGGAGCCGCACAGTTCGGCTCGACCTTCTTCATGATCACCGGCTTTCACGGCACCCACGTCACGATCGGCGTGATTTTCCTGCTGATCATCGCCCGCAAGGTCTGGCGCGGCGACTTCGACACGGAGCGGCGCGGCTTTTTCACAAGCCGCAAGGGACACTACGAGATCGTCGAGATCACCGGGCTCTACTGGCACTTCGTCGATCTGGTCTGGGTCTTCATCTTTGCATTCTTCTATCTTTGGTGAGGAGGGCATCATGGCTCCGGTAGAGGCGCATGCCGCGCAGCAGCAGCACCACCCGATCAAGCTCTACCTTCTGGTCTGGGGCCTGCTCTTCGTCCTCAGCACCTTTTCCTATCTGGTCGACTATGTCGGCCTTCAGGGTTATCTGCGCTGGTCGCTGATCCTGATTTTCATGGTGCTCAAGGCCGGCCTCATCGTCGCGGTATTCATGCACATGGCCTGGGAGCGCCTCGCACTGATCTACGCGATTTTGCTGCCTCCCCTGCTCGTCCTGGTTTTCGTCGGGATGATGGTGTCGGAATCGACCTACGTGCTCTTGACGCGGCTCCTGTTCTTCGGCGCCGCGCCCGGAACGTGATGGCGCGCGCACGGCGTTCGCGACCGTGGGCATGCCACGCTCAGGATGCTCGCACCGTCTTTACGATTTCGGCCATGACACCATGCAGCGCGTCGCGATAGCCGTTGCGCGCCGAAGGACCGCTTTCCTCCGAGGTCATCACGACGGTCAGTTGCAGCGACGGCACGATATAGAGCATCTGGCCGCCATAGCCCCAGGCAAAATGGACATCCTCGCCGCCGATCTGCCGAGCGAACCAGCCATAGCCATAGGCGTCGCCCGAGAAGCGCGAATTGGTACGCGCCTGCCATGAAAGCTCGATCCAATCTTCGGGAATGATCTGACGGCCTTCGGCGGTCCTGCCGCCATTGCGGTAGAGCTCCCCGAAGGCAAGCAGCGAGCGGGCACTCATCGCCATCTGGTTGCCGCCGAGATAAATGCCCTGCGGATCGCGTTCCCAGGCGCCGATCCTAAAACCGTCGACCGGACCGAGCCACTCGCGCGCGAGTGCCAGGGTCGACTTGCCGCTGACCTTTGTGAGAATTGCCGAAAGCAGATGGGTAGAGGCCGTGGAATAGAGCATCTGCCCTCCAGGCTCGTCGTCGAAAGGCTGGGCGAGTGCGAAACGGACCCAATTGCTGCTCGAAACCCAGCGCCCGTAGTTGGGTCCCGACATCCGGCCCAGTCCCGCCTGCATCGAAAGCAGGTGGCCGATCGTGATATCGTTGATCCGAGGGTCTGGCGAAGCCGGCAGGTCGCTTTTCAGGATGGGCGCGATTTTCTGGTCCGGGCCTTCGAGCAGGCCCTTATCGATCGCAATGCCGACAAGCGCCGAAACGATGGACTTCGACGCCGACTTGATGTTGGTCGAATCCTCGGGCGTGTGGCCGCGATAGCCGCGTTCCGCGACCACCTCACCGTTGCGGGCAATGATGACAGCCTTGAGCGAAGTCAGGTCCTGGCGGCCCCCAAGACCCTCGAGCAGCGAAGGCACGGAAGGGACCTCCTGCGCGATCGCAAACGGCAGGAACGCGAAGAACGACAGAAGAGCGGCAATCAACTTGACCATCCGCATCACCTAATGCATGTCGCCTAAAACTGTGCAGCGGTTTTGGACAACGACATGCCTAAAAGCAATGACCTAAAGCGCGTCGCATAAGTCCGATCGAACGTGACGCGCTTTAGAGCAATTCGAGGAAAGTAACGGTTCTCCGTCCGGAATTGCGTCATTTCAAATCAGTTAGACCATCTCATGTTTCAATGGTCTAACGTGGATGCTCGACGAAATCATTACGCCGGCGTCGGAACTCACGTCGATGTGAAACCAGTTTATTGTGAAGCCCCGCTACAGCGCCGCGCGTTTTGCCCGGACACTGTGACACCCTTGCACGTGAACTGTGGCGGGAAGACCATCACCCCGCCCGCTTTGCCTCCAGCACGTCCCACACCTTCGCTGCCACGTCCGGTCCACCAAGCTTCCTCACGGCGCGAATACCGGTCGGAGCCGTGACGTTTATTTCGGTGAGCTTGTCATCGATGACGTCGATGCCGACCAGAATGAGCCCCTTCTCACGCAGAGACGGACCCAATCGCTCGCAAATTTCCCGCTCCTTCTTCGTCAGGTCCGCGACGGTCGGCGCCCCGCCGCGCACCATATTGGAGCGCAGGTCACCCGCGGCAGGCACACGGTTGACCGCGCCCGCGAACTCGCCGTCAACGAGAAGAATGCGCTTGTCGCCATGCTTCACGTTCGGCAGGAACTGCTGAATAACCCAAGGCTCGCGGAAGGTCGTGGCAAAGATATCGTAAAGCGAACCGTAGTTGAGATCGTCCTTGGTCAGCCGCACCACCGCTGCGCCGCCATGGCCGAACAGCGGCTTCATGACGATGTCGCCATATTCCGCGCGGAACAGGTCAATTTCCGCCTTGTCGCGCGTAATAAGCGTCGGCGGCATAAGATCCGAGAACTCGGTGACGAAGAGCTTCTCCGGCGCGTTGCGCACCTCAGCCGGATCATTGACCACGAGCGTCTTGGGATGGATCTTTTCCAGGATATGCGTCGCCGCGATGTAGGACAGGTCGAATGGCGGATCCTGACGCATGAGCACCACGTCGACATCGGCCAGGTTCGCACGTTGTTTCTCGCCGAGCACGAAATGGTTGCCTTTCTCGTCACGCACTTCGACCGGTTCCATCGCACAAAAGACGCTGTCGCCAATCATCGCCAGGCGGTCGGGCGTATAGTGATAAAGCTCGTGTCCGCGCGCCTGCGCCTCCAGCATCAAGGCAAAGGCACTATCGCCTGCGATGTTGATTGAGGAAATATGGTCCATCTGGACCGCAACTTTGAGTGCCATGGAGTGTCTCTCGGACCGCCGCCAAAACGTGGATGGGCCAGCTGGCGGGCTCGCCGGCCTCATTGAGGAGACATGCATCCAGGCTGGCATTGCCAACGCCATTGCGCATGTCGGTGACGTGGCCATCTTGAAGCACGACTTCGACCTACGTGCAACGGTCGCGAACGCCCGTGGCGCTTGCTGCTGCCTACCGGGCCTGTAGGCGGGCGTTTCGGTCGGCTTTGGAAGTGCATTCGGTTTGTCAGCCGGTACGGCCGTGCCAGGGGTCCGGTCCCGGATCGCGCCCGGCCGCAACCTCGGCCAGCCGATCGAGGTAATGGGTCCAGCCCTCCTCATGGCCTGCGCACTGCTCGGCATTGGGCAGGCCGCTGTGGGTGAGCCTGAGCAGCGTTCCGTCCGGCTGTTCGATGAGGTCTATCTCGACAAGACTCGACGCCGGCGGCACGATGTCGCTATCGTCCCAGCCGAAGCTGTATACCAGGCGATGGACCGGCACGACCTCGCGGAAGGCGCCGCGGGCGAAACGC
Source organism: Sinorhizobium terangae (assembly GCF_029714365.1). Lineage (NCBI taxonomy): Bacteria > Pseudomonadati > Pseudomonadota > Alphaproteobacteria > Hyphomicrobiales > Rhizobiaceae > Sinorhizobium > Sinorhizobium terangae. The sequence continues at coordinate 2,720,601 of NZ_CP121659.1, forward strand.
GCCCCGGTGACGTTGACGAGGTAGAGCCCGCCGGGCTCCGGCTCGACATCCGCCTCCGTCCCCATCCAGCGCAGGATCTTCTCAGGATCGGTCAGCAGGGCGAACACCGCGGCGGGCGGCGCTGAAATATGTGTTTCGCGGCGAACGACGAGGGCCTCTGGCATCGGTCTCCCCCAGTGATTGCGATGTGCTGCCCGACTGCGATCAAACGGAGAAACGTCGGGTCAGGCCCCGATGATAGCCTGACCCGGCCGGCCACGCCACCGCTTATGGTGTTACGTGTTTCTTCAGGCACACAGCAGTCGCAACAGCGCATTGAATTTGCTGGATGTTTTTTCACCGGATCGGCCCCGATGCAAGCAACGGCTATGCGGGCGGATGACAGGTGAGCGAGCATGACGCTATGATCGCTACATGGATCTGCCCGCTCCCCTTGCCTGGCTGGTCGACGAGGCCGGCGCGTCGCCCGGCCCGGATCGCTTTCTGGCCGAGCTCGGCCGCCGCCTGCTGGCCGACGGTCTTCCGTTGACCGGCGGTGCCCTGACGCTGGCAGTACCGCACCCGATCGTCGCCCGCCGCACCTGGCTGTGGCGGGCGGAGACCGGGACGGTGATCGAAGCCCTGGCTTTTGCCGGCAGCCCATCCAACCAGGCGGGCCGCGACTGGCTTGCCGGGCTGGGGCCGGTGGAGGAGGACACGGTTGGCCCGACGCCGGAGAGACTGCTGCTGGGCTGGGCCGGCAGCCGGACGTTCGATCCTGCTGAGACGTCCCAACTGCGTCAGGCCGCACGCTTTGCCGCCGCGCCCCTGGCCGCCTTGGCCGAGCGGGCGGCACTTGCAACGCTGCTCGAGGCCTATCTCGGCCGGCGCAGCGCCGCCCGCGTGCAGGCGGGCGCGCTCAGCCGGGGCACCGGAGAGACCATCCGTGCCGTGCTGCTCTGTACTGACCTCCGCAACTTCACCGCCCTGTCCGAGGCGACCGAGCCAGGGGCGATGATCGCTACCCTCGACGCCTGGTTCGACCGCGTCGCCGGAGCAATACATGCGTTCGGGGGCGAAGTGCTGAAGTTCATGGGCGATGGCCTGCTGGCGATCTTCCCGGTTTCCCGGACGCCGGCAGAGGCCTGCGGAGCGGCATTGCGCGCGGTCGTCGCCGCCCGCGCCGGCATGGCCCATCTCGATACCACGCGCGAGGCGCAAGGGCTGCCGCCGCTGCCCTTCGGCGTGGCGCTGCATGTCGGCGAGATATTGTGGGGCAATATCGGCGCGGCCGACCGGCTGGACTTCACCGCCATCGGCCCAGCGGTAAACCTGGTCAGCCGGCTGGAAGGGCTATGCCGGCCGCTTGGCCGGTCTGTGCTGATCTCGGGCACGGTCGCCGCCGAGATCACAACGCCGCTGGTGCCGCTCGGCGAACACGCGCTGCGCGGCATCGCGGCGCCCTGTTCCGTATTCACCCTGCCGGATGCTTGAGCGGTCGGGTAGTGCACGTGCCCGGATCGCCGCTCAGTGCGACAACGCATGGTATGCCTATATCCCCGGCCGGATTTGTGCCATGAAGCACAGGCTGCAACGTCACAGGCTACACCATCATGAAGAAGATCGGCTTTCTCTCGTTCGGGCATTGGTCGCCCTCGCCGCACTCGCAAACGCAATCGGCGTCCGACGCGCTGCTGCAGTCCATCGACCTCGCCGTCGCTGCAGAGGAACTCGGCGCGGACGGGGCGTATTTCCGCGTGCATCACTTTGCGCGCCAACTCGGCTCGCCCTTCCCCCTGCTATCGGCCGTCGGCGCGAAGACCAGCCGCATCGAGATCGGCACAGCGGTCATCGACATGCGGTACGAGAACCCGATGTACATGGCCGAGGACGCGGGCGCGGCCGACATCATCGCCGGCGGGCGCCTGCAGCTCGGCATCAGCCGCGGATCGCCCGAGCAGGTGATCGATGGATGGCGCTACTTCGGCTACCAGCCAGCCGAGGGCAGTACCGACGCCGACATGGCGCGGCGCCATGCGGAGGTCCTGCTCGATGTGCTGCGCGGCGAAGGCTTTGCTCAGCCCAACCCGCGACCGATGTTTCCCAATCCTCCCGGCTTGCTGCGTATCGAGCCGCACGCCGAGGGGCTGCGGGAGCGGATCTGGTGGGGCGCCAGCTCCAACGCCACTGCGGTTTGGGCTGCGAAGCTGGGCATGAATCTGCAGAGTTCCACGCTCAAGGACGACGAGACGGGACTTCCCTTCCACGTGCAGCAGGCCGATCAGATCCGCGCATTCCGCGAGGCATGGGAGGCGGCAGGCCACGAGCGCGAGCCACGGGTGTCGGTCAGCCGCAGCATCTTCGCCCTGGTGGACGACCGCGACCGCGCCTACTTCGGACGAGGCGGCCAGGATGAAGACAAGATCGGCTTTATCGACGAGAAGACCCGGGCAATTTTCGGTCGCAGCTACGCCGCCGAGCCGGACGTCCTCATTGCGCAGCTGGCGAAGGACGAGGCGATCGCGGAGGCCGACACGCTGCTCCTGACCGTCCCCAACCAGCTTGGCGTCGAGTACAACGCGCATGTCATCGAGGCGATCCTGACGCATGTCGCTCCCGCTCTTGGGTGGCGCTAAGGCGCCACCCCGGAAGCTGAAGCTACGACCTCCGTTCGTTTCACCCGCAGCGGGCTTGAGACGAGCCTAACGGATCTCCCGCGCCAACGACTGAAGCTTCTTGAAGGCCTCGTATCTCAGCGCATGACGCGCTGCGGTTTCACCACCGGCGGGCGCGTAGGTGCGATCCGTGCCGGAAAGCCTTGCCATCGCCGAGCGAACGTCCGCGAATTCGCCAGCCGCCACGCTTCCGAGGATGGCAGCGCCGAGAAGCACAGGTTCCTCCGAGCGCGTCGCCAGAACGGGCTTTCCCGTCGCGTCCGCAAGCAACTGGCGGACGAGATCAAGCTGACCGGCGCCGCCGCTGATGACGATCTTGTCGATCAGAGCACCGGATGACGCCTGCGTATCGATGATCTGCCGCAGGCCGTAGCCGATGCCGCATAGTCCGGCCACGTAGAGCGACACGAGACTGTCCAGATCTTTCTCCATCCCTAGCCCCGCGACGACCGCGCGGGCATGCGGGTCGGCAAACGGCGCGCGGTTACCGAGGAATTCCGGAACGACGTGGATTCCGCCTGCCAGCTCGATCGACTCAGAGAGCGTCTGGACCTTCTGCGCGGCGAGTTCCGCCAGCAGGACCGGCAGCGAGAGGCCGCGGCGTCCTGCGAGTTCCAGGGCCTCGCCGGCCGCGGGGTGGAAGGACAGAAGCTGCTCGATCGCAGCGCCCGCCGCGGACTGCCCGCCCTCGTTCAGCCACATGCCGGGTACCATCGCCGAGTAATAAGGTCCCCACACGCCCGGCACGAAAACCGGCTCTGCTGTGGAAGTCATCGTGCAGGAGGAGGTTCCGAAGACATAGGCGAGATTGCTCTCCGGAGGGCCGTCAACCCCGACCGTGCCGATGCCGCCGGCGTGGGCATCGATCATGCCGGCTCCGATCGGCGTGCCCGGTGCAAGGCCAAGTTCCTCGGCGGCCCTCTCCGTCAGCCCGTTTCCAACCGGCGTACCCGGCTCCACGACACGCTGGCCTATGCGCACGAAGTCTTCATCCGCGAGCTGACCGAGTCCGATCGCGCGGAAATAGTCCGGATCCCAGCGCTTCTCGTGTGCGAGATAAGTCCATTTGCAGGTCACGGTGCAGGTGGAACGGGCAAGATCGCCCGTTGCCCGCCAGGTCAGGAAGTCCGCAAGGTCGAAGAATTGCCAGGCGGCGTCGAAGACCTGCGGACGATTTTCGCGCAGCCAGAGGAGCTTCGGCGTCTCCATCTCCGGCGATATGCGTCCGCCGACATAGCGCAGCACATCGTGGCCCTTGGCATTGATGCGCTCCGCCTGGTCGACGGCGCGGTGGTCCATCCAGACGATGATATCTCGCTGAGGATCCTCCGACGGTCCCACCGGAAGCGACCGCCCGTCCTCGCCAAGGACGACAAGCGAGCAGGTCGCGTCGAAGCCTATGCTCGCGACTTTTGCAGGATCAACGCCTGCTGCGGAGACCGCCTCGCGCACTGCCGCGCAGACCGCGGACCAGATTTCCGTGCTCGACTGCTCGACGATGGAACCGGCCTCACGAAAGAGCGTGATATCGCGCTTGCCCGATGCCAGCAGCCGGCCGGCGAGGTCGAAAAGGCCGGCTCTGGCGCTTCCGGTGCCGACATCAACGCCGATGAGATATCGTTCGCCGCCCGCAGGGCGTGCGTGAGAAGTGTTGGTCATGGTCTACCGCCTGCAAATCAGGAACGTGGATCGGCGGGAGGGCTGGGCCTCGCGCCGTCGAAGGTAATCAGAGATCAACGCTGTTGGGCAGGATCACCAGATCGCGGATCGTCACGTTGCGCGGACGCGTCAGCATGAAGAGCACCGCATCCGCCACTTCCTTCGGCTGCATGAGGCTGCCGTTGGCAAGCGCTTCTTCCATCTTCGCCTTCGGCCAGTCGTCGAGCAGCGCAGTTACCACCGGCCCGGGCAACACCGCCCCGACGCGCACGCCATGCGGCGCCACCTGTCGCCGCGTGCTGTGCACGAACGCCTGCACGGCAAATTTCGATGCCGTGTAGATCGGCTCCCAGACGACGGGGACGACGCCCGCAATCGAGCTCGTGAAGAGAATATCGCCCGATTTCTGTTGGATCATGTAGGGCAGCACCGCATGCACGGAGCGGAACGCCGCATTGATGTTGAGATTAAGCATCCGGTCCCAAGCGTCCGGATCCCCCTCAGCCACCGGACCACCGATATAGGCGCCGGCATTCGCGTGGAAGACGTCGAGCTTCCCGGCGATATCGAGGATTCGCGGCAGCATGCCGGAGACTTCGGCGGGCTTGAGAAGATCGACGACCAGCGGCAGGGCGTTTTCACCGAGTTCGGCGCAGAGCTGTTCCAGTTTGTCCTGCGCACGATCGACGAGAACGACCTTCGCCCCTTCCGCAAGCAACGTGCGGGCGCATTCCAGACCGATGCCCGATGCCGCGCCTGTGATGGCGGCGACTTTGCCTTTCATGAGGTCAGCCATTTTTGAAACTCCATTCCAATAGATTGGATCACGCGCGTCCGTGGCTGACACGGGAACGACGGGCCAACGAGTCGACGATGACAGCGATTGCCAGAACGCCGCCGGTGATCATGTAGCGGAGCGACGAGCTCAGATTGAGCAGCGTCAGACCATTCGAGATTGCCTGGATGACGATGATGCCAAGCAGAGCCGAATAGGCGCTGCCACGCCCGCCGAAGAGGCTGGTGCCGCCGATGACCGCAGCCGCGATCGCGTTGAGATTGACGTCGCCCGTGCCGGCCTGCTGGCTCGAGGAGGCAAGGCGCGATGCCGACAGGATGCCGCCGAGCGTGGCAAGTGTGGAGCAGAGCACGAAGGCGCTCATGTAGATGCGGCGCACGTTGATGCCCGACCGCCGCGCGGCCTCCCGGTTCCCACCGACCGCGAACATCGACCGGCCCCACTTCGTACGCGTCAGCGCGTAGTTCAGGATCACCGCAAGGGCGACGAACAGGCCGAACATCCACGGTACCCCGCGGCCGAGATTGAGGTAGAAGACTGCCACTTCAAGCGCGACCGTGAGTACGACCGCCTTGATGATGAGCGCGCCGAGCGGCTGGGAGGAGAGGTTCGCCGCCTGCCGTTGGCGCATCGTGCGCATGCCCTTGCCGATCATCACGAGACCCGGCACCAGCGCCAGCGCGTGGGAAAGCCAGTCCGGCATGATCAATATTTGTCCGAAGCGGACGAGCGGGGAAGCGTATGGCAGGTTGATCGAACCGGTCGGCCCCAGGATATAGAGCTGCATGCCGAGCAGCGCGAGAAGACCAGCGAGCGTCGCAATGAAGCTCGGCATCCCGAGCCGGTTGTAGAGGGTTGCGTAGATCAGTCCGACCACGACACCGACCAGAAGCGCCGCGAATATCGCCGCGGCGATCGGCCAGCCGGAGTTCACCCACAACACCCCGACCATCGCCGAGGCCAGTCCGCTCATGGAGCCGACCGAAAGATCGATTTCGCCCAACACCAGCACGCAAATGATGCCGAGCGAAATCACGCCTACGGTGGCGCAATCGAAGAGCAGGTTCACGAGGTTGTTGGGGGCAAGAAAGACCGGATTGAGGGCCGAAAAGATGACCGAGATCACAATGAGGCCTACCGCGACCGGCAGCATGCCGAGATCGCCGGACCGCACGCGATCAATGAACCCCCACACCATGTCGAGGATCCCCTCGTCATGGCGCACACGTTCATCGCTGCGGTCGAGCCTCGGCTGGGTCTGGACGGCGGCGTTCGAAGGATTCTGGCTCATGCGGGTCCTCCGCTCTGCTCATTGACGAGGCCGGTCTTGCGGTCGAGCCGGCGCGAAACGGCGTTCTCCGTGGCACCGGTGATCGCGGTGACGAGGTCATGGTTGGACGCATCCGGCAGGAAGACGCCGTTGTTGCGTCCAAGCCGCAGCACGACGATGCGATCCGCCACCGCGCGCACGTCTTCCATGTTGTGGCTGATGATGATCACGCCGAGCCCGCGGTCACGGACGCGTTCGATCAGGTTGAGGACTTCGGCGGTCTGGGCGACGCCGAGTGCCGCCGTCGGCTCATCGAGCATGATGAGCTTTGGATCCAGGAGCAGCGAGCGCGCGATCGCCACCGTCTGGCGCTGACCGCCGGAGAGCGACGCGATCGGCTGGCGGACGGACGGGATACGCGCGGCCAGCTCCCGCAGAAGCGTCCAGGCGCGCACTTCCATCGCGACTTCGTCGAGTTGCCAGGGGGCCAGTTCGTGGCCGAGAAACAGGTTTGCGACGACATCGAGATTTTCGCACAGCGCCAGGTCCTGGAAGACGGTCGCTATCCCGAGGCCAAGCGCCTTTGCAGGATTGTCGAGCGTCACGCCTTCGCCGCAGAACTCGATCGTGCCCGCGGACGGTTGATGCACGCCGGCGAGGATCTTGACGAGCGTCGACTTGCCGGCGCCGTTGTCTCCCACCAGCGCGACGACTTCGCCGGCGTTGACGTCAAGTTCAATGTCGGTGAGTGCGGATACGGCGCCAAAATTCTTGGATATGCCGCGAAGACGCAGCACAGGCTCACCTTTCACGGGAGCACTCTTGATATCGCGTGTCATCGCCTTTCGACCTTTCGACTACAGCGCCGCGCGTTTTGTCAGAGGCGCAAATGACGCTGTAACTCTCTGAATTGCTGCATGTATCCACCCTTAAATCGGACGCGATCTAAGGAAACATGCAGTGGGGCGGGATCAAGGAAACGACGAGCGATCCGCCACGCATCCCGCTCCAAGTTGCTAGAATCCATCACGGCCATGATCTTGGGTCGACCAAAATCATCGTGATCTCGGAGATGTGTTCGGCCGCGCGTCGCGACCGAACACGACAGCAGTCAGAGTCTCAGTTCATGATGCCGAGTTTGCGGCAACCTTCAACATATTCGCCAGTGCAGATCTCTTCCGGCGTGTTGATCTTCTTGTCGAAGATCTCGGCCTTGATGTTTTCGGCCGTGACCACCGCTGGAGTGAAGAGCTGCGAGGGCGTTTCATACAGCTTGTGGGTCGCTTCCGGGGTTTCGCCCTTGATCAGCTTCACGGCGACATTGGCGGCAGCCGCCGCTACGATCTCTGAAGGCTTCGAGATCGTGTTGTACTGATCGCCGGAAATGACCAGTTGCAGGGCCGCAATCGTCGCATCGTTGCCAGTGACCGGGGGGACCGGCTTGACGCCTGCCGCCTTGAGAGCGGCGATCGCACCACCGCCGGTTCCGTCGTTAGCGGCGACGATGCCCTTGATCTGGTCGCCGAAGCGGGTGATCTGACCGGCGGTCCATTCCTGCGCCTTCGGCGGCGCCCAATCCGGCGTATCGTACTCGGCGAGCGTCTTGTAGCCGGATGCGTCGAGGGCGGAATCGATGCCGTCGCGAATGAGGCCGGCGGCCGCGTCGGTCGGCGAACCGTTGATCTGCAGCACGCCGGAACCTTCCGGAACGCCGGATGCCTTCAGGTGGTCGACGAGCGACTGCGCGATCGAGCGGCCGATGCCTTCATTGTCGAACGAAACGTAATAGTCCGCCGGCTTGTCCGGGATTGGACGGTCGTAGGCGATCACCTTGACATCCTGGGAATGGGCGATTTCGACGAGCGCGGCAGCCGCGGCGGAATCGACCGGATCGAGCACGACAACCTTGGCGCCCTGAGCGACCGCGGAGTTGAACTGCTGCTGCTGAAGCGCCACGTCCGCATTGGCGTTCTGGTAGATGACGGTGCAGTCGGGGCAGAGCTTCTCCATCTCCGCCTTGAAGCCTGGATAGTCATGCTCCTCGTAGCGGGTCGAAGCCTGGTCCGGCATCAGGAAGGCAACAGTGGCCGATTCCTGCGCAACGGCGGCGCTGCTGAGCGACACGGCAAGGCCGGTCGAGGCAAGCAAGTAATAGATCGTCTTCATAAGTTTCCTCCAAGGTTGATTTTCGCCGGCGTCCTGAAGCTTTTGAAGGGCGACACCCCCAAGATATCGCGCCCAAGATATCGCGAAGTCGTCCGGCGATAAAATTCGGACGGCTTTTGTGGGCCCGTCAGGGCGCAGCCGGTCGCTCGCCGCAGCGAACACCGCGGCGTTTGATTTTTTGATTTTCTGTCTGACTCCTCCCTGCCCAGCTTTTATTGAAACTGGCGGCTTCATCGATTGCGCTCGCTTGCTCAATCGATGAAGCACAATTGCCACTTAACGCCTTTGATGTCAAGGTGGCCTCCGAAAATGGGAGATCAAAATTCGTGAAGCGTAGCATTCCGACGAAAAGGACGACGATCTACGACCTGGCCGAATTGGCCGGGACCTCGGCGAGCGCGGTGAGTGCAGTGCTGAACGGGAACTGGAAGAAGCGCCGTATCAGCAGCCAACTGGCCGAGAAGATCACCCGGCTCGCCGAGGAACAGGGGTATGCGCTAAACATGCAGGCGAGCGTGCTCAGGCGCGAGCGATCGAAAATAATCGGCATGATCGTCCCGAAGTACGACAACCGCTACTTCGGCTCGATCGTCGAACAGTTCGAGGCCATGGCCCGCGAGAGAGGTCTTTTCCCAATCATCACCTGCACGCGGCGCGATCCCGCACTGGAAATCGAAGCCGCGCGCGCCATGCTCTCCTATCAGGTGGACTGCCTGATCGCGACCGGCGCGACCGATCCGGATCGCATCGCCGACATCTGTTCGGCCGCCGGCGTGCGCGCCGTAAACCTTGACCTGCCGGGTTCGCGTGTTCCGTCGATCATCTCGGACAATTTCGCCGGCGCGCTCGAACTGACGCGGCGTGTACTTCAGAACTGCGAGCGAGAGTTCGGTGAAAAGGCGCCGCTGCTCTTCGTCGGCGGGCGCGGCACCGACCACAACACATCGGAACGCGTAAGAGGATTTCGCGTCGCCCATGCCGAAGCGGGCGTGGCGGTTGACGAGGCGCTGGTGCTCACCTGCGGCTACGCGCCTGAAAAGGCCGAGAACGCCATGAAGGCGATCGCGGAAAAGGTCGGAACACTGCCGCGCGGCATGTTCGTTAATTCCACCATTTCACTTGAAGGCGTGATGCGCTGGATCCGTCGCTCCGGCCACTATGCCGACCGGATGCCGCACCTTGGCTGCTTCGACTGGGATCCCTTCGTGGCCATGCTCGGCGACCACATCGAAATGGTTCGCCAGGACGTTCCGAAAATGCTCGACGCGGTCTTCGAGATCATCGACTCCGGCGCATCGGAGCTGAAGGTGATTCAGGTTCCGCCGATCGTCGAGCAGACGGGGTAAACACGGGAGTTTTCGACGCCCCAATCCTTTGGAAGGACCTGCAGTTTCGATCCCGCTAGTCGAGCTCGAACTGTTCCTTGTAGTCCTTGCGCAGACGCTCGGGCTGGTCTTCCTTCTTCAGCATGCAGTTCCCGACGACGAGCCGTTCGATCTCCGTGCCCATGAAGCATCGGAACGCATCTTCCGGCGTGCAGACGATCGGCTCTCCGCGCACGTTGAAGCTGGTGTTGACGAGGACTGGGCACCCGGTGCGAGCCTTGAAGGCTGTCAGCAGATCCCAGTAGCGAGGGTTGGTTTCGCGATGCACCGTCTGGATGCGCGCCGAGTAGTCGACGTGGGTGACAGCAGGGATCTCTGATCTCGGCACATTCAGCAAGTCGATGCCGAACAACTGCTCCTGCGGACGATTGGCATGCAGCCTGCGGCTCTCCAATACGTCGGCGACGAGCAGCATATAGGGGCTGTCGGCATCGAGATCGAACCAGTCCGCCACGTCCTCGCGGCGAACCGAGGGAGCAAAGGGGCGAAAACTCTCCCGGTATTTGACCTTCAGATTGAGCGTCTTCTGCATCGTCGGCGAGCGCGGATCACCGAGGATCGAGCGCCCTCCGAGCGCGCGGGGACCGAACTCCATGCGCCCCTGCATCCAGCCGACAGCCTTTTCCTCCACGAGGGCCTCGACCGTGTCTGCCGTGATTTCGTCGTCGGACAGGACCCTGTAGGCCGCGCCGGCGGCAGTCAGGCGCTGTTCGATCTCACCCTGTCCGTAGCTCGGACCGAGATAGGCCCCGGCCATGCTGTCCCCGCCGTTTGTGGCGCGGGGCTTGCTGAGATAGTCATGCCATACGGCGAGCGCCGCACCCAGGGCGCCGCCTGCGTCGCCGGCGGCCGGCTGTATCCAGATGTCGTCGAAAAGACCTTCCTTGAGGAGCTTGCCATTGGCAACGCAGTTGAGCGCGACACCGCCCGCCAGGCAAAGGTTCTTTTCATTGGTCTCCCGCTTCGCGAACCGCGCGAGCCGCAGGACGACCTCTTCCGTGACGCTCTGGATCGATGCCGCCAGGTCCATTTCGCGCTGTGTAAGCGGGGATTCCGGCTTGCGCGGTTCACCGCCGAACAGGCGATGGAAGGCCGGCGACGTCATCGTGAGACCGGTGCAATAGTCGAAGTAGCGCTGATCGAGCCGGAACGAGCCATCCTCCTTGAGGTCGATGAGATGGTCGAGGATGGTCTGGGTGAAGCGTGGCCGGCCATAAGGCGCGAGCCCCATGAGCTTGTACTCGCCGGAGTTCACCTTGAAGCCGGTGTAATAGGTGAAGGCGGAATAGAGCAGGCCGAGCGAATGGGGGAAATGGATTTCCTTCAATATTTCAAGGTGATTGTCGCAGCCATGACCGAGGGATGTCGTGCACCACTCGCCGACGCCATCCATGGTCAATACCGCGGCCCTTGGGAAAGGAGCAGGAAAGTACGCGCTCGCAGCGTGCGCCAGGTGATGCTCGGTAAAGAGCAGCGAACCCGCCCATTCCTTCACACCCGCAAGCCTGCCCAGATCCTTGCGAAGGAGCTTCTTTTGAAACAGCTTCTCCTTGATCCATATCGGCATCGCAAGCTTGAATGAACGAAACCCTCTGGGGCTGGTCGCAAGGTAGGTCTCGAGAAGCCGCTCGAATTTCAGGAACGGCTTATCGTAAAACACGACATGATCGATATCGTTCATGCCGCAGCCTGCTTCCGCCAGGCAGTATTCTATCGCCCGCGCAGGAAAACTCGGGTCGTGCTTCTTTCGAGTGAAGCGTTCCTCCTGCGCGGCCGCGACAACGCGGCCATCTTCAACCAGAGCCGCCGCGCTGTCGTGATAAAAGGCGGAAATACCCAGAACGCGCACGAGGGACCCCGCATCAGAACAGAGTATAGATGAACGGGGCAACAGCGGTGCCCTGCGTGAGGACCACCAGCGTTCCAAAAACGGTCACCATGATCAGGATCGGAAGCAACCAGAACTTCTTTCGGTTGCCCATATAGGCGAAAAGCTCCTGGACGAATTCCATCTCTTCCTTCCTCTCGAAAATTAATATTGGTTGCGCATCGTCGCCGGCGCCGGCTCGTTTGGGGACCTCGGTTTCCAGTATGTGCTCGCGCTGCGGTCGAATGCCGGCGCCAAGGGGTCGTGGCCCCGTAATCGCATCAGAATCCCGATCGGAATGAATGTGGTTACGTAGATGAGCAGCATCACGACCGGATTGACCACCTTGAACAGGAGCAGGCCGAGTTTGGTCCAGAGCCGGTTCGCGGTGGTCAAAGTGTCGGGAGCCAGGTATGCCAGGACGACGAGCGCAATTCCCACCGAGCCAAGCCCAATGGTCAGTAGGGTGGCCTGCTCCGCCAGCCACCACCTTAAAAGTGCAAGGCAGGAAAGAATTCCGCCGACGGTATAGCCGAAGCTACGGTTGGACGGTCCCTCCGGAATGTTTTCTATGATCGGTTCATGCGACGCGCTCATTGCTACTCACCCCAATCAAGCGCCGGGCATCAAACTGAATTCGAGGGCGATAACCCCTCACAATCGCTTTAAATTCATGGCCGACTACAGCAACAGCAGTTGGGGCCGGTCAATATGCCGTTGGATATAGAAGCGGCTTGCGAGCAGCAAGATGGGCATCATTCGATGCTCCTTGGCGGCACATCTGCAACCGATGAAAGCATAGAAAGAATTGGATTTTCACATATCAGCCAGCGTTACGTTCGCCCCAGACTTTTGGTATTCGCAACAGAATTCTTGCCGCTGATATTGCTGAACATCATTGAGCCTGCATGGCCGGTTGCTGACCAATGAAAAATTCAATCGCACCAGAAGGAAACCGGATCGACGGATCCATATGACCAGCGGTATATTGGCAGTCATCCAATTTAGCTTATCCCAGCCCTAATGCATGCTCGCGCCATCAAGAGACGGGGCGATTTTAAAAGACTAGTTTTGCTGCCGCAGCCGGCAGATACCTCTTTTGACAGGAAATATCTGGATTAGTTCATTCTTGGGTGGCCGCTTTGATGCGGAACAGTTCGGCCAACATAAGCGCTTCAATCGAAGCGGCTCTAAGGGGGTGTACAACGGCCATCCTCAGGACGTTCAATCTGTCAGATCGGCTGCGTATCGGCTATGGCCGCTCAGACGAACGGATCCCGAGCATGTCGCAGCGCGATCGCCACGCGAACGAGCGGGATGTCCCGCCGGGTCGCATGGTTTGGACGAACACCTTTCGTGCCCGATCGGACAAGGTGATCGCAATCGGCCGGATCATGCTGGCGGCCGGCAGCATCTGCATCGCATGGCTGGACTCGATGCAGGCGCCGTTGCCGCCCGAGCCCATGTACGCACTGCTCGTCGCATATTTCTGCTACGCCGTCATCGTTGCCATTCTGGCCTGGCGAACGGAGATTGCGACAGTACGCGGGACTTTCATACGCCACGTGATCGATATCCTGGCATTCGCCGCGTTCATGTCGATGACTGACGGCGCGTCGAGCCCCTTTTTCGTGCTCATCCCTTTCACGCTGTTGTCTGCGACCTTGCATTGGAGATGGCGGGGTGCGTTCTGGAGCGGGCTCGTCTGCCTGCTGATCCTGCTGTATCTCGGATACTTCGATACACGTGATCTGTTCGATCCGGACGCTGATACGACGACGAATGTTTCGAGGCTTCTGTTCATCTTCGTCGCGGCGGTACTGCTCATCTGGCTTGGGGCTCACCAGGAGGCGGTGCGCGCCGAACTGTTGAGATTGGTTCAAAGAACCCCTGCCCTCCCTCAGGGCCGTGAGTGGCCCGCTGCCGCTGCGCTGGAGTATGCCGCACATGTGATGTTGGTTAAGCGCGCTCTGCTGATCTGGAGCGACGGCGAAGAGCCGTGGACATATGTGGCATTATGGAAAAACGGGGTCTGCAAGGTCACGCAGATGCCTCCAGACGCTTTTGAATTCTGGACCGACAAAACTCTGCAGCAACGCAGCCTGTTGATTTCCGACGCCGCACGGGGCCGCCTTCTGGTTCACAAAGGTGACGGTCGATTCGACTGGTGGACCGGCGAGCGGCCGCCGCTCTCCCCTGCACTTGTCGATACGTTTTCGTTGACTTCCGCCGTCTCCGTACATTTCGAGGTCGGCGACCTGCAGGCTCGCCTTTTTCTGCTCGAGCCGCCGGCGCTGACGCTTGACGACGTCGCAATCACCGAAATCATAGCCGATCGCATCAAGGCGCTTTTCGAACAAGCAATGCTGGTTCGTCGGCTCAGCGACGAGGCGGCCGTCGAGGAACGCATTCGCATCGGCCGCGATCTTCATGATGGTGTTCTTCAAACACTGGCAGGTACCGCCTTGCAGCTTCAGTCTCTGCGGCCGATGGGACAGCAACCGCCGGACGACTTGGAGGAGCGCTTGACCGCAATCCAGTCGATGCTTGTCGACGAGCAGCGCGAGCTTCGCACCTTCATCCGGGCGCTTGAACCCGGGCGCGAGCATGGAAACGCTGCGGAAGTACAATTGGAGCATCAATTCGCAGTATTGGCCGATCGGCTCATGCTGCAATGGCAGATCGATGTTGATGTCGCGCTCGATCCGGCCAAGGTCAGGCTTCCGATGGGTTTGACTTACGAATTGGCCCGCATGACATCGGAGGCGACAGCCAACGCTGTGCGGCACGGGCACGCGCAAAAGGTCAGGATCAAACTGCGGACGGACAGGGAAGCAATCACACTGACTGTGGACGACGACGGGGTCGGCTTTGGCTTCGGCGGCCGTGTCGAGCATGCCGAGCTTGAACACAAGAAAATGGGCCCAAGAAGCTTGCGCGAGCGAACGGCCGCCCGTGGTGGAAGACTTTCAATTGATAGGATTGCGGAATGGACAAGAGTGATGATCATGCTTCCGATGCCGCGATAAATCTCCGCGTGATTGTCGTTGACGATCATTTGATCGTTCTTGACGGATTACGGCGTTTGATCGAGACCGTGCCGGGGTGGCAGGTCGTGGCGACATGTCAAAACGCCGTGCAGGCGCTTGATGTCCTGAATTCCGGTTCTGTCGACGTCGTCGTTCTCGACTTGCGAATGCCCGAGATGAGCGGCCTGGAGTTCGTGCGGCGCGTGCGGCGTGGCGTGACTATCGTGATCCTCACCGCGGATATCGGCGACGGCCAACTCGAGGAAGCAATGCAGCTAGGCGTCAGCGGCATCGTGCTGAAGGAACAAGCGCCTGTCGCGCTGTTGGATTGCATCAGAAAGGTCGTGGCCGGAGGCACTTATTTTCACGATCCAGCGCTGAAAGACGCACTCGATCGAATCCGTGAACAAGAGACCGAGCGCTCCCGAATTCTTGAAGCGTTGACGCAGCGCGAAATCGAGGTGTCTCGCCTTGCTGCGATGGGCATGCGCAGCAGGGAAATTGGTACGCAACTCGGCATTTCAACCGGCACAGTGAAGCTCCACCTTCACAGCATCTACAGCAAGCTCGGCATTTCGACGCGCGTGGAACTTGCCAATCTGTCAAAGAGACTGCAGCTCAATATTGAATGATCCGAAGCGCATTGAGCAAAACCGCTGATTTCGGAGAATTGATCTTCGACGTGGACGAATGCTCTCCAGGCGGCGGAGAATAAACTGGAATGGGCTTCGCATTCTCGGCATCTCGGCCCGGGTGTCACCAACGCGATTTTGCCCCATGAAAAATGAAAAAAGACGCGATGTGTATATCCATGGGAATATATTCGAACAACCGGCAATAGGTTAGAGTTCCTCGGTTTAATATCCGGGTCCCGGAACGATACAAATTTGGATTAGGTAATCGACGCCGCCGCTTTTTTGATCCATGCCCAAGGCGTTCCAAACGTGAAGCGTTCTTCTTTTTCGGGGAGCGACTATGCATGTACAAAATGTTATAGAGATTACGCAGACCGACGGCCTGCTGCCAGCGGCTGTGATCATTACTGCTTATCGGGCGAGCCGGTACGGGCTTGTGGTCTTCGTTCTGAACGACGTGGCGCCGGCGGCAATTGACGTGATTCTGGACCCGGTCGTCAGTACCATGCCCTTGTCTATCCCCGGCGTCCTCTATGTGCACATGTCCGACGAGGCCCGGGTCTGCCAGGCCGTGACTTCCGCGGAAACTGTTTATGCCGCGACGGAAGCTTTCCGCAATTTGGCAGTCGGCTACGGGGCCCCGCCCGGCAATATTCGTTCCGTCCTGACTTCCGAACTTTGGCCGAGGAAGCGGGTGCGGCTCACCAGTTCTGGCGAAGCGCGCGGACTCCCACCCATGAGACCGGCACCAACGAGAGCCGTTCTTTATCGAGCCTGTCGAACGCGACTACGCGACGGCGAAATCGCGCGCGCGTGACGCACCGAGCAACATTTTCACGATGGCCGCTCTGTCTAGATCCCGCGCGTCTTATCAGACGCGCGGGGACGCTGCTGAGAAGCGGCAGAAGCCTCACTCCTCCGCTGGTCCGTAGAGGCCGAGCCGGTCGAGCAACGCCTTCTGCCGGCCGGCATTTTCGACCAGCAGGCCGGTGTAGCGATCGATGATCCGGCTGCGATGGTCCGGATCGGAAACGGCGGAGAGCGCGCCGACGATCGCCGCGATCTTTTCCGAGGCCTGCCGCAGTTCCTCCAGCAGTTCCGCATTGCCGGCGACCTCGGAGACCGCCCGCTTGGTCACCCGACCGATGCCGCCTGGCGTGCGGCTTCCTGCTGAAACGTAACCCTCCGGAAGGTCGCCCTTGAGATTGGTGACCGTTTTGAAGCGGATGACGTCGAAGATCTGGTCGACCGCCTGCTTCGCACCGGTCACCCGCGACGGATGGTCGGTGTCGGCAGCCGCGTGCGGTAGCAGCTCGAGCTTGCCCTTGTGGCGCTCTTCGAGCGGCAGATAGGGCAGCATCGGCCCGCTGAGCTTGCCGGTCGCGGCGTTCTTGAAAAGGTCGGCATCAATGGCCGCATGCGCGATCTTGCCGGACGAGAGTGCCTCGTCGAGCGCCGCGGCATCGACAACCTCGCCCCGATCGTAGTTGACCAGCACCGCGCCGTCCTTCATCGCGCCGAGTACCTTGCCGTTGACGGTTCCGGCGTTGGAATAGACGCCGGTCGCCGCGTCCAGGCGGCCGAGACCGATATGGACGGAAAGCACGTCGGCGCCGGTCGCTGCTGCGACCGGACTTGCGGCGTAGTCGAAGCCTTCTGCCTCGATCCAGTGCTTGTGATGCTCGCGGGCATAGATCGCCACCTTCATGCCGAAGGCCTTGGCGAGCTTGGCGACTTCACGGCCGATATTGCCGTAGCCGAGAATGGCGATCTTGCGGCCCTCGAGCTTGGCGGTCGGAAAATCCTTGAGCTGGCGGCCGGTGTCGAAGTCGCCTTCGGCGACCATCCGGTGCAGCCTGTCGACCGGCAGATCGGGCAAGACCTTCAGGACCGCCTTCATCGCCATTTGCGCGGTCGCGCGGCTGTTGATGCCCGGCGTGTTCATGAGCGGCGCCTCACCGCCCTCTCCGTTGCCGCCGCCCCAGGAGGCCGAGCCCATGTTGCCGGTGCCGGCACCGATGCGCACGCCGCCGAGCGGGAAGACCGAGGCCTTCGGAATGAAGGTCGCGGCCGCGATCAGTGCGTCGTATTGGCCCTTGTCGGTCTGGGGCAGGATCTCCGCCTCGGTGCTGAGGTTCGGCTGGTAGAAGAAATGGATGCGGCCCTTCTCGAGCGCCGAGCGGTCGCCGAGCGGACCCAGATGGAAGACGCCGCCCTTTTCCTCGATATAGGCCTTGATCTCGCTGTGGTCCGGCTGGCCGTCGGCGCCGAAGCGCAGGCCGACCAGATCGGCGATCAGCACGGTGTAGGCGCGCGCAGGATCGTCCTTGCGGACGGCGCCGTCGGCTTTGGCCGGGGCCTCGAAACTGACGCCGTTCTTCGCCAGTTCCTCTTCGAGAACGACGATCTTGGCGCGCAGATAGGCGTATTGCAGGTTTTCCAGCAACGCGACGACATCTTCCGGCTCGCGGATCCCGCCGACCCAGGCGCGGTAGTCGCCGGGCGTGCCCGGGAAGGCATTGACGTAGCGGGCCGCATCGAGGCCGCGCTCGTATTCGCCATTCGGATGGGTAATTCCCTCATAGCCGAGCAGTTGCTTCGAACGGGCGATGATGCGGGCGTGGATGGCGGGATCGGTGATACCGTCGTCTTCGACCTTGAGCAGCGTCACCGCCGCGCCGCGCCGTTCGGCATCGGTGACCGTCAGCGACAGCAGCGGATGCGATGCGACCCATTCGTCGATGACCTTGCGGTTGGCGGCAGAGCGGCGGTTGAGCTCGACGACGGAGCCGACACGCGCCTCCGACTGCAAAAGGCCGAAGGTGGTCTCGGCAAAGGCGAGCGCGCTGTAGGTGTTGATGACGCCGCCAAGCATGCGGTCTTCGCCGGCATCGTAGAACGGGCCGGCATCGACGGAGCGCTTGGCCGAAAACGGCTGTCTGGGATCGATCGGCGGCGCGATCTTCAGCTGACGCGGGATCGCCCAGGCCGGGTCCTGCTGGTTCTTCTCGATCAATGCCAGGGCATACGGCGTGAAGGAGGCGACAAAATAGCCCGAAACCCCGCCGATCGCCTTCTGGAACGGCATGAAAAGGCAGCACTTCGCCATCACGGCGGCGACCAGTTCGGGCTCCCACGGCATGGCGCCGAGCATCGAGGTGGCATCGAACACCGCATGGCGGTTTGCCGGATCACCGTCGATCCAGCTCAAGAGTTCGCGGATCTCGCGGCTGGTATAGGCATTGGCCCCGGTCGTCTCGTGGCCGACACCGACGAAGATCGAGACGCCGAGGGCCGAGAGCTCTTCTGCCGACGGGATCACGCCTTCGGAGGCGGCGAAGTGGATGCGGCTCTCGCAGCCCTTTTCGGCGAAGCGCTGCATCTCGATCAGTTGGGTGGCCCAGGACTGGCGGAAGAAGCCCGCGGCCTTCGACGGATCGCTCTCCGGCCGCGGCGTATCGACATAGATGCGTTGGGAGGCGTCGTTGGCGTTCATCAGGTGCTGGACGCAGACCGTGAAGCCGCTGTGGCCACCACCGAGCCCGACCGCCATGCGGTTCGTCTTCGGAAAGCCGAAATAGCGATGGATCGCCCGCATCATGTCGGTCAGGATCTTGTCTGCCGGATAGCCGCGATGCATGCTGCGCGAGATCTCGGCGGTGGTGAAGCCGCCGATGTCGTTGCCCCTGTCGTCGAACTTGCGATACGTCTTCTCGATCCAGGCATCGAAGGCGAGGCGTCGCAGGCGGCTGTCCACTTCGTCGGTGGTCGCATCGGTGATCGGGCCGACGCCGAAGAACGGATTGGACGGCAGCTTCGGCGCGCCACCCTTCGTCAGTTCAAGTGCCTTCAGTCGCTGTTCCTGCATCTGCGCGATGTTCATCATGATCTGCCTATCTGTGTTCGAGGCCGGGAGGTGGCGCTGATAGTGGATCGAACACGTCAGAAAGAAGACCTCATATGCGTCGAACAGCACGCGGAATGCGTCATGGTTTCGCCGGTGGCGAGGGACTATTGCCGCGCTGGCGCTGACAGCGTATCGACGGACGCCGCGGCGGCTGCGTCCTATCGCCGGATCAGCACGTGCCTTCAGTCTCGCTGGTCATCTAAGACCCCAGGGATGCGCGGAAATTTTGCGGTGTGTTGGAAAACCGCCTGCGAAACATCCGGCTGAGATGGGATGAATCACAAAAGCCGCTTTCCGCCGCGACCATCGCAATCGACTTGTCGGTATTTTCAAGCATATGGCGCGCGAGCAAGAGCCTCATCTCGATGAACGCAGTCAGGGGTGAAGTTCCAAGCGCTTCCCTGAAATGCCGTTCAAGACACCGCTTACCGACTTTCAGGTTCCTTGCTATCTCGGAGACGGAGAGAGGCGTGTCCAGGCTTTGCTGCATCAGCAAAAGCGCCTTCCTGACAATTGGATCCTTGGTCCGGAAGCTGAGCGTCAGGCCGGGCTGCGGCGTTCCCCCGTCCTCCGCCTCGCTGATCATCATGATATTCAAGCTCTTCGTGGATTGAGCCTTGCCGATGTGCCTGTCGACCAGGAATGCCGCAAGGTGGGCCGTGCTCGTTCCGCCCGAGCAAGTGAGGCGATCGCGGTCGACCACGAAGATCTGGTCGGATATCGGCCTGAACCCGTCGAACTGCGAGAGAAAATCCTGATGGTGAAACCAGCTCACACAGCCTCGATAGCCCTCCATTAAACCGGCACGATGGAGGATGAACGTGCCGGTGCAGAGGCCGACCAGTGGCACCCCGGCCGCCGCGGCCTGCCGCAGGTAACGCTCTACCCGCTCGTCGGGCCGGTCCATTTCATCGATAAGGCCGCCGACCACCACGATATAGTCGAAGAGTTTGGGATTGCCGAAAACCTCGTGAGGCTGAACGGAGACACCGCAGCTAGCTGTGATCGGCCTCATGTCCGGGGCGACGACTTTCCATCGGCATTGAATTGGCCGACTACGGTCGCCTTCATCCGCCGCGAGGCGCAACACGTCCACGAAGTTGACGAAGGCACAGAGCGTAAATCGCTGCACCAGGACAAACCCCACCGTCAGGCGCGCATCCTGATCGCGCCGCACACTCCGCTGTGAAACGTCGTTTACAGCCATACTGTCTCATTTCTACTGCCGATATGACGCAATCATTCTTTTCAGATCCCCGACGCAAGTCAATATTTCAGGATAGGTCGCGGATTGGCCACAGTGCGACGCTGGGGGATACCCAAGCCATTCGGCCGTCGGAGGGGGAGGATTTTGGATGAGAATAGTGAGCGCTGAACAGCGTCTGTTTGCCTTCTACCTTGTGCCGGAATTCACGATGCTGGCGTTCTCCTCCGCGGTCGAGGCCTTGCGGCTGGCAAACGCCGTCGTCGGTTACGAAGCCTACTCCTGGCGCGTGGTCTCGTCCGACGGCGCCAAGGTGCGCGCGAGCTGCGGGCTCACGCTTGAAGCCGACAACTCGGTCGCGGTTGAACGCCAGCATCTCACCAGCCGCCTGCGTCCCTCGGTGTCCGTCATTTGCGGGGGAAAGCATGTGGAGCGCCACGTCGACCGTGCGGCCGATGCGTGGCTGCGCGAATGTCGCAATCGTGGCGTCGCTGTCGCGGGCCTGTGCACGGGCGCCCATATCCTGGCGAGAGCCGGACTGCTCGACGAGAGGAAATGTGCGATCCACTGGGAGAATCAACCCGGATTTGTCGAGCGCTTTGGCGCGGCAAACGCCAGCAGTGGAATCTACGAGGTCGACGGTAACATCTATACCTGCGCTGGCGGAGCTGCTTCCTTCGACATGATGCTCCACATCATCGGCCGCGATTTCGACGAGAGCGTTGTGAGCGGCATATGCGAACTCGCGCTTGTCGACCGCGTGCGGGACCCGGGGGAGCGGCAGCGCCTTCCCTTCGCCCAACGCGTTGGGGTTCGAGATCCCATTGTGCTGAAGCTGGTCGAGAAGATGGAGAAGAGCCTGACCGAACCGATGCAAGTGGAAGAGCTTACCTCTTCAATTGGACTTTCACGGCGCCAGGTCGAGCGGCTGTTTCGCAACGAGCTGCACTGTTCGCCGGCACGGTATTATTTGAAACTCCGCCTCGAGCGCGCCCAATTGCTGCTGGTACAGTCGACGATGCCTGTCGTGGAAGTCGCTATCGCCTGCGGCTTCGTGTCCGCTTCGCATTTCTCCAAGTGCTACCGCGAAACGTTTGGGTGTTCGCCGCAGGAAGCGCGGGGCCGCATCATGAGAATGCCTGCTGGGCGCCCAGACGAATGTGCGTCGGCCGCGTGACGCATCCCTGACCTCGCAGATCACCTCACGGCAAGTATTGCGACGGGCCTGACAGTCCCCACGGCCCTTTCGCCGTTTTGGGCAGTGTCCGCCTCTCTACCGTCGGCCCCTCCGGACCGACGGTGCAACTGGACGATCTCATTCACGACGCTGCTTCAGGTACAAGCTCGGACGCTTCGACATCTCCCGTGCCAGGCATCGCGGATGTCGGCACGGGGCGCCCCGCCCTTCCCTCCTCGGGCTCATCGAGAAGGGCGTGCCATAGCGAAAAGCAGAGCCCGATCATCACCAGCAGGAAAGGTGCGGCAGCGATAATCGATGCGGTCTGGAGGCCTTGAAGCCCGCCCATGACGAGAAGCACCGCGGCCGAGGCGCCGGCAAGGACACCCCAAAGGACGACAACGCCAGGCTTTGGCTCCAGCGTGCCGCGCGATGAGAGCATCCCCATTACGACCGCGCCTGCATCCGCGCCCGAGATGAAGAAGATCGCAACCAGGAAAATTGCGGTCAACGACGTCAGCCATGCAAATGGATACTGCGCCAGAAGGGTAAAGAGCGAAACTGCAGCGCCCTCCTTGGTAACGGCCTCGACAATCCCGCCGGCGCCGAAGAGTTCGGAATGGAGTGCCGTGCCGCCCATGATCGTGAACCAGATGAAGGTCACGCCGCTCGGGATCAGGATCACGCCGATCACGAACTCCTTGATCGTTCGGCCGCGCGAGATCCGCGCGATGAATACGCCGACGAAGGGCGCCCAGGATATCCACCAGGCCCAATAGAAGATCGTCCAGTTGCCGAGCCACTTGCCGTCGCTGAAGGCGGCCGTGCGCAACGACATGGACACGAGGTCGCTCAGATAGAAGCCCAATGATTCAGTGAACGTATTGAACATGAAGATCGTTGGCCCGATGCACACCAGGAATACCAGCAGCAGCATCGCGATGATCATGTTCATGTTGGAGAGGAACTGGATCCCCTTGCCGACGCCAGACACGGCCGAGAGTATGAACAGCACCGTCATGACACCGATGATCGCAAGCGCGATGGCATTGGAAACGCCCGTGCCCCAGAGAAAGTTCATGCCGCTGTTGATCTGCTGTGCGCCGAGACCGAGCGAGGTGGCGGTCCCGAACAGCGTTGCAATCAGCGCAAGCACGTCGATCGCCTTGCCGATCGGCCCGCTCGCCGCCTCGCCGAGAATCGGCGTGAAGGCAGCGGAAATCAGGTTCGATTTTCCCTTGCGGAAGGTGAAATAGGCGATCGCCAGGCCGACGACAGCGTAAATGGCCCAGGGATGCAGCGCCCAATGGAAATAGGAATATTTCATCGCAACAAGGGCCGCCTCGAGGGTCCTTGGCTCGGCCTGTCCGTGGGGCGGATCTGCAAAATGGTAGATTGGTTCTGCGACGCCCCAGAACATCAGGCCGATGCCCATTCCGACGCTGAACATCATGCAGATCCACGAGGCCGTGCGGAATTCCGGGCGCTCGTCGTCCTGTCCAAGCCGGATCTTGCCGAAGCGGCTCATCGCCAGAAACAGGGCGAAAACCACGAAGCCGGCAGAAGAAAAGACGAAGCTCCAGCCAAAGTCGGCGATGATTGCATCGAGAACCGTCTTCGAGACGGCGGACAGGCTTTCAGGGAATACCGTCCCCCAGCCGACAAATCCCAGGATGATGAACATGGCCGGCCAGAATACGGCCGGGTCGATCCCACTCGGTCGTGATCGCTCCATTTTTACTCCTCCCACAGCGCCGCACGTTCTGTCAGGTTCGCAGGGCGCCGTAACACTTTGAATTGCTGCATGTTTTTCCTGAACCGGTTAGGATTCAGCGAAACATGCGGTCGTTAACCTCCAGGCTACCGATGGCGAATTCGCCATTCATAAGGTCCCGTGCCGTGGATTGCGGCTCGATATGCGGCAGAACCGCGACGTTTTTGACATCCATCTGGGGACCCGCAGCCGGTGAGCGTCCCTGCCCGAAGCGCACGGCAAGCGCGCGCTCCACCTCTCCCGGTCAGGGACGAGTCACCGGCATGCCGGGTCTCTGCAATCACGCAGCCTTGGTCATGGCGGCCAATACGTCCGCCACCGTTTCGCCGAACGACGATGGCGTCGGCACGATCGTGACGCCCGCACCCTTGAGGATCTCGACCTTTTCCTGGGCCGATTCCCCGAAGGCGGAGATGATCGCGCCGGCATGGCCCATGCGGCGGCCCTTCGGTGCTGAAAGGCCGGCGATATAGGCGATCAGCGGCTTCTTCATGTGGTCCCGCGCCCAAAGCGCTGCCTCCGCTTCCTGAGGGCCACCGATCTCGCCGATCATCAGGACCGCATCGGTGTCGGGATCTTTCTCGAAGAGTTCCAGCATGTCCTTGAAGGAGGATCCGTTGACCGGGTCGCCGCCGATGCCGACCGATGTCGACACGCCGATGCCCAGCGCCTTCATCTGGCTTGCCGCCTCATAGCCGAGCGTGCCGGATCGGCCGACGATGCCGATGCGGCCCGGCAGGTAGATCGAACCCGGCATGATGCCCATGAGCGCCTCGCCGGGCGTGATCATGCCGGCGCAGTTCGGGCCGATCAGCGTCATGCGATCCTCAAAGCGATAACGCCTCATATATCGTTTGACCCTGGTCATGTCCTGGGAGGGAATGCCATCGGTGATGCAGACGCAGAGCCGAATACCGGCGTCCGCCGCCTCCATGATGGAGTCGGCAGCAAAGGGCGGCGGCACGAACACGATCGAAGCCTCCGCGCCGGTCTCCTGCACTGCGCCCTTCACTGTATTGAAGACCGGCAAGCCGAGATGGGTATGGCCCCCCTTTCCGGGGGTCACGCCGCCGACGACATTGGTGCCGTAGCGCTTCATGTCTTCGGCGTGGAAGCTGCCGATCTTGCCGGTGAAGCCCTGCACGATGACGGGGGTGTTCCTGTCGAGAAGAATGGACATGTATCGGACTCCCTCAAGCAGCCTTGGTGGCAGTATAGGAACGCCATGCGCCGACCGCCTTTTCGGCGGCTTCCGCCAGCGTCTCCGCGATGATGATGTTCTCGCCTGACTCGGCGAGGATGCGCCGGCCCTCTTCCATGTTGGTACCGGAGAGGCGGACAACGAGCGGCACCGGCACGCCGACCTCGCGCAATGCCTTGATCACGCCCTCTGCCACCCAGTCGCAGCGGTTGATGCCGGCAAAGATGTTGACGAGGATCGTCTCGACGTTGTTGTCCCTGAGCACTGCACGGAACGATTTCGCCACGCGCTCGGGCGAAGCGCCACCTCCGATGTCGAGGAAGTTCGCGGGCTCGCCGCCGGCGATCTTGATCATGTCCATGGTCGCCATCGCCAGGCCCGCACCGTTGATGATGCAGCCGATATTGCCGTCGAGGCCGACATAGGAGAGGCCGCGATCGGATGCGTATGTCTCGCGCGGGTCCTCCTGGCTCTTGTCGCGCATCTCCGCGATTTGAGGCCGGCGAAAGAGTGCGTTCTCGTCGAAGCTCATCTTGGCGTCGAGGGCCACGAGGTCGCCCCGGCGGGTCACGACCAGCGGATTGATCTCCAGCATCGACGCATCATAGTCGACGAAGGCGCGGTAGCAGCCCATGAGCGTCTGAGTGGCGCGACCGACGAGGGCATTGTCGATACCCAGACCGAATGCGATCTCGCGCGCCTGGAAATCCCGCATGCCGACGCCGGGATCAACCGTGGCGCGGATGATTGAGTCCGGTTCGGCCTCGGCGATCTCTTCGATCTCCATACCGCCCGAAGACGACGCGACGATCATGATACGCTCGGATTTGCGGTCGAGCACGAAGCCGAGATAGATCTCACGCTCGATGTCCATCGCCTCCTCGACGTAGAGACGGCTCACCAGCTTGCCCTGCGGGCCGGTCTGGTGCGTCACCAGCTTGGCACCGAGCATGGCGTCGGCAGCCGCGACGATCTCGTGGTCGGACGCGCAGAGCTTGATGCCGCCCGCCTTGCCGCGCGCGCCGGAATGGATCTGCGCTTTCACGACCCAGCGGTCGCCGCCGATCTCGCTCGCGCGATAGGCCGCCTGTTCCGGGCTGTAGGCCAGCCCGCCGCGTGGAATGTGGATCTGGTAGCGGGACAGAAGTTCCTTGGCCTGATATTCGTGAATGTCCATGTCTGCCTCCCTCAGCGGCTGGCGATGATTGCTTCATGGGTGGCGAGCACGTTGCGTGCCATGCGCTCGGATGCGGCGTCGATCATCTTGCCGTCGAGCGATGCCGCACCCTTGCCCTGGCTCTCGGCAAGCTTCAGCGCGTCGATGATGCGGCGAGCGCGATCGACTTCCTTCTCCGGCGGGGAGAAGATGTCGTTGGCGAGCGCGATCTGGCTCGGATGGATCGCCCATTTGCCCTCGATCCCAAGAGCGGCGGCACGACGCGCAGCAGCCCTGTAGCCTTCGGGATCGGAGAAGTCGCCGAAGGGTCCGTCGATCGCCCGCAGGCCATAGGCGCGGCATGCGACCGTCATGCGCGACAGGCCGAAATGCCACTGGTCGCCGGGGTAATCCGGGTTGAGCCCGCCGATATTGACCGTGCGCGCCTTGAGGCTCGCGGCATAGTCCGCGACGCCGAAATGCAGCGCTTCGAGGCGTCCGCCGAAGGAGGCGATGGCTTCGACATTGGCCATGCCGAGCGCGGTCTCGATCAGCGCTTCGAGACCGACGCGGGTCTTGTAGCCCTTGGCAATCTCGATCTGGTTGACCATGGCTTCGACCATGTAGAGATCGGCCGGCACGCCGACCTTCGGCACAAGCAACGTGTCGATCCGGTCACCCGCCTGTTCCATGAGGTCAACGACGTCGCGGTACATGTAGTGCGTATCGAGGCCGTTGATGCGGACGGAGATGGTCTTGCCGCGGCCGCGCCAGTCGATCTGATTGAGCGCGGCGACGATGTTGGCGCGGGCTCGCTCCTTGTCCGGCGGCGCCACGGCATCCTCGATGTCGAGGAAAATATAATCGGCCTCCGAATTGGCCGCCTTCTCGATCATCTCCGGATTCGAGCCCGGAACCGCGAGTTCGCTGCGCTGCAGGCGGAGCCGGCGGAGGTGGTTTATCGTATGACTCATGAATGCTCCCTCTCCTGTTCAGGCCGCCTTGGCGGTTGCCGTCGTGGCAGCGGAACGAAACTGCTTGATCGCGGCACCGACGCCGGAACCGGGCTCGATCGCCACGCCGCAATCGAGCAGCGTGAGTTCGGCGGCCGAGAGCGCACCGAGCACCATCACCTCGTTCAGCGATCCCAGATGGCCGATCCGGAAGACCTTGCCCGCCACCTTGCTGAGCCCGCTACCGAGCGAGGTACTGTAGGTTTGATAGGCGTGGCGGATGACCTCGGCGCCATCGATCCCTTCCGGCAGCCGGATCGCCGATACCGTGTCGGAATGCCACTTCGGCTCCGTCGCGCAGAGCCTGAGCCCCCAGGCGGAGACTGCGGCCCGCACGCCATTGGCGAGATGGTGGTGACGCGCGAAGATATTCTCGAGGCCTTCCTCGAAGATCACGTCGAGCGCGGCGCGCAAGCCCCGCAGGAGTTGTGTCGGCGGCGTATAGGGAAAGTAGCCGGTGTCGTTGGTCTTGATCATGTCCTCGAAGGAGAAGTAGCAGCGCATGTGACGAGCCGTCTTCGCCGCTTCCAGCGCCTTCTGGCTGACCGAGAGGAAGCCGAGGCCGGCGGGCAGCATGAAGCCCTTCTGCGAGCCGGAAACGGCGCAGTCGACGCCCCATTCGTCCTGGCGAAAATCGATGGAGCCGATCGAGGAGACGCCATCGACAAAAAGCAGCGCCGGGTGGCCGCAAGCGTCGAGCGCCGTGCGAACGGCCGCGACGTCCGAGGTCACGCCGGTCGCGGTTTCGTTATGCGTGACGAAGACGGCCTTGATCCTGTGCGCCTTGTCGGCGGCGAGCCGCTCGGCATAGAGCTCGATTGGCACGCCCGTTCCCCATTCCCTGTCGAGGCAATCGACCTCGAAGCCGAGGCGCTCGGCCATGTCGACCCAGAGATGAGAGAACTGACCGAAGCGGCTCATCAGTACCCGGTCGCCCGGGGAGAGCACGTTGGTCATCGCTGCTTCCCACGCGCCGGTGCCCGACGAAGGAAAGATGAAGACGCGACCATTTTGGTTCTTGAAGACCTTTTTCAAGTCGGCGAAGAGCGGCAGCGTCAGCTCGGGAAATCGCGGAGAGCGCATGTCTTCCATCGGCAGGTTCATGGCCTGGCGAACCTGCTCGGGAATGTTGGTGGGGCCGGGAATGAAGAGATGATTGTAGCCTGACATGGATCCTCCAGTGACTGCGGACGGGATTTGATTGCCGCGCTTAGGCTGCCTTTCGGGCGGTCACCGCACAACACTCGCTCAGGCAGAAAGGATTGCCGGACGGGCAGCGCAATGTCGGCCCAGGCGGGTGGCAGTTTCGGAGGGTGGGTAGGTAATCCCTACCCGGAAAGCCAATCCTGGCGAATGATGGCCCTACTCTCGACACGAGGCTGACCCGCCACCAGTTCGGGCGAAGCTCTCGCCGACGACGCATGAGTATGCGCAGCGCATAGGAAATGTCGGCACCCGTCGCCGGGTGTATCGACACCTGACAGCGCACGGATCTCCAGGTCGACTCCAAACGACCGGGATGGAAATTGGGCGCTTATGTTTGAATGCGACGCCGTTCCTTGGCGTAGATCGCGACCGCCATCGCCCGGTTCCGGACCTGGAGCTTGTCGTAGAGATTCTTGAGGTGATATTTCACGGTGTTTTCGGATATGCCGGTCCGCGCTGCGATCTGCGTATTGCTCCAGCCGTCGGCCAGCATGGACAAAAGCTCGTTCTCACGGGACGTGAGTTGCGAAAACGGTGAATGCGGCACCTTCGCGAGAACGGTATAAGGGATACAAATGCGCCCTTTCATCACGGCCGTGAGCGTGGCGAAAAGGATTTCCGGATCTTCGAACTGATAACAAAGCCCATTCACGCCCAGCCGGATTGTTTCGCTTACGACAGCCGGGTTGTGGCTTTCAGCGAAGAGCACGATCCTCGGGTCGAAACCGAGCCGTTCCAGGTCGGCGAGCACATCTGGCGCCTCCGCGTCGATGAGTTGCCAGCTAAGCAACACGCAATCCGCTTCGACCGACCCAAGCTTCTCACATAATTCCGCAGAGGAGCTGGCGGTGCCGACGATCGAGAACTTGGTGTTCTCCGAAAAGAGCCCGCGCAGTGCCGCAATGACAAGTGGATTGCGTTCTGCAATCAGCACGCGTCCTCCGGCTTCCTGCGGTGTCAGTATCACCATGCGCCATATCCTCATTTGACGCTGACAGCCCCGATTTCAGCGGCCGAAACCTATCACTCCCATCTGTTTTGGTTTTTTCGACCAGCGACGAAACTTGGCTTATTCGCCCCGGGAAGACCGCTCAGTATACTTCAGGCTCTCTTGACCAATTTGCAGTGCCCAACGTGAAATCAGCTTGTTCGAGGCCATGCCGAAACGCTGACGGGCGAGCTGGAAATGCCTGTCCTCAACCATATGTTTGGTCGTATAATTGATCTGCACTGCACTCGTCCCTCCTTCAGACCATGTCCGACCCCGGAGAGTTCAATGGCACAATCCCAAGACAACACCGTCAAGCTTCAGGTCGCCAACACCCGTCCCGAAGACTCAGGAGGACCATTCGCGAGAATTACGCCGAGGATCATGTCGGCGCTCGGAGTCGAAGAAGGCGACATAATCGAGATTGTCGGGAAACGTCATACGGGTGCGATCGCTTTCCGCGGCTATGGCGAAGACGAGGGCCTCAACATCATCAGATTGGACGGCCTGCAGCGCGTGAACGCCGGCGCAACCAGCGGCGACTATGTGGAGGTTCACAAGGTGGAGGCGAAACCCGCCCAGCGGGTCGTTCTCGCTCCAGCCCAGAAAAACCTGCGCCTGCAGGGATCCGGCGAAGCGCTTCAGCGTACGTTCTTTCGCCGCCCGATGGCTGCCGGGGATGTGATCTCGACATCTGTGCAGCAGCGCATTAGTCGCAACGTGCGCACGGAGCATGACATCATGCGCGGCCTGGTCGAGCTTCCGGCCTATGGGCTTCAGGAGATCCGTCTGGTCGTCGTGTCGACCCAGCCGCGCGGCATCGTCATGATGGGAGAAAATACCGTCGTCGAACTGCGGCCGGAATACGAAGAGCCTAAGGAGGCCAGACGGGCCGACGTCACCTATGATGACATCGGCGGCCTCGGAAACGCGGTCGATCAGGTACGGGAAATGGTGGAGCTGCCGCTTCGCCATCCCGAGCTGTTCCAGCGTCTTGGCATCGATCCGCCGAAAGGCGTGCTGCTTCACGGCCCTCCGGGAACCGGCAAGACACTTCTGGCGCGGGCGGTTGCAAACGAAACCGAAGCCCATTTCTTTCATATCGCCGGGCCGGAAATCATGGGGAGCCAATATGGCGAATCCGAACAACGGCTGCGGCAGGTATTCGAGGAGGCGGCCAAGAACGCTCCTTCCATCATCTTTCTCGACGAGATCGACTCGATCGCGCCGAAACGGGAGAAAGTGACCGGCGAAGTGGAACGCCGGATCGTCGCGCAGCTTTTGACTTTGATGGACGGTCTCGAGCCCAGGCAGAACATCGTGGTCATCGGTGCCACCAATCGCCGTGATTCCATTGACGAAGCGCTGAGACGTCCAGGCCGCTTCGATCGCGAGATCGTCATCGGAGTGCCGGATCAGAAAGGCCGGCGCGAGGTCCTTGCCATCCACACGCGCGGCATGCCTCTGGCGGAAGACGTCGACCTCGACGAAATCGCAAGAACCACCTACGGATTTGTCGGCGCGGATGTCGGCGCGCTCGCGCGCGAGGCGGCGATGGATGCGCTTCGCAGAATCTTGCCCGACATCAATCTCAGAGAGGGCATCCCGACCGAGGTCCTCGAAAACCTGAGCGTCAACCAGGCCGACTTCCTGAGCGCCCTGAAGCGGATACAGCCTTCGGCACTCCGCGAAATCATGATCCAGGCCCCCGACGTTCGCTGGGATGACATCGGTGGGCTGGACGAAGCGCAGATGCGCCTTCGCGAAGGCGTCGAATTGCCGTTGCGATCTCCGCAATCATTCAAGCGAATGGGCATTCGCCCGGCCAAGGGGTTCCTTCTGTTCGGCCCGCCGGGGACCGGGAAAACCTTGCTGGCAAAGGCCGTCGCACGGGAAGCGGAGGCGAATTTCGTTGCGACCAAGTCGTCAGACCTGCTTTCGAAATGGTACGGCGAGTCGGAGCAGCAGGTATCGCAACTCTTCGAACGGGCGAGGCAGGTCGCGCCGACGGTGATCTTTATTGACGAGATCGATTCCCTTGCGCCGGCGCGGGGTGGCGGCATCGGCGAGCCCGCCGTGACCGAACGCGTGGTAAACACCCTGCTGGCGGAAATGGACGGGTTGGAAGACATGCAAGGCGTCGTCGTCATGGCGGCGACCAATCGGCCGAACCTCCTCGACCCCGCCCTGCTTCGACCGGGCCGTTTTGACGAGCTTGTCTATGTCCCGGTTCCGGACCAAAAAGGGCGGCGCAAGATTCTCGGCATTCACACGCGCAAGATGCCGCTCGCCAAGGACGTCGACCTCGACGATCTCGCGCAAAGGACCGAGCGGTTCACGGGTGCCGACCTTGAAGACCTCACAAGGCGCGCGGGCCTTATCGCGCTCAGAGAAAATCTCGACGCTGAGGACGTCACGCCTGAGCATTTCAACAAGGCGTTCGATGAAATCCGCCCGTCCGTGACGCCCGAAGTCGAGCGGGAATACGAGTCGATGCTCCGCACGCTGAAACAGGAAGACCCGCAGCGGCAACAGATCGGATTCTTGCCCAGAAAAGGCGGCTGAACCTGCCGCGGTCGAACCGGCTCAGCGAGCGCCCCAGGTGTCGGTCAGCCGGTAACCCTCGGGCCAGGGATCGGAAGGGTCGAGCATGTGCTGGTGAACGCCTGTGATCCAGGCGCGGCCCGAGATTTCCGGCAGGATCGCCGGCCGACCGCCGACCTCGGCGGTGCCGACGATACGGCCTGTGAAGGTCGAACCGATCAGCGATACTGCCGTCAGCCTGTCCTCGGGGCCCATCTCGCCGCGGGCGTGCAAAACGGCCATGCGTGCCGAAAGCGCCGTGCCGGTGGGCGAGCGATCGACCTTGCCCGGCTGGATGGCGACGGCCGCTCCGGCGCGCAGGCCCTCTGCCGTACGCACCACGGGGCCCGCGAAGAGGCAGAAGGAGAAATGCCGCCAATCGGGATTTTCGGGGTGGTGAAAGCCGAGCTGCGCATTGGCGGCATTGGTGATCCTCACGCCGAGGCGCGCTATATCATGGGCCTCGTCCGGCTTGAGGCTGAAGCCCATCGCAGCGGCGTCGACGATAACGAAGCTGTCGCCGCCATAGGCGGTGTCGACCGTGAGCGTGCCAAGGCCCTCGACCTCAAGCTTCGAGTCCAGCCGCTCCGCAAAGCTCGGCAGGTTCTGCACGAAGATGCGTTCGGCCTTGCCGTTGCGGCATTCGGCACGGACGCGCACGAGGCCGCCCGGTGCTTCGAGCGTCATCTCCGTCACCGGCTCCCGCATCGGGACGATGCCGCTGTCGAGGAGCACTGTGGAGACGCAGATCGAATTCGAACCGGACATGGGCGGCGTGTCTTCCGGTTCCATGATGATGAAGGCGGCATCGGCCTCCGGGTGCTTTGGCGGAACCAGCAGGTTGACGTGGCGAAAGACGCCGCCGCGCGGTTCGTTGAGGACGAAGTTGCGCAAGGTCTGGTCGCGGGCGATCCAGCGGCTCTGCTCCCAGATCGTCTCACCCGGCGGAGGCGCGACGCCGCCGACGATCACATCGCCCACCTCGCCCTCGGCGTGGGCTGAGATGACATGAATGGTTTTCGTGCTGCGCATCGCGAACTCCTTTCAGGTTTCAGGATAACCAGTCCGGCAGCCGTGCCGGGACGCGCCCGGTCAGAGCCGCGTTGACGCAGTCGGCGAGGCTGCCGAAGCGCACAATGCGGCCGGAGAGACCGGGACCATAATGGGCGTATTTACCCGAATTGGTCATCAGCGCGCGGGTCTTGGTCGGGAACACCGGCTCGGAAATCGAGCACCAGCAGAGATCCGGAAGGACCTGCACACCGCTTGACTCGAGCCGGGCGAGCGTACCTTCGCTGCGCGCCTCGGCGATGACCTGATGCGCAGCCGTGACGATCACCGCGACCTCGGCATGCCGCTTGCGTCCACCGAGCGCATCGGCGAGCGCGCGACATTCGCCGAGCGAGGCATGCGGGCTGCCGATGGCGACGAGTTCCACCTCGTCCGGTCCCTCGTTCAAGCTCGACCAGGCGGCCACCATGTCGGCACGGGTGATGGTCGCGAAGTCGGCGTCTTCGGCCGCCGCGCCATCCGCCTCGGGCGTGACGCCCTCCACATGCAGCATCGGTGCAGCGGAGGTGGTGCCGAACGCGGCACAGAGCGCCTTGAGGTCGTCGCCCGTCGGCTGCGCGGAGGCGAGCCCGCGCAGGAGCGGTATGCGATCCGGCGCGACGCGACCGGCGAGATAACCGATCAGCGGCCAGAACGCGTCGTCTACGTCTTCAGGCAGCTCCACGTCGATCACGCGTCGGGCCTTCCTGTGTTCGTTCAGATAAACGCCGGAGCGCGGCGCGCGGCCGGTGAGCGCGATGCAAAGGTCGAGAAAATCGGGATGCTTCGCCGTCCGTGCGCCGAGCACGCTGTTGGCGAAGATCACGGCATTGGATTCCGCCCAGGCGATGGATTCGCCGGCGCGCGGTGCGCTGTCGAGCAGATAGGGCGAACAGGTGAAGGTCGGACGGCAGCCCATGCGGACATAGGCGTCGGCCAGTCGCGCCGCCGGGTCGCCGAAGGCAGCCGGCACGCCCTGCACCTGCCAATTGGCCCGGTCGACCGAAATGGCGTTCATGGTCGTCGGCACCCGGACCTCAGCACCCATCTCCGCCATCTTCTCGGCGAAGGTCAGGTTCGCGGGGCTCGCATAGATGCAGCCGTCGATATGGCCCTGCACCACGTCCACGAGCGTCTCTGCCCCCTGCTGCGCTGCCATGGCGCAGATGATGCGCATGGCCTGCTGGACCGCGACGCCGTCGCGGCCATCCAGCATGGCGCGATCAGTCTCGGAGAGATCGAGCGCGGCCGTGGCCGGTGGTTCGACCGTGATCGTCAGACCATCGGCCCTGATTGCTGTGTCGCTGATCTGCGCTGTCTTTGCTTGCGAAAGCGCTTCAAAGGCCTCGCGCGAAACCCGCAATACCGGCAGCGGCTTGCCAAACATTTCAGCGGCGATCAGCGCGCCGAGGGTCAGGACGTCCTCAGCCTCGCAGAACACCACCGCGGCCGGGGCGCGCCCCGTCAGCGCGAGATCGAGCAGCACGCCGGAGCCGGTGCAGGAGCCGCGGCTCGACGGCATCAGCAGGATGCTGCCGGTCAGACAGCGGCCATGCAGCGGATGGTGCACATCAATTACGCGGCCAGTCGCCGGGTCGACCCCGCCCCAGAAGCTCAGCGCCTCCCCGGTGGCGACGATGGGGCCACGGGCGGTGCCGCCCAGAATGGTGCGAGCGGAGATCGGCTGGGTCATTTTACGACAAATCCATGAGCAAAGGGGTGATCGGCGCCCTGTCAGAATCGTTGAGGCGAGAAGGATTGGATGTCGATGGCCGGCCTCTGGCCGGTCAAGAGATCGGCGACAAGCCGGGCCGTCCCCGCCGACTGCGTCAGGCCGAGGTGACCGTGGCCGAAGGCGTAGATCACCTGCGGCGTGGCGCGGGCGCGGCCGATCGCCGGCAGGCTGTCTGGCAGCGACGGACGGAAGCCCATCCACTGCACACCGCCTTCGCCTTTCAGCCCTGGCAGGAAGGTCTGCGCCTTCTTCAGCATGGCTTCCGCGCGACGATAGTTCGGCGGCAGCTTCAAGCCACCGAGTTCCACGGCACCACCGACCCTGACGCCGGTTGAAAGCCGCGTGACGACGAAGCCGTGGCCGCCGAAGGTGATCTGGGTGCGCAGGTCGAAGGCGTTTGAGGGAAGCGTGGTGTTGTAGCCGCGCTCGGTCTCGAGCGGAATGCGCTCGCCAAGGGTACGGGCGATGCGGTGCGAGAAGGCGCCGGCCGCAAGCACCACGTGGCGGGCGCGCCGCGTCTTGCCGTCCGCCGCCGTCAGCTCGACCCCGCCCTCGACCGGTCTCAATGCCACAATCTCAGTGCGCTCGATCGTCCCGCCCTGGGCGCCGAAATGGTCGGCAAGCGCCAGCGTATAAAGCTTCGGATCGGCGATCGAGTACCAGCCGGGCGTGAAGGTGCCGTGGGTGAAGCGCGGCGCAAGACCGGGCTGGATCTGGCGCATGGCGGAGGCGTCAAGGTGACGGAACTCGATGCCGTGCTCCGCCCGCGCCTTCCAGCCGGGCAGCGAAGCCTTCAGTTCAGCCTCGCTCTCATAGACCTGAAGATTGCCTTCCTTGCGCAGCATCGGCAAGGTTCCGGTCGCCGCAAGGAAGGGCTCCAGCTCCGCCTTCGACAAGTCCATCATCGCCGTTTGTGCTGCAGTGGAATGCGCCACCCGCTTCGGCGCGCAGGCGCGCCAGAAGCGGAACATCCACGGCGCGATCTGTGCGGCGTAGGCGGGCGGAACGGTCAGCGGCCCGAGCGGGTCGAGCAGCCACTTCGGCGCCTTCTTGAGGATGCCGGGCGAGGCAAGCGGCAGGATGTCGGTGAAGGCAAAAGCCCCGGCGTTGCCCGCCGACGCTCCGGCGGCGGGGCCCTCCCGGTCGAGCACGGCGACGGAAAGCCCCCGTGTCTGGCCCGCGATTGCAGCGGAAAGGCCGACAACGCCGGCGCCGATCACGATGACGTCAGGCTGAGCAGCATCTTTCATGATCGCCTCAGTGCGTCGCCGCGAGGAACTTCTGCAGTTCGGGATCCTTCGGCGCACCGAAGAGCGCTTCCGGCGGCGCGATTTCCGCCATGACGCCCTTGTGGAAGAAGGCCACCCGGTCGGAAACCTCGCGGGCGAACTTCATCTCGTGCGTGACGCAGATCATCGTCATGCCCTCGGAGGCGAGCATGCGCAGCGTATCGAGCACTTCGCCGACGAGCTGGGGATCGAGCGCCGAGGTCACTTCGTCGAACAGCATGTATTCCGGCGACATGGCGAGCGCACGGGCGATTGCCATGCGCTGCTGCTGGCCGCCCGACATGCGGGTCGGGTAGACCGAGAGCTTCTCGCCCAGGCCGACATGGGTGAGCTGCTTGACGGCAATCTCCTCGGCCTTCTCCTTGGAAATGCCGAGCACCTTGCGCGGCGCCAGCATGACGTTCTCGAGAACGGTCAGGTGCGGGAAGGCGTTCCACTGCTGAAAGACGATGCCAATCTTGCGGCGCAGTTTGTTGAGGTCGGTCGTCTTGGCGTGGACCTCGGTACCATCGACCAGGATGCGGCCCGCATCGATCGGCTCGAGGCCGTTGATGCAGGTGAGCAGCGTCGATTTGCCGGAGCCGGAGCCGCCGATGACCGTCACGACTTCACCCTTCTTGACGGTGAGGTCGATGCCTTTGAGAACCTCCAGCGAGCCGAAGGATTTGCGGACGTTTTGGATCTCAATCATTGGACCACCGTTTTTCAAGATAACCGCCGAGCCGGGCGATTGGGAAGCTGATGAGGAAGTAGATCGCACCGCAGATCATGAGGATGAGAAGCGGTTCCTGCAGGCGGGTGACGAGCACCTGCGAGGCGCGCAGTAGCTCGATCAGACCGAGCCAGAGCAC
This sequence comes from Sinorhizobium terangae, assembly GCF_029714365.1. Classification (NCBI taxonomy): domain Bacteria; kingdom Pseudomonadati; phylum Pseudomonadota; class Alphaproteobacteria; order Hyphomicrobiales; family Rhizobiaceae; genus Sinorhizobium; species Sinorhizobium terangae. The sequence continues at coordinate 2,757,196 of NZ_CP121659.1, forward strand.
GAGCGCGGAGTCCTTCATGACACCGAGCGTCAGTCCGATCCAGGACGGCAGCGAAACGCGGGTGGCGAGCGGCGCCACGATATAGCGCATGTCCTGCCACCAGGTCATGCCGAGCGACCGGGCGGCGCGCCGCGTCGTCGGCGGCACCGAGGCGATACCGCCGCGCACGATCTCGGTGCAATAGGCCGCCGTATAGAGCGACAGCACCACGCAGGACGTCGTGAACGGAGGCCAGCCGAGCTTGGCGATCGACTGGAACGCGTTGCCAAGGACGAGCTGGATCAGCAGCGGCACAGAGCGGAAGACGTCGAGCACGAAGGTGAGCGGCGCCGACCAGTAGGTGCCGAGCTGGTTACGCACGACGCCGAAGATGACACCGAGCACGGTGCCGGCCGCGACCGAGACGGCCGTGACCGCGAGCGTCATCAACGCACCCTGCGCGAGAAAGCCGAGGTCACTTATGGTGAGGGCGGTATTGAACATCTCTCACCTTTCTCAGTAGCGGAACATGCGCGAGGCGAGCGCGCGCGCCGCCAGCGTCACGGCCTTGGCGATGACATAGTAGATCACGGCAGCAAGGGCGAAGAATTCGAATGTGCGGAACGACCGCGCGTTCAGCTCCTGGGTGACACCGGCGAGATCGGAATTCATGCCGACGGTGACGCCGAGCGACGTCATCAGGATCGCCCAGACCATCTGGTTGGTGACGGGCAGGAATGCAACGCGCAGCATCTGCGGCAGGACGATGTAGCGGAAGGCCTGCACCGGGGTCATCCCGAGCGAGCGACTGGCGCGCGTCTGGGTGTCCGGAATGGCTTTCAGCGCACCGCGGAAGTTCTCGGCAAGGTAGCCGGCATTGTTGAAGGCGATCCCGACGAGCAGCGCCGTATAGGGGCTGAGATGGATGCCGAAATTGCCGAGGCCGAAATGGGCCATGTAGATCTGGAACAGTGCCGGGGTGTTGCGGGCGATCTCGACCCAGGCGGTGGCAAAGCCACCGAGTACGCGGTTCCCGGACAGGCGGCAGGCCGTCAGCGCGAGCGCCAGTGCCAGGCCGATGGCCATCGACAGCAGCGCCACCTGCAAGGTGATCAGCGCTCCGTCGAGCATCTGCGGCAGGGCCTTCAGCGCCTGGTTCCAATGGAAGGTATAACTGAACATTTTCGTCTCGCCTTTTCGGAAACGAATAGCGGCGCGAGGCTACAGCGCCGCGCGTCTTATGAGACGCGCAAAGGACGCTGTAGCACTTTGAATTGCTGCATGTTTTTTCCTTAAATCGGCTACGATTCAAGGAACCATGCAGCAGGCCTCGCGCCGCCAGAGAAGCGGCTAGATCAGCGATAAACGCCGTTGACCGTCAGCTCCGGCACCTCGCCGCCAACCCACTTTTCGTAGAGTTCCTTGTAGCGGCCAGTGCGAACCTGCTGATTGATGAACAGGTTGAGGTAGTTGATCAGGCCGTATTCTTCACGGTTGGTGAAGAGCGCCACATAATCGGTATCGAACGGCGCCTTGCCGACCACGGAGATGCCCGGGAACTTTCCGGTCTTCACATTGGCCTGCGCCACCGTCGAGGTGGAGACCGTTGCATCGATCTGCCCCTGGCTCAGCGCCAGGAAGACATCAGCCTGCGTCTGGTACGGACGGAACTCACCGGCGCCCCACGCCTTGACCTGGTTTTCCAGCGCGATCGCTTCGAATGTGCCTGCCGTCGCACCGACGACCTTGCCCTTCATGTCTTCGAAGGACTTGATGCCCGACTTGTCGTTGGCGGTGACGGCCATTTCGAAGGCAAAGTACGGCATCGTCATGCCGACGGTCTTGGCCCGCTCCAGCGTGTCCGAGGTCGAGGCAACGCCGACGTCGACACGGTCGGACATGAGAGCGGGGATTCGGTCCGGGAACGGGGTTTCCACGATCTCTGCCGTTACGCCGAGTGCCTTGGCAAGGTCGTTGCAGTAGTCGACGTCGAAGCCGATCGGATTGTTGTTCTCGTCGCGAGAACCCATCGGCGGGAAGTCGAGCACAACTGCACAGCGCAGGGTCCCCGAGCCAATGATGTCGTCAAGTTTGTCGGCATGGGCCGGGCTGGTCAAAGCTGTGGCCGCAACGAGGCCGAACGCAAGCACCGAGGTCTTCATTATCTCTCTCTCCCTGGAATGGTGTGCCGTCTTACGGCGGCGCACTATTCCGCATTGGAGAGCACAAATCAATTGTAAAAATACAAGAAAAATACAAAAAGTATATAGCCTGGCATCCAGACGCAATTAAAGGGAGCTTTCCCTTGTGGAAAAGCTCCTTTTATTGCTTGCGCGCCGTTTGGATCAGCCGAGGAAGTCCTCCGGCAGCAGGCCTTCCGGCATGTTTTGGTAGGCCACCGGACGCAGGAAACGTCGAATCGACAGAGTGCCGACGCTGGTTGCCCCGAAGTTGGTCGAGGCCGGATAGGGTCCGCCGTGCACCATCGAATCGACCACTTCGACCCCGGTCGGGAAGCCGTTGACCAGCACCCGCCCCGCCTTGCGCTCAAGCACCGGGCGCAGGCGCCGGGCCGCGTCCAGGTCAGCGGAATCCATGTGGATGGTCGCGGTCAGCTGTCCCTCGAAACCGCGCGCGAGTTGCTCCATCTCGTCGAGCGAGCCCACCCGGACCACGAGACCGAGCGGTCCGAAGACCTCCTCGCCGAGCGCATGATCCGAGAGGAACCGCGCGCCGGTCGTCTCGAAAAGGTTGGGCGATGCGGCACGACCGGAGGACTGAGTGACGAGTAGCGGCTTGACGGCGTTTCGGCTTGCGAAGCGCGCCTGCCCGTCCTGATAGGCCTTCGCGATGCCGTCGGTGAGCATCGTCTGCGGCGCGACCTTGGCGAGCGCCTCTACGGCGGCTGTCGTGAAGCGGTTCGCGGCAGCACCATCGACGACCACGGCAATACCGGGATTGGTGCAGAACTGGCCGGCGCCCATGGTCAGCGAGCCGGCCCAGCCTTGGCCGAGCGTCTCCGCCCGGGCGTTCAGCGCTTCCGGCAGCAGGAACATCGGGTTGACCGAGCCGAGTTCGCCGAAGAACGGGATCGGCTCGGGCCGCGCCGCGCAGAGGTCGAAGAGCGCACGGCCGCCAGCCAGCGAACCGGTGAAGCCGACGGCCTTGATCAGTGGGTGCTGCACCAGGCCGTGGCCGACTTCGCGGCTGCCGCCCTGGATCAGCGAGAACACGCCGGGATGAACGCCGGTCGTGCGGATCGCCGCCTCGATGGCTTGGGCGACGATTTCACCGGTGCCCGGATGCGCCGAATGGCCCTTCACGACCACGGGGCAGCCTGCGGCAAGCGCCGCGGCGGTGTCGCCGCCGGCTGTCGAGAATGCGAGCGGGAAGTTCGAGGCGCCGAAGACGGCGACCGGACCGATGGGCCGCTGGATGAGCCGGATCTCCGGACGCGGCGCCGGCTGGCGGTCCGGCATCGCCGCGTCGAAGCGGCGGTCCAGGTGCTCGCCCTTTTCGATGTGGTCGGCAAACAACCGCAATTGCCCGGTGGTGCGTCCCCGTTCACCCTGCAGACGAGCCTCGGGCAGGCCGGTCTCCTGGCTGCCGATCTCGGTGATGGCATCGGCGCGGGCTTCGATCTCATCGGCAATGGCGCGCAGGAAGGCCGCGCGCTCCGCCCTCAAGGAATAGCCGAAGCTCCAGAAGGCTTCCTCGGCCGCCTCGCAGGCCCGGTTCACCATTTCGACGGTGCCAACGGCAAAGTGATGCACCGGGCCGTGGGCCGGGGCGGAGGCGAAGGTGCCCGCCCCCTCGAGCCATTCGCCGGCGACGAGGTGTTTTCCTTTTGGGGTAAAGGCCATCTGACGTTCCTTTCTCAGAAAATCGGGTGCTTCGCAAAGATCAACCCGCGAACGAATTGCAGCTGTCGAAACCTTGTATACTGTTTGTATGCATGATATCAACCGCCGCCGGCGTAGCGACAAGAGGCAATATCATGAGCGAGACCACAACCCTTTCGATCAGTGTACTGCACGAGCGCGTCGAGGCGATCTTCCGCAGGGCGGGGCTCAACAGCGTTCAGGCCGGGGCGCTCGCTCGCGTGATCGTCGCCGGTGAGCGCGATGCCTGCAAATCGCACGGTATCTATCGCATCGAAGGGGCTCTGCGGACAGTGAAGGCGGGCAAAGTGAAGCCGGAAGCTGTGCCGGAGCTGGAAAAGCATGAGGGCTCCGCCATTGTCAAGGTGAACGCCAAGGGCGGCTTCGCCAATCCGGCCTTCGAACTCGGCCTGCCGGTGCTGGCCGAACGTGCCCGGGCGCTCGGCCTCGCCGCACTCGTCATCAATGATTGCACGCATTTCTCGGCGCTTTGGCCCGAAGTCGAAGGACTGACGGGAGAAGGACTAGCCGGCCTCGTCATGTGCCCGAGCTATGCGACCGTGGCACCCACCGGCGGCAACAAACCGCTGCTCGGCACCAATCCCTTCGCCTTCGGCTGGCCGCGCGAAGGCAAGCCGCCCTATGTCTTCGACTTCGCGACCTCGGTTGCAGCGCGCGGCGAGATCGAGTTGCACCGGCGGGCGGGCAAGCCCTTGCCCGAAGGTTGGGCGATCGATGCGGAAGGCAAGCCGACGACCGATCCTGATGCGGCGCTCGCCGGCGCCATGTTGCCGTTCGGCGGCCACAAGGGCTCGGCGATCGGAACGATGATCGAGCTTCTCGCAGGCATCATGATCGGCGACCTGACGAGCCCCGAAGTGCTCGACTACCTCGGCACGACCACCTTGGCACCGTTCCACGGCGAACTCATCGTCGCCTTCTCGCCGGAGGCCTTCGCGGCCGGGCGGCCGGGCAATCCCTTTGCACGCGCGGAGGTTCTGTTCGAGGCGATCGCCGGCCAGGGGGCCCGCCTCCCCTCGCAGCGGCGCTTCGCGGCGCGCGCCACGTCCGAGGCAGAGGGCGTCGTCCTGACACAGGCCGAGATCGACCAGCTCGACCGACTCCTCGCCCTTGGACTGGACGCCGTCGCGTAAGATAATGCGTCTGCACGTCTACTGCGGGGCGCGTCCATCGGACGCGTAAAGGTCGCTGTGGCATTTTGAATTGCTGCACGATGATCGATTTCGAAATCGAAGCCACCAACGAGAAGGCCCTCCGATTGGAGGGCCTTCTGTTTTGAGGGCCGATGCGGCGATCAGGCTTTGTACTTCTGTACGGCGCCCGGAAGCTTGCACCACTCGGCGTACCAGGTGTTGAAGAGCTTGAACTGGGCTTCGACATAGCCTCGCTGGCTTTCCGACAGCACGTCGGTCTCGTTGAAGTGCAGCGTGTATTCCTTGTCGCCCTTCAGCACCATCATGTGCTTGAAGTAGAGAACCAGATCCGGGCCTTCATCGAAGGAGGAAAGCACGGCGAGCGCCTGCTCCAGTTCCAGCGCCCGCTGGCGTGCGTCGACGTCGCCCTCGGCGGCTGCCTGAGACAGGTTGCACAGATGGATGACTTCTTTCGGCAGCACGCAGCCGATGCCGGTGATCGCGCCGGTTGCACCGCAGTTGACGAAGCCGTGGAACACGGCGGTGTCGACCCCGATCATCAGCGAGACGCCGTCGTCACGGCTGGTAATGTTCTCGGCCGCATAGCGCATGTCGGCGGCGCCGCCGAATTCCTTGAACCCGACGAGGTTCGGATGCTCGGCGCGCAGTGCGAAGAACAGGTCGGCGCGGGTGGCGAAGCCATAATAGGGGCTGTTATAGATGACCGCCGGTAGATCCGGAGCAGCCGAGAGAATGGCCTTGAAGTGGTTCTTCTGCGCGGCGACAACCGTGCCGCGCGAAAGCACGCGCGGGATGACCATCAGGCCCTTCGCACCAACCTTCTGGGCGTGGGCCGCATGAGCAACAGCCGAAGCGGTGTTGACGGCGCCCGTGCCGACAATGACCGGGATGCCGGCTTTGACCAGACGCTCGACGCCTTCCATCCGTTGTGCGTCCGTCAGGAGCGGCCAGTCACCCATCGAGCCACAATAGACGACGGCGGACATGCCTTGGCCGATCAGCTCCTTGCCCTTGCGCACGAGCGCGTCGAAATCCGGGGTGCGGTCGTCCTTGCAGGGGGTCATCAGCGCAGGGATGACGCCGGAGAAAATCTTCGCCTTCATTTGAAACTCCTCTTGGCTTGTCTCGCTGGCACCGGCGAGCCTACGGGCTCCGCTTCCGTGCCTTCGAAACTGACAATAGCGTCTTGTATTTTATTTGTCGACAAGAAACATACAAGGCCACTACAGGGCGATGTCGAGCTTGTTGGTTCGGGTGAACAGCTTCTGCACCTGTTCGACGATCTGCTCGGCGTGCGCCTTGCCGAGACGATCTGCCGCCTCGACGTCGCGCGTTTCAATCGCCGCGATGAGTTCCGCGTGCTCGTCGACGAAGCGCTGTGGGAACTGTTCCTCATAGGATTGGTAGTAAAGGCGGAGAATCCGCCGTCCTTCATCGAGTAGACGGCGAAACAGGCCGGTAAAATAGGGATTGCGGCCGGCCTCCGCGATTGCCGCGTGAAATGCCGCATTGGTGGCGATCATGGCCAGCGCGTCACGCGACTGGACGGCAGCCGCATAATCTTCGTGGAACCCGCGGATGACCGGCAGGTCTTCCGGACGGTGATTCTCCGCCGCAAGCCGGGTCGTCACCCGATACATCAGCACCAGCGCCTCGAAGAAAGTGTGCAGGTTGAGGAAATCGATGTTCGACACCATCGTCGATCGGTTCGGCAGGGTGTCGATCAGCCCCTCCCCTGCCAGCCGCACCAGTGCCTCACGGATCGGGGTGCGTGAGAGCTTGAAACGCTCGGCCAGTTGCACCTCGTCAATCGGGCTGCCGGGCGGCAGAACCAGATCGAGGATCTCGTCGCGGAGGACGTCGTAGACCATCTTCACGCCGGAGCCGCGCTTTCGTTCTGGAAGGGAATTGTTGTCGGTGTCGGTCATTTGGCAAATCCTCTTGTCGACAAAAGGAATACTTTGACCCGACAGCAGGATCAACAATTTCGGGACGCGCCGCGCGGCAGCTTAACAGGAAGTATTAGGCTTGCTGCCCTGCTTCAACACTGCCATTCGCGGCCGCAAATTTCCGGGGCATCTCAGCAACGAGCGCCACGGCGATCGCCGTTCTGGAAAAGGAGGACGTATCGAAAGGATCACACAACGGAAGCCGCCAAGCCAGCCTCAACGATCCCACGAACAAATCTGGCGAGTTCGCCAGACGCCGGCCATCGCTTCGGCGGACGATCGCCAGCATCATGGCATCGATGGGCGATGCTTCCTGCGGCGGCTGAGAAACGTGCAGAGAGGCTGGGGTTGAGTGCTGAGGCAAACACAAGAGCGCATCGACCGCGATGTGGTCGGTCTGTGCGGAGGTCTGCGCGGTGGCTGCGGGGGAACGACAAAACCCCCGGGGCGTTTGGGCACCGGGGGTTTTTGTTGGTTGCGGGGGCAGGATTTGAACCTGCGGCCTTCAGGTTATGAGCCTGACGAGCTACCGGGCTGCTCCACCCCGCGTCAACTTTCGTTTTTGTTTTGTGTTGTTTTCGCCGTTTGCCGGCGTTTGTGAGAGAAGATGTTTTATCTTGCGATTTGCAGACCTGGCAGCGACCTACTCTCCCGCGTCTTAAGACGAAGTACCATCGGCGCTGGGGCGTTTCACGGCCGTGTTCGGAATGGGAACGGGTGCAGCCACCCCGCCAGAACCACCAGGTCGGCAAAGCGCAAGCGTTGCTCCCCGGAGGGGAGCAAATTGTCGAGAAGCTGGTGAAGCGATTGCTTCGTTTTGAACACGTCATGCGTCTTATCCGAACAACTCCAGCAGCCGGCAGAGACCGAGCCGCCAGTCGTCTGGCGCGCCGTCCGCAGCGTCGGCCGAAGGCCGACAGCGTGAGGACAAAGAATTGCGATGCGCATCCATGATGAGCATAAGCAATGGGAACGATCAAGCCGATCGAACGATTAGTACCGGTAAGCTTCATGCGTTGCCGCACTTCCACACCCGGCCTATCAACGTGGTCGTCTTCCACGGTTCTCAAGGGAATACTCGTTTTCAGGTGGGTTTCCCGCTTAGATGCCTTCAGCGGTTATCCCTTCCATATATAGCTACCCTGCTATGCCCTTGGCAGGACAACAGGTCCACCAGAGATATGTCCATCCCGGTCCTCTCGTACTAGGGACAGATCCTGTCAATATTCCTACACCCACGGCAGATAGGGACCGAACTGTCTCACGACGTTCTGAACCCAGCTCACGTACCGCTTTAATTGGCGAACAGCCAAACCCTTGGGACCTGCTCCAGCCCCAGGATGCGATGAGCCGACATCGAGGTGCCAAACAACCCCGTCGATATGGACTCTTGGGGGTCATCAGCCTGTTATCCCCGGCGTACCTTTTATCCGTTGAGCGATGGCCCTTCCACGCGGGACCACCGGATCACTATGACCGACTTTCGTCTCTGCTCGACTTGTCAGTCTCGCAGTCAGGCGGGCTTATGCCATTGCACTCGACGAGCGATTTCCGACCGCTCTGAGCCCACCATCGCGCGCCTCCGTTACTCTTTCGGAGGCGACCGCCCCAGTCAAACTACCCACCATACACTGTCCCGGATCCGGATGACGGACCGCGGTTAGACATCCATGACGATAAGGGTGGTATTTCAAGGACGGCTCCACAGGAACTGGCGTCCCTGCTTCAAAGCCTACCACCTATCCTACACATGCCGACACGAATGCCAGTGTAAAGCTATAGTAAAGGTGCACGGGGTCTTTCCGTCTGACCGCAGGAACCCCGCATCTTCACGGGGAATTCAATTTCACTGAGTCTGCGTTGGAGACAGCGGGGAAGTCGTTACGCCATTCGTGCAGGTCGGAACTTACCCGACAAGGAATTTCGCTACCTTAGGACCGTTATAGTTACGGCCGCCGTTTACTGGGGCTTCGATTCAGAGCTTGCACCCCTCCTCTTAACCTTCCAGCACCGGGCAGGCGTCAGACCCTATACGTCGTCTTGCGACTTCGCAGAGCCCTGTGTTTTTGATAAACAGTCGCTACCCCTGGTCTGTGCCACCCCATCATACTTGCGTACAAAAGGGTCACGCTTCTTCCGAAGTTACGCGTGCAATTTGCCGAGTTCCTTCAACGCAGTTCTCTCAAGCGCCTTGGTATACTCTACCTGACCACCTGTGTCGGTTTCGGGTACGGTCTATACGGTGGAGCTATTTCCCGGGACCGCGTCCAGGCCTGGACAATCCAATAAGTCCAGACAAGTTAAGCGATCCGTCACTACCACCAGGCCCACGAATATTAACGTGGTTCCCATCGACTACGCGTGTCCGCCTCGTCTTAGGGGCCGGCTAACCCTGCTCAGATTAACTTTAAGCAGGAACCCTTGGTCTTTCGGCGAGAGGGTCTCTCACCCTCTTTATCGTTACTCATGTCAACATTCGCACTTCCGATACCTCCAGGACCCCTCACGGGTATCCCTTCACAGGCTTACGGAACGCTCCGCTACCACGTGCCTTGCGGCACATCCTCAGCTTCGGTGCATGGCTTTAGCCCCGTTACATTTTCGGCGCAAAGACCCTTATTTAGACCAGTGAGCTGTTACGCTTTCTTTAAATGATGGCTGCTTCTAAGCCAACATCCTGGTTGTTTTGGGATCCTCACATCCTTTCCCACTTAGCCATGACTTGGGGACCTTAGCTGGAGGTCAGGGTTGTTGCCCTTTTCACGACGGACGTTAGCACCCGCCGTGTGTCTGCCGACTAGTACTCCCCGGTATTCGGAGTTTGGTTAGGATCAGTAAGACGGTGAGTCCCCATAGCCCATCCAGTGCTCTACCCCCAATATTCGGTCGACGCTCTACCTAAATAGATTTCGCGGAGAACCAGCTATTTCCGAGTTTGATTGGCCTTTCACCCCTAGCCACAAGTCATCCCAATCTATTGCAACAGATGCGGGTTCGGTCCTCCAGTTGGTGTTACCCAACCTTCAACCTGCTCATGGCTAGATCACTCGGTTTCGGGTCTAATGCGACGAACTGAACGCCCTGTTCAGACTCGCTTTCGCTGCGCCTTCACCTATCGGCTTAAGCTTGCTCGTCACACTAAGTCGTTGACCCATTATACAAAAGGTACGCCGTCACCCTTGCGGGCTCCGACTGTTTGTAGGCATCCGGTTTCAGGTTCTATTTCACTCCCCTTGTCGGGGTGCTTTTCACCTTTCCCTCACGGTACTTGTTCGCTATCGGTCATGCACGAGTACTTAGGCTTGGAGAGTGGTCTCCCCA